>NZ_DATFFD010000131.1:0-3388 GCF_035250425.1 Sphingopyxis sp.
TTTAGTTCCTCCCCGGAACGGGGAGGGGGACCGCCGCCGTAGGCGGTGGTGGAGGGGTCGGGACGGTGCGTCTTGACGAGAGGTTGCGACCCCTCCGTCAGCCCTGCGGGCTGCCACCTCCCCATCGCAAGTCGATGGGGAGGATCAAGACCGTCCGCTCCCCACCCCAAAGCCGGCGTCGCCTTCAAATAAGCCTTTCCTACATTATCGGGCTGTGCCAGCCCTTGTCCCGGCTCTTTCATTTGGTGGATAAAAGCGGTTGCTGCCTAGCGAACGGATGCGGCCACGGCGGGGTGTGCCGGGCGCGTCCAGCGCGCCGCGAGGCCCAGACCGGGCGATGCATAAGGCTGAACTTTCCTGAACTTTGGAATGATTATGCGGTTCTTGCGTCGACCGAATCCCCGCATTCAATCCGGGATGACGAGGGAAGGCAATGGCGGTTCACCACCCCAAGGTCGTCATTGCTGCCAGTGAAGCCGGAATCACAACGCCCGGGCCTCGCTTTGCGAAACCCGGGCGCCTGTGACGAACACTCGCCATCCCCCTTTGTTGCAGACCTGGCGAAAGGTCTGCACTCCCTGGAGCCGGGCCTTTGGGCCGCGTTGAACCAGAAGCTGCGTGGGTAGGTCCGCAGGGGGGCTTTGTCACTCTCTGACGGGCGCGTGACCCCGCTTTTGCCGGGCGCTGTGACCTATCGGCAACACATTCGGCAAATCATTTGCCGTTTGACGCCATGCCGGCGGCCATTGCCAGCGGTGGCGGCGCTGCTTAAAGCGGCGCTATGCGTGTCATTCCTCATGCGCCGCAAAGGCACACCGCTCCATGATCCTGCGTCCTTACGAACGCACCATCTTCAAACGCTATATGCTTCCGCAGCGCGGCGAAGGGTTCATCTTCGTCGCTGCGGCGTTCAGCTTCACGGCCGTCATGCTCGGCGTCGCGGCGCTGGTGATTGTGATGAGCGTGATGAATGGCGTACGCAGTGATCTGTTCGACAAGATCGTCGGGCTGAACGGCCATGCGGTGGTGCAGGGCTTCGGCGGGCGGCTCGACGACTGGCAGGACGTGCTGAAACAGGCGAAGGCGACGCCGGGCGTCGTGTCGGCGACGCCGCTGATCGAGCAGCCGTTGCTCGGCACCTATAGCGGACGCGTCGAGGGGATATTGGTGCGCGGCATGCTGGTGCCCGACATCCGCAAGAACGAGACGCTGAACGGCAAGGTGTTGCAGGGCAGCCTCGACACGCTGACTGCCGGATCGGGCAATATCGCGATCGGCAGCGAGCTGGCGCGCAACCTCGGCGCAACCGTCGGGTCGAACCTGACGATCATCAATCCGGCGGGTCGTTCGACGCCGTTCGGCACCGTACCGCGCGAAATCAGCTATCGGATCACCGCGATATTCGAGATCGGCGTCTATGATTTCGACAAGGCCTATGTCGTCATGCCGATGGAGGATGCGCAATTGCTCCTCTTGACCGGTGACCAGGTCGGAATGATCGAGATCAAGACGACCGACCCCGACAAGGTTGGCGAAATATTGCGGCCGCTCGCCGAAAAGGTCGCGGCACAGGCGGTCGTGTCGGATTGGCGATCGATGAACGCGAGCCTGTTCGAGGCGCTGTCGATCGAGCGCGTCGCGATGTTCGTGATCCTGTCACTGATCATCCTCGTCGCGTCGTTCAACATCATATCGTCGCTGATCATGCTGGTGCGCGCAAAGACGCGCGACATGGCGATATTGCGCACGATGGGCGCGCCGCGCGACGCGGTGATGCGTATCTTCATGGCGATAGGGCTTTCGATCGGTGTCGCGGGAACCATCGCCGGGATGATCGTCGGTTTCTCGCTGCTCTATTTCCGCCAGGGCGTGTTGCGCGGGGTCGAGTTCCTGACCGGCCAGCCCCTGTGGGATCCATCGATCCGTTTCCTCACCGAACTGCCGTCAAAGCCCGATCCGTTCGAGATTACAGCGATCGTCGTCATGGTGATCGTGTTCAGCTTCCTCGCGACGCTGTATCCGGCCTATAAGGCCGCCAATACCGACCCCGTGCAGGTGCTGCGTTATGAGTGATCTCGCGCTGGAACTGGTCGAGCTGAAGCGCAGCTTCACACAGGCCGACGTCACGATCGACGTGCTGCGCGGCGTCAACGCCTCGCTCAAGCGCGGCGAGATTGTCGCGCTGCTCGGTCCGTCAGGATCGGGCAAATCGACGATGCTGCAAGCCGTAGGTCTGCTGGAGGGCGGCTTCGGCGGAACGATCCGCATCGATGGCGAGGATGTCACACGCTTCGAGCAAGGCGAGCGGACGAAGACGCGGCGCGAGAAGATCGGCTTCGTCTATCAATTCCACCACCTGCTTCCCGATTTCAACGCGATCGAGAATGTCGTGCTGCCGCAGCTGATCCGCGGGGCGGGGCAGACCGAAGCCGAGGAGCGCGCCGCCGACCTGCTCGGGCGGCTGGGGCTGGCCGAGCGGCTCCACCACAAACCGAGCAAGCTGTCGGGCGGCGAGCAGCAACGCGTCGCGGTGGCGCGCGCGCTCGCGAACCGGCCTTTGCTGGTGCTCGCCGACGAGCCGACGGGCAATCTCGACGAGGCGACCGCCGACCGGGTGTTCGATCAGTTCGTCAAGCTGGTACGCGACCATGGATCGGCGGCGCTGGTGGCGACACACAACGAGCGGCTCGCCGCACGAATGGACCGCGTGCTGCGCTTGCACGACGGGCGCATCGAGGCGTAGGCTCGGGCGACCAGACAGGGGACGGACTATGGCATTATACGATCTTTCGGCGAAGCTGCCCGGCGGCGGCGCGCAGTCCTTGGCCGACTATCGCGGCAAGGTGCTGCTGATCGTCAACACCGCGTCGAAATGCGGCTTCACCCCGCAATATGAAGGGCTGGAGGAATTGTACCGCGACTATAAGGATCGCGGGCTGGAGATATTGGCCTTCCCGTGTAACCAGTTTGGCGCGCAGGAGCCCGGCGACGCCGCCGAAATCGCGAATTTCTGTACGCTGACCTATGACGTCAGCTTTCCGGTGATGGCGAAGATCGACGTCAACGGCAGCGATGCCGATCCGATCTTCAAGCATCTGAAGAAGGAAAAGACGGGGCTGCTCGGCAGCGGGATCAAGTGGAATTTCACCAAATTCCTGGTTGGACGTGATGGCAAGACGGTGTCGCGCCACGCGCCGACGACCAAGCCTGAACAATTGCGCAAAGAGATCGAGGAACTGCTGGGTTAACCCTTGGCAGAATCGGTGCTGTCACTGTAGCGTCATTCGATGGCCTTCAGCCCCTTTGTCCCCCTTCGCGTCTTTTCCAGCTACACGATGCTCGAAGGGGCGATCGAGCCCAAGTTGATCGCCAAGGCGGCCCGCGAACG
>NZ_DATFFD010000132.1:0-3027 GCF_035250425.1 Sphingopyxis sp.
TCGGTTTCTGTTTCATCGACAATGTCGGCGATCGGATTGTCGGTGACTTCGACTTCTTGCGCCGCGGCCGAGACCGTGAGCAGAACCGGCATCATCATGGCAGAAAAGACCCGCATGACATCATCCCCTTGTCAGAGGAGGCGCCAAAAGCAGCGGCGGCCCGCCAAGGCAAGACGCCGCGCGTTAAACTGAACATTATTTGCGTCCGGATGTGCGATTTGTTCGGTTTTTAACCGAATAATAACTGAATTTATACGTCCAGATTCGCCACCGACAGCGCGTTCGTCTGAATGAAATCGCGTCGCGGTTCGACTTCGTCGCCCATCAGCCGTTCGAAGATTTCATGCGCGACATCCGCTTGTTCGGCCTCGACGCGCAGCAGCGAGCGGTTCGACGGATCGAGCGTCGTTTCCCAAAGCTGTTCGGCATTCATCTCGCCCAGCCCCTTGTAGCGGCTGATCGCGAGCCCCTTGCGGCTATGTGCAAAGATGGCCTCGAGCAGTTCGGACGGCCGCGTGATCGGCGTGACCTTGCCGGCGGTCGCGGCGGGCAGATCGCTGTCGCTCGCTTCGGCGTCGTCTTCGGCCGCATCGGCGGCGGCCAGCGCGGCCGCCTCGGCGGCTTGAGCCGCGGCGCTGCTGCCCTTCACCAGACGGCCCGGATGGGCGTAGGTGTCGGCCTGTTCGCTCGCGAGCTTGTGCAGGCGGCGTGCTTCTTGGCTCGCGAGGAAGGCGGCGTCGATCGCGTGATGGTCGCTGACCCCGCGCCAGCGCTTTTCGAGCGTATAGCCGCCGTCCACCGCGACGATCGTCCATTTCGCCTCGGCACCCCCGGTGAGCGCACGTTCGGCGGCGTTGAGCCATTCGGCGGCGCGCACGCCCGCCGCGGTCCGTCCGGCGCTGTCGAGCTCGGGATCGAGCGCGCCGTTCAGCGCCAGCGCTTCGATGAGTTCATAATTATGGCCGCGCGGGACATAACGCATCAGCGCGCGCAGGCGCCGGCCATGCTCGATCAGGTCGCGCAGATCGGCACCCGATCGCGCGCCGCCGGTGGTCTCTAACATCAGCGCGTCGATGCCGCCGTCGACAAGATAATTTTCGAGCGCGGTATCGTCCTTGAGATAGACTTCGCTCCGCCCCTTCGCGACTTTATAGAGCGGCGGCTGGGCGATGTAGAGGTGGCCGCCCTCGATGATCTCGGGCATCTGGCGATAGAAGAAGGTGAGCAGCAAGGTGCGGATATGCGCGCCGTCGACGTCGGCGTCGGTCATGATGACGATCTTGTGATAGCGGAGTTTCTCGAGGTTGAACTCGTCGCGGATCCCGGTGCCGAGCGCCTGGATCAACGTCCCGACTTCCTTCGACGAGATGATGCGGTCGAAACGCGCGCGCTCGACGTTCAATATCTTGCCCTTCAGTGGCAGGATCGCCTGCACATGCCGATCGCGGCCCTGCTTCGCCGATCCGCCTGCCGAATCGCCCTCGACGAGGAAGAGTTCGCATTTGGTGGGGTCGCGTTCCTGGCAATCGGCGAGCTTGCCGGGCAGGCTCGCGATATCCATCGCACCCTTGCGCCGCGTCAGTTCGCGCGCCTTCTTCGCGGCTTCGCGCGCCGCGGCGGCGTCGATGACCTTCTGGATCACCGCCTTGGCGTAAGCGGGATTTTCCTCGAGCCATTCGGTCATCCGGTCGGCCATCAGGCTTTCGAGCGGCTGGCGCACCTCGGACGAGACGAGCTTGTCCTTGGTCTGCGACGAGAATTTCGGATCGGGCAGCTTGACCGAGACGATCGCGGTCAGCCCTTCGCGCATGTCCTCGCCGGTCAGCGAGACCTTCTCCTTTTTGAGGATGCCCGACTTGTCGCCATAGCCGTTCAATGTGCGCGTCAGCGCGGCGCGGAACGCCGCCAAGTGCGTGCCGCCGTCGCGCTGCGGGATGTTGTTCGTGAAGCAGAGGACATTTTCATAATAGCTGTCGTTCCACTCGAGCGCGACATCGATGCCGATGCCGTCGCGCTCGCTGCTGATCGCGATCGGATCGGGCAGCAGCGCGGTCTTGTTGCGGTCGAGATAGCGGACGAACGCGCCGATCCCGCCTTCGTAGAACAGATCGTGGCTCAGATGCTCGGCATGGCGTGCGTCGACCAGCTTGATGCGCACGCCCGAATTCAGGAAAGCGAGTTCGCGATAGCGGTGCTCGAGCTTTTCGAAATCGAATTCGAGGACGTTCTTGAACGTCTCGGTCGACGCCTGGAAGGTGACGCGCGTGCCCTTCTTGCCCGCTGGCGCAGGGCCGTTGACCTTGAGCGGGCCGACCGAATCGCCATGTTCGAAGCGCATCCAATGCTCTTCGCCGTCGCGCCAGATCGTGAGTTCGAGCCATTCGCTGAGTGCATTGACGACCGAGACGCCGACGCCGTGCAGGCCGCCCGACACCTTATAGGCATTGTCGTCGCTGGTATTCTCGAACTTCCCGCCCGCGTGGAGCTGGGTCATGATGACCTCGGCCGCCGAAATGCCTTCCTCGGCGTGGATGCCGGTCGGGATGCCGCGGCCATTGTCCTCGACGCTGACCGAGCCGTCGCTATTGAGCGTGATCAGCACGAGGTCGCAATGCCCCGCGAGCGCCTCGTCGATCGCATTGTCCGAAACCTCGAACACCATATGATGCAGGCCCGAGCCGTCGTCGGTGTCGCCGATATACATGCCCGGGCGCTTGCGGACCGCGTCGAGGCCCTTCAATACCTTGATCGAATCGGCGCCATAGGCGTTGCTGTTGGGCTGATTGGCGGGCGCGACCGGCGCCGTATTTTCTGGGGTGTCCGTCATAACGATTATATAGGGTCGCGGACCCGAAAACCCAAGCGAAAATGCGGCTCTTGCGCCCGCAGCGACGAGCGTTGCGCGCCCGCGCCGCGGCGGCTAGTTTCGCATCCATGAAACATCGCCCCACAACGCCGTTCGCCGCCCTTCTCATCGCCTCGCTCGCGGCGTGCAGCCAGCCCGCGCCGCCGGCCGACAACGCCCCT
>NZ_DATFFD010000133.1:0-21231 GCF_035250425.1 Sphingopyxis sp.
CCACCGTCAGCGTGCCCGTCGGCTGCGCGATCGACACGCTGCTCCCCGGCGTCAGCGCCAGCGTGGCGCTGCCGCTGCCGAAGCTGACGAGCACCGACGCGACGCCGTCGGCGCCCTGATCGAGCGTCCATGTGCCGTTCACGCTCGCGCCCTCGACGACGCTGACCGGCGTGTCGGAGACGCTGAGCGTCGGCAGATCGTCGACGATCGTGACGTCGAACGCGCCCGACGACTGGGTGCCGTCGCTGTCGGTGACGGTGAAGCCGATGCCCGCGAGCAGATCGCTGTCCTCGACGCCGGGCAGCGCCTGATCGACCGCCTGCGTCAGCGTGACCGTATAGCCATAGGTGACTTCGGTCGCGCCGGGACCGGCAACCGCGCTCGTCAGCGCGATGCGGATCACCTCTGCGCCGCCGACCGAGCCGACGAGATCGTCGCCGTCCTTGGCGAAGGTCACCGGAACGGCGCCGACGGTAAGCTGCGTGTCGAGCGCGCCGCTGTCGTTCAGGACAAGCGAACCGGCGAGCGCCGCCGGCACGTCGCTGCCGGAATCGACGGTGATCGTCCCGGCCGCGCTCGCGCTGCCGGTCGAGGTCACTTCGCCGGCGAGGCCATTGTCGGCATTGGCACCGAGAAGCCCGTCCTCGTCGACCGTGAGATCGGTGGCGTTTCGGATCTGCGGCGCCGAATCGGCGACCAGCGTGATCGTCGCGGTCGCGACGTCGGTGTCGTTGTCGCCGTCGGAGACGCGGTACTGGAAGCTGATCGTCCCCGTTTCCTGCGCGCCGGGCGTGTAGGTAAAGCTGCCGTCGCCATTGTTGACGAGCGTGCCGGTGCCGGTGAGCGAACCCGCGACGAACTGGACCGCCGAAGGCTGGACGCTGTCGGCGCCCTGCGCGTCATTGGCAAGCACGTTAATCGTCACCGGCGCGTTCTCGACCACCTGCGTCGTGCCGTCGTCGATCGCGTCGGGGACATCGTCGGTGATGCGGATGTCGATCGTCGCGCTGGCGGTCGAGCCATCGATGTCGGTGACGGTCACGCCAACGCTGTCGGTGCGGTTGTCCTCGCCGAGCGCGGGATGGTCGGTACGGTTGTCGGTCAGCGTATAGCTATAGGTGAATGTCCCGCCGATCACCGAACCGTCGGCACCGGTCACGGGAGTGAAGCCGGTGACGTTGAGCGTGCCGTATGCGGTCGCAACCGATTGCGGCGTGAAGCTGCCATTGGCGACGACGAGCGTCAGCGGCGCGCCGAGCGGCACGCCGTTGAAGCTGGTCAGCACTACCGTGCCCATACCGTCAGGGGTCGACACCGAGAAGCTGTCGCTGTCGGTCAGGCTGTCGGGGCTCGTATCCGAGCCCGCCGCTTCGCCCGCGCGCGCCGGCAGATCGTCTTCATCGACGAACAGCTCGGCGCCCTCGGCATTCAGGCCATTAATCGTCACGCCGTCGTCGGCGCCGTTGATCATGATCGTCAGCATCGTCGGCGACGGATCGCCGTCGCCGTCGGTGATGATATAGGTAAAAGTCTCGGTCAGCGTCTGCCCGGCCGAAAGACCCTGCACCGGCTGCGCCGCATTGTTGAGGACATAGGAATAGCTGCCGTCGGCGTTCAGCGTCAGCGTGCCATAGGCGCCCGCCAGCCCCGCGCCCACGGCGCCGGCCGTCGCACCGAAGCTCACGCCCGTGACGCTCGCGCCATCGGCGCCGGGAACATCCGCCGCGCCGTCGGTCGCATTGCCGTCGGTGCCGCCCGTACCGGTCAGCACATTACCGTCAGCGGTCAGCGGACCATCCTCGGTCACGCTGTCCGTGTCGGGGCCGGCGGTCGGCACATCGTCGATGATGCGCACGTCGAGGCTGGCATTCGCGCCCGACCCGTCGCTGTCGGTCACGACGACCGCGAAGCTGTCGCTGACGAAATCCTCGCCGATGCTCGTGTGCGTCAGCGTGTTGTCCGACAGGACATAATTATAGGTGAAGGTTCCGCCAATCACCGACCCGTCGGCGCCGATGACGGGTGTAAAGCCGGTGATGTTGATCAGTCCGAGCGGGCTCGTCGCAGTGCCCGCGGTGAACACGCCGTTCGTCACGACCTGCGTGCCGCCGATCGTCACATTGCCCAGCCCGTCGGGGGTCGACACGGTGAAGCTGCCCGGCTGGGTCAGCGCCGCCGCGTCGGGCGACGAACCATCGGCCAGATCGTCCTCGTTGACGATGACCTCGGCGCCCTCGGCGTTCAGGCCATTGATCGTCACGCCATCGTCGGCGCCGTTGATTATGATCGTCAGCGTCGCGGTCGCGGTGTCGCCATCGCCGTCGGTGATCGTGTAGGTGAAGACCTCGGTCAGCGTTTCGCCGGCCGCAAGACCTTGCACCGGCTGCGCCTGGTTGTTCAAGACATAGCGATAGCTGCCGTCGGCGCCCAGCATCAGCGAGCCATAGGCGCCGGCAAAAGCCTCGCCCAGCGAGCCGCCCGTCACCGCCGTGACCACTGCGCCGTCGGCGCCCTGAATGTCAGCGATCCCATCGGTCGCGTTGGCGTCGCCGCCACCCAAGCCCGTCAGAACATTGCCGTCGGCAACCGGCGGATTGTCGCCGTTTCCGCTATCCTCGGTCACGCTGTCGACATCGGGAAGCGCGGTCGGGACATCGTCGATGACGCGCACGTCGATGCTGTCGCTGCCGGTCGATCCATCGCTGTCGGTCACCACGACTGCAAAACTGTCGGTGACATTGTCCTGGCCTTGCACGCTGTGCGTCAGCGTGTTGTCCGCAAGGACGTAATTATAGGTGAAGGTGCCGCCGATCACCGACCCGTCGGCACCTGTCACCGGGGTGAAGCCCGTGATGTTGATCGCGCCGAGCGGGCTCGTCGCGGTGCCTGCGGTAAACACCCCGCCCGTCACGACCTGCGTCCCGCCGATCGTCACATTGCCGAGCCCGTCGGGGGTCGAGATCGAGAGGCTGCCTGCCTGCGTCAACGCCGCCGCGTCGGGCGACGAACCGTCGGCCAGGTCATCCTCGTCGACGGTCAGGTCGCCGCCTTGGGTGTTGATGCCGTTGATCGCGATACCATCGTCGGCACCGTTGATTATGATCGTCAACGTCGTCGTTGACGTGTCGCCATCGCCGTCGGTGATCGTGTAGGTGAAGACCTCGGTCAGCGTTTCGCCGGCCGCAAGACCTTGCACCGGCTGCGCCGCATTGTTGAGGGCATAGGAATAGCTGCCGTCGGCGTTGAGTGTCAGCGCGCCATAAGTGCCCGCCACTGCCGCCCCAACCGTGCCGCCCGTGACCGCAGTGACGGTCGCGCCGTCGGCGCCCTGAGTGTCGGCGGCCCCGTCGGTCGCATTGGCGTCGTCGCCACCCAAACCCGTGAGCACATTGCCGTTGGCGACCGTCGGGCCGTCCTCGGTCACGCTGTCGGCGTCGGGACGCGCCACCGGCGCGTCGTCGACGATGTCGATATCCAGCGTATCCGAAGCGGCGTCGCCATCGAGATCGGTGATCGTGAAGTCAAAGCTGACGGTCGAACCGTCGCCGTCGAGAATATTGTCCTTCAGCGTATAGACATAGGTGATCGAACCCTGGCCCGTCTGCGCATTGTAGCTATAGCCCGTGACGACCAGCGTTCCCGTCGCATCGCTGACAATCTGTTGCGGCAGCGATCCCGGCGTGACGGTCACGCCCTCGATCGTCACGCTGCCCACGCCATCGGTCGCGGCAAAGGTGATCGTGCCGCTGGTCGATGCCGCATCGCCATCGAACTGCGAGCCGGGCGCTTCGCCGCCGCGCGCCGGCAGGTCGGCCTCGCGCACGATCGTGCCGGCGTCGCTTTCCCCGTCGCCGGGGACGAAAATAATCGTGGTGGGCGCGTCGCCGATCGCGATCGTCAGTGTCGCGGTCGACGTGTCGCCGTCGCCGTCCGCGATGCGATAGGTGAAGACGTCGTTGACGCCGCCCGGCGTGCCCGGATTGCGGACATAGCTGTAGCTGCCGTTGGCGTTGATCGTCAGCGCGCCATACTGGCCCTGCACCGTACCGGGCGCCGAGAAGCCCTCGCCCACGCCGCGGATACCCGTCAGCGTCGCGCCGTCGGCGCCCGGCGTGTCGGCGCCGGCCGCGCCGCTGGTCGTTCCCGCGCCGGTCAGCACATTGCCCGTTTCGGGGCCGCGGGTGCCGCCCGCGAGCGCGTCGGTGTCGCCCCGAGCGGTCGGCACGTCGTCGATGACCGATACGGTCAGCGTCGCGGTCGCGGTGTCGCCGTCATTGTCGGTGACGACAACGGTGAACGGGTCGGTCAGATTGTCGTTCGCGTTGCTATTGTCGGTCAGCGTGTAGCTGTATCCCACATTGCCCGGTGTCAGGCTGGTGATGACCAGCTGGCCGAGAGGCGTCGTGATGACTTGACCGACGGCGGTGATTGCGGTGCCGTTGATCGTGATCGAATCGAGCCCGTCACCGGCGTCATAGACGATCGAACCCGTTGTGGTTTCGCTGTTTGCCGCGCTGTTGCTGCCCGCGGGCTCGTTTCCGCGCGCTGGAAGACCGGCTTCGTTGACACTCGCGGTCGCGGCGGCGATCCCGGCGGGCTGGTCCGGAGTGACGATGACGATCGTCGGTTCTTCGTCGGAAACCGCCGGCAGCAGTTCGCGGTCCTCGGACTGCGGAAACGCAAGCTGCGTATAGGGCAGCAGGTCGCCGAGCGCATAGGCATCCTGGATCGGGCCTTCGGGATCGGCGAAATTGCCGCCCGAGCTGCGGACACCGGCTTCGGGGTTCAGCTCGCCCAGATTCTCCAGCAGTTGCGCCACCGTGCTCGCGGGCACCGTATCGCCATCGACGACGATCGCGGGAACATCGACCGCGCCGCCGGGTATGATGAAAACCTGCCCATTAGGCAGCGTGATAATCAGGTCGGTGCCCGAAATCCTGATATCGTCGATCGAGGCGCCGGCGGGCAGGGCGATGCGGCCGCTTGCGTCGGGAACGAGGATCGCCTGGATCGCCAGCGGTATGATCGACGCGGCGGCGGTCACATTCGCTGCGGCGGCAAGAAACTCGCCCCCCGCCAAGGCCCGGCTCGATTGCTCATTCGATGCGCCGTCGCGCTCGCGATCCGTCATGCCATTCCGCGCCGGATTGTCGAAAGCATCCATGTCAATTTCCCTCGAACGCACCTCGCTCTGCCGTAAAAACGGCACAGCAAAATTCCCACCAATGTCAGTGCGACCCACGATCCGAGCGACTCGGACTTTCCCCGCCCATTAGGAAACATGGATTCCCGCGACTCCGCAAGCGCGTTAACACATTTTTAGCAATCGCTAATTTTGGCTGAACAGCCGGCCTCTCTGCACAGCTTTCCGAATAAGATACATTGCATTTTCAATGATTTAATCTGAGAGCTCATCGGGATCACCCGCCGCGGAGGTCGTGTTCCCGTCCCGATTAGAACCACAAATTTACACAGTTCATCGCATCCAGCGCGCGCTCCAGGCAGCAAATCAGCCCGGCGCCCCGCGCGGCGTTAAGCGATTCCGATACGCTCTTAATCAGGTCGATCCCCTGCAACGGGTATTCTGAAAACATCGGCGAAAATGCAATGTTAAGGGTTGCCGGGCGATATTGTTCACCGAAGGAGATGTTGGTGGTGAGAGCCCTGCTGGCCCATATCGCGGATCCCGGCGAAACGACCGATCGCAGGCGAACGCGCCGCCGCACCCTTCGGCTCGATGTTGCCGCGCGCACGGCCACGGCCGAATCCGCCGTGATCATCCGCAACCTGTCGCGGACCGGCCTGCTGATCGAGACCGGTGCGGGCTTTGCCATTGGCGAGACATTCCTGCTGGTCTTGCCCGAACTCGGCGCCGCCCCCGCGCGCGTCGTTCGCCAAGATGACAGGCTCTTCGGGTGCGAGTTCCTGACGCCCGTCCCCGCGAGCGCGATCAGCGCAGCGCTGCTCAAAGCGGCCCCCGACGACAAAGCGGATGATAGGGACAATGCGGCGACCGCGAGCGACACCAACGAACTCTATGCGCGGCGGCCGTCGAGCGCGATCCTGTTCACGGCGCTCACGGCGTTGTTCACAGCCGTGGCTCTTCTCTTGGTCTTTGCCCTGGTCTCGCTGAACTTCTCGGCAGGCTGAGCCCGCGCCCTGGCCGCGCCGAATCTTTAACGCGCGCGCACGATCCCCCTTCGCCGAAAGGGAGGAAATTGCAAATTTTCAGGGAGGGCGCCGGGCGCCGCTTTGCCGAACTCAATGCGGGCATCCAGACGACGCATTGCCGTCAGGATGTTTCGCGCCGCGGCGCGTCGGGCAGGACCAAGGCCGACGAGTTGCTCTACAGCGTCTCGCTCGCGCTGAAGCCGCTCGACTGGCTGACGCTCTATGCCGGGCATAGCGTCGGGCTCGAAGAAACTGCACCGCCGCCGCACAGCCTTCAGCTATCGGCCGATTTCTGAACACGCGCTCACCCCCCGCCTCTTCAGCGTGTTGCGATGGCCAGTCCTACATCAGCAACATTGAGCGAGGCGAGCGGCGGATCGATGTCATCGAGTTCACGGCTATAGCTGCTGCCTTGAATCGCGATACAGCCGAACTTTTCGGCGAAATCGTGTCGCGCATGAATCGCCCCGCATGACAGAGATGCATTGAAACAGCCTGCGTCGCTGAGAAAATGTGCTAATTCGCCGCCATGATGTTTACGCGGTCGAATCTTGAAAAGGCAGGCTTCACCGGCTGGCTGCCATTCGCAGCCATTCGAACGAGCGGCTGTCCGACTACGGGTGGCGTTTATGTCGTCGCCTACAGGGCAGAAAGCCCCATCGCATTCTCCGACCGCAGTTGCGGCGGCTGGTTCAAGGGCAAAGACCCGTCTGTCACATTGGACGCGCTGGCTGCCAACTGGGTCGAGGGCGCAGAAGTAGTCTACATCGGGAAAGCCGACCAACTACGGCGTCGTCTCACGCAATATGCAGATTTCGGCGCAGGGAAGCCCGTCGGGCATTGGGGCGGACGCCTGATTTGGCAGTTGGCTTCCCCAGACCAGCTGACTGTAGGGTGGAAGGAGACACCGGAGCGCATCCCGGTCGAAGTCGAGACAGAGCTTATCGCCTCGTTCCGGCAGGCCCACGGCAAGCCGCCTTTTGCCAACGATCCCCATAAACTTGGAGCGTAGACGGAATGAAGCGGTAGCGACGATGGCAATCAGCCAAAAATAAATAAAAATTCTGTGGTCAGCTTCGGGCGGGCTATGTGCATTTCCTGATTGTCGACAGCGACTGACATTCAGCGAAGCCGGTGAATTTGCTCCTTACACATTGGGCGAGATGGCGCATATTTGCGGCGACCAACCCGGCGCGAACCGCCATAATGCAGCACAGACCCCGCAAGAGCGGGATGACTATCAGAATCTGATTCTTCTGTGCCCCACTCATCACAGCCTGATTGATCGCGCGGAAAATGAGGGCCGATTTCCGGTCGAATTTTTGCACCAGATCAAGGCTGCTCACGAAGCCTTCGTTCGATTGCGGCTTCATCCAGTACCAGCGACCGACAAGCAGGCGATAGCGCGTGAAATTTCGCCGCTGCTTGCCGCCAACCATCAGGTTTGGTTGAGCTACGGCCCACTATCCGATTTCGCGCGCAAGAACCCGAATAACGATGCAGCCTATGCTGTTTGGCTTTCTGAGCGACTGGGGACGATCGTACCGAATAATCGCCGCATCACTGAAGTTCTAAACGAAGGCGTCCAGGCTTTCACTCTTGCGGAACAAGGGGTCATCGCAGAATTTCAAATCCACGCTCGCAGTTATGAGCGTTGGGTGGCAGACGAGATTGCTTACGAAGGTGTTGTCCGCTTCCCAAAGGCTTTTGCTGACCTGATTGAAGAGACCCTGCATGCCAGCGCATAGTGAAGCGTTCCCTTGGCCGAGCTACTATGGCCACTTCGACTTCTTTGAACAACGAATGCGCGCGCACAGCCGCGTGCGCGACCTAGAGGCATTGGGAGAGGGAAGATACAGGCTAATCAAGACCGATGGCACCGTGCTCGAAGCTTTCATTTGCGAGTGCTATTCCTACGGCGCTGCTGAGTATCTGGAAACGACCACTAAGCTCGGAAAATTGGATGTGATTATCATCTCGTCCAACTGGTGCGGATATTCGGACGACCTCAAGATGCAATGCCGTGACGAGCAGGTCGGTCTCTTTAGCATCCGGGATTTTATGGCTGCGCTCAATCGACCCGATTTCTGGGCCTATCTCAGTGACTGGGACGAGCAGCGCTACAAGAAGCGAGGCCTCCTTTGACCGAGAGCCTTACGGTTTATGGGTTCGGCTCGTTTTTCAAGGGCAAGACCCGACCGAGTGACATTGACCTATTACTGGTGCATCGCTCGACGGATTTCGCGTCCAGCAAGTTTGCTATCGACTGCAAGGCGCAGATCAAATCGGCACTCCCTTCCGCCGACATCGTGATGCTCTCACAGGCGGAGGCCGAAAGCCTCGATTTCCTTGAAAGGGCGAAGGCGATAAAGTTGGCGAACGTGAGTGTCGAGAGCATGGACGCCGATGTGCGGGCACTTGCGAGCCGACTTTTGAGACGCTGGCTGCGCCGCAAGGAGTCCACTCACTCGGCATCTCCGAAGTGAAAATCGCGGCCCTTGGTTTACATCCCCGTGGCGACATGGTGGCGACACAGATCGAAGGCGCAAAATCGCCTCGCCTTGAAGGCGGTTATCTCACTGATTTATCTAGGAAAACTGGAGCGGGCGAAGGGATTCGAACCCTCGACCCCAACCTTGGCAACTTGCCGGTCTACCTTTTCGATACCTTCCGATACTGCGCTATCCCACTATTTTTACGCAATTTATTGAAAACCTTTTTGACCTAATGTATCCTGCGGCCGTCCCCATTTTCCGCAAATTTGGAGACACATTGGAGACACTGGCGATTTCCGAGGCTGTGTCTCCAGCAGGAGGTGCGCATGCCGATAGTGAAGTTGACCAAGCGGGCCATAGACGCCCTCGTTCCCCCAAAAACGAAACAGGTCATTCTGTGGGACACCGAGGTAAAGGGCTTCGGTCTTCGGATCATGGCGTCGGGCATCAAGACCTTTGTCGTCCAGTATCGAAATGCCGAGGGCATCAAGCGCCGTATGAACCTCGGGCGCTTTGGCGTGCTGACTGTCGACCAAGCCCGTGATCTTGCGAAGCTTAAGCTGGCCGAGGTCATTGTTGGAGAAGATCCCGCCGACAAGACGCGGCAGGCTCGTAAAGGCATGACAGTATCGGAAATGTGCGACTGGTACTTAACCGAAGCGCGGGCCGGCAACATTCTTGGCCGCAAGAACGTGCCCATCAAGACATCGTCGCTCGATCTGGATGAGAGCCGCATCCGCACGCATATCGGCCCCCTAATCGGCAATCGCATCGTCAAGCATCTGACAATTGCGGTCGTCGAGCAAATGCAGACCGATGTGAAGAACGGTAAGACTGCAAAGCCCCGGACAGGAGGCCGAGGCGGAAAGGCGACGGGTGGTCCCGGCGTGGCAGGTCGCTGCGTCGGCACGCTCCAGGCGATCCTCGGCCACGCCAAGCACAAGGGCCTTCTCGAAACCCATCCGACGCTTGGGGCCAAGAAACTCGCCGGAAAGAAAAGAACCCGGCGCCTGAGCGCCGCCGAGATCGAGATGCTCGGAAAGGCAATCGCCTATGCCGAGGCCAGCGGGGAAAACCCGGTCGCCCTTGGCGTGCTGCGCACATTGCTTCTGACCGGCTATCGCCGTCAGGAAGGCCAAGCGATGCACCGCAGCTGGCTGCACCCCGATCGCGGCTATGTCATGTTTCCCGACACCAAGGGCGGCGCGCAAATTCGTGCGATTGGGCCCGCCGCAATCCGTGTGCTCGAAGCGCAGGCGGAGATTGCCGGCAACCCGCACTTGTTTCCATCGGCGATTGGGGAAGGCCCGTTCACCGCGGTCAGCGATTGCCTGAAGCGGGTGTGCGGCCTGGCAGGGATCAAAGGCGTCACGCCGCACACTCTTCGCCACACCTTCGGAAGCGTTGCCGGCGACCTCGGATTTTCTGAACTTACGATCCGGGCGATGCTGGGTCATGCCTCGCAGAATGTGACGCAAGACTATGTCCATATCGACGAGGCGCTGAAGCTCGCGGTTCAGCGGACCTCCGACGAGATCGAGCGACTGCTTGCGCGGGGCGCCGCCAAACAGCGAACGATGCAGCTCGCCGCTTAGCCGGGCTGCGTTTGGGCCCTGATTCGGTTGACTTTGCGCCAGCGAAAGTTCGCTCGCCGTTCGCTAGAGCATCGACGAGATCTGGTGCGCGCAAAGAACGACGAACAGGATCGATGCGAGCGCGAGAAGGAGGTTTGAGAGCCAGCCCGAACGCCATTCGCGCGGCACCGCCCGCCCGTTGAGCAGCCAGATCAGCGTAAGCGCGAGGAACGGCATGAAGAAGGCGCCGAACGCGCCATAGGCGATGATGAGTGCGAAGGGCTGGCCGAGCATGAGCAAGATCATCGGCGGAAAAGTCAGCCACAGCACATAGAAGCGGAAACCCGGGCTGGTCTCGAGGTCGGTGCGGTCGCCCGCCACATGCGTGCCGCGCATATTGCGCACAAAGTCGGCGAACAGCAGCGATACGCCCTGCCAGACGCCGAGGATGGAGGAGAAGGTGGTGGCGAGAAAGCCGATCAGGAAAATCGTCGCCACCCGCGACCCGAACCGGTCGGCGAGCACCGCCTCGAGGTCGAGCAGACCACGATCACCGTCGGCGAGGCTGATCTGCGCGGCATGGAGCAGCTCGGCGCCGACGATGAGCATGGCGACGACGAAGATGCCGGTCACGATATAGGCGACGCGGTTGTCAAACCGCATCATCCCCATCCAGGCCGTGGTATTCCAACCCTTGGCGTTGACCCAATAGCCATAGGCGGCGAGCGTGATCGTGCCGCCGACGCCGCCGATCAGACCGAGGGTGTAGATCACCGATCCGTCTGGAAGGCGCGGGACAAGGCCACCCAGCGCCTCTCCGAAGTTTGGCGCGACGAGGATAGCGAGGCCGACGACCACGACGAACATGATGCCGATGAACAGCTTCATCGCTGCTTCGAAGATCGCATAACGATTGAGCAGCACGAATGTGGCCCCGAGCAGGCCCGAAAGGGCGCCCCAGGCCCAGAAGGGCAGCAGGCCAGGGAAGAGCGCCGACAACGGCAGCGCCGTCGCGCTCATCGCAGTGCCGCCGTACACGAAGCCCCAGAGGATGATGTAGATGCCGAAGTACCAGCCCGTCCAGCGGCCGAGCGAGCGCCAGCCTTCGAGGATTGTCGAGCCGGTCGCGAGATGATAGCGGCCGGTCGCCTCGGCGAGCGCGATCTTGACGATACCGCCGATGACCGCCGCCCAGAGCAACGCATATCCGAAGCGTGCGCCCGCCACGAGGGTCGCGACGAGATCGCCCGCGCCGACGCCGGTCGCGGCAACGACGATGCCGGGCCCGACGAGCTTCCAGCGCGCAAGCCCGCGTGGCGGCGCGTCGCATCCGCTGCGCCCATCGGGTGCTGCGAAGCCAGGGTTCGGCGCGGTCATGATAAAGCCTCTCCGTCGTCGGGATGTTGGGGCTGCATGGCTTCAGCAGGAAGACGCGATATGAGCATCGAGCTGCACCGGTCGGACATCAACCGCCGGCACCGGCAAGAAGCGCGCCTGCGCTGCGGACGAGCATATAGGCGGCAACCGCGAAGATCAGTCCGGCGAAGATCGTGGATAGCGAGCCGCGGCTCGACAGCGTGCGCGCGGCGCGGGCGCCCACGATGCCTCCGAGGAGCCCGCCCACGATGAACACGCTCGCGAGCGTCCAGTCGACGAGCCCCGAGGCGGCGTAGCTGAGCGCCGTGGTGAGACCGAAGGCAGTCACCGCGACGAGACTGGTGCCGACGGCGTTGAGGATCGGCATCCTCGTCGATGCGATGAGCCCGGGTACGATCAGGAAACCGCCACCTATGCCGAAGAAGCCCGAAAAGCCGCCGGTGCCGAGGCCGTAGCCGAGCACCTTTGGGGCGTTGTGACGATTGCAGGCCGCGCCTTCCACCCCGGGATTATTCCGTCCGCGCAGCATCAGCACCCCGACGCCGAGCATCAGCAGAGCGAACAGGAACAACAGCTTCTGCCCGTCGATCGCCTTGCCAATCATCGACCCGGCCAGCGCCCCCACAACCCCGCTTCCCGCATAGAGAAAGCCGCAGCGCCATTTGACCGTCCCAGCGCGCGCGTGCTGCGCGAGTCCCGAGGCGGCGTTGGCGGCGACGGCGAGCGCGCTCGTTCCGATCGCGACATGGGGGCTGGCGACGCCGACAAGATAGACCATCAGCGGCACGGCGAGGATCGAGCCGCCGCCGCCTACGAGGCCGAGCGTGAAGCCGACGATGCCGCCCGACAGACCGCCAAGCAGATATTGGAGCGGATCGAGCGTCACCCGCCCGAACCGATCGGTCGCGGCGCCGCCAGCCATTCGCGGCCGCGCAGCATGCCGTGCCAATAGACGGGCGGCAGGATCTTTTCCTTGAGCAGCCAGGAAAGGCGCGAAGGCCGCGTCCCCTCGATCAGCCATTTGGGAAAGGTCGGGAGCAATTTGCCGCCATAACCGAATTCGGCGAGCACGATCTTGCCCGCCTCGACGGTGAGCGGGCAGCTTCCATAGCCGTCATAAACGGCGACCGGGGGGGCGCCGTCGAGCGCCGCGAGGACGTTGAGCGCGGCGACCGGCGCCTGCTTGCGCGCTGCCGCGGCGGTCTTGGCGTTGGTCGTCGCCGCGACGTCGCCGAGCGCGAAGACGTTCGCATGGAGGGGATGGCGGAGCGTCGCCTCGTCGACCGCGACGAAGCCCGAAGGCGCCGCGAGCGGACTCGAGGCGATGAATTCGGGGGCGACCTGTGGCGGCACGACATGGATCATGTCGAAACGCTCTTCGACGCGGTGAACGGCGTCGCCGCGACGCTGCTCGAACAGCGCGACCTTCGCCGCGCCGTCGATCGACACGAGCCGTGATTCGAGCTGCAGGTCGATTCCGTAGCGTGCAATATAGCTCTCAAGCGCCGGCACATAGGCGGCCACGCCGAAAAGCGACGGCGTCGCGGTATGAAATTGCACGTCCATCTGCCCGAGCAGCCCGGCGCTCTCCCAGCGATGACATGAGAGATACATCGCCTTTTGCGGAGCGCCCGCGCATTTGATGGGCATCGGCGGCTGGGTGAAGAGCGCCCGGCCGCCGCGTAATCGGCGCACCAGCCGATCGGTGTAGGGCGCCAGATCATAGCGATAATTGGAGGTCACTCCGTCCGCGCCCAGCGCTTCGGTCAACCCCGGAATGGCATCCCAGTCGAGTTTCAGGCCCGGGCAGACGACCAGCGCGCGGTAGCCGATCACCCGCCCGTCACCGAGCGTGACGCGGTTCCCGGCGGGGTCGAAAACAGCTGCCGCGCCGCGGATCCATTCGGCGCCTTCGGGGATCAGCGCCGCCTCGCCTCGCCGCGTCGCCTCGGCCGCGAATATGCCGCCGCCGACCATCGTGAATCCCGGCTGGTAATAATGGTCTTCGCTCGGCTCGACGATCGCGACCGACACGCCCTTGCGGCGGCGCAGGATACTCGCGGCAGCTGCAAGCCCCGCGCTACCCCCGCCGATCACGACGACATCGTAGCGCGCGACGCTGCCATCGCCGCCCCTTGCCGCCGCCTTGCCGGTGAGCTGCTCGGACCGTGCGCCCGAACGGCAATAGGCGAGCACCGGCGCCGGAAGGTCGGCAAGCGCGCGCGCCATCGCGGCGGCATCGCCCTCGTCGATCGTTCCCGAAACGACGGGGATGTGGACGAAGCGAAGGCCGTGCGCCTCGGCCTCGGCGGCGACGGCGGCGGCCGTGGGCTGCCCCGGTTCCTCGCCATCAGGGCGATTACAGATGATCGCGCGAATGCCCGACGCGGCTAGCCCGGCGACATCGGCGGGGCCGATCTGCGGCGACACGCTAAGCGTCGGGGTCAGGGTTCTGATGGTCATAGTCTCTCCGTTCGCCGGGGTTCAGGGGGCCGGCGCCTACAGCCGGTCGATGGGTATCTTGAGATAGGCGACGCCATTATCCTCGGCGGGAGGCAGGCGTCCGGCGCGCATGTTCACCTGCACCGCGGGCAGCAGCAGCGCGGGCATCGACAGCCCCGCGTCGCGGGCGCGGCGCCGGGCGACGAACTCGGTTTCCGTAACGCCGTCGCGCGCGTGGACATTGTCCGTGCGCTGCGCCGCAACCGTGGTTTCCCAACAATGCGCCTGCCGATCGGCGGTCAGATAGTCGTGGCACAGAAAGAGCGGCGTATCACCGGGGAGCTCAAGGATGCGGCGCAGCGAGCGGAAGAGCTGCGCCGCGTCGCCTCCCGGGAAATCGGCGCGCGCCGAGCCGTAGTCGGGCATGAACATCGTATCGCCGACGAAGACAATGTCGCCGATCGCATAGGCGACGCATGCCGGCGTATGGCCCGGGACGTGGAGCACGGTGACCGGGAGGTTGCCGATCGCAAAACGTTCGCCATCCGCCCAGAGCCTGCCGAAGTCCGAACCGTCGCGGCGAAACTCGGCGCTGGCGTTGAAAATGTCGCCGAACACCGCCTGGACGTCGCGGATATGCTCGCCGATCGCTATCGTGCCGCCGAGGATATTCCCAAGCCAGGGCGCCGCCGACAGATGGTCGGCATGCGCATGGGTCTCGAGCAGCCAGTCGATCGTGATGCCGGATTCGCGCACATGTGCGACGATCGCTTCGGCCGACGCGGTCGAAGTCCGCCCCGAGGCCGCATCATAGTCGAGAACGCTGTCGATGACCGCGCCGCGCATCGTCGCCGGATCGTGGACGACATAGGAAATGGTCGAAGTCGCGGGATCGAAGAAGGCCCGCACCGCAGCGGCGCCCTTCGCTGCACCGAGAAGCTGCTCGCGCGCCGCTGCCAGCGCCGGGTCTGCGCTCGGATCGCTCATGATGCTTGTGGCCCGAGGTGCGGACGCGCCGGATCGCAGCGCCGGAAATGCGCAATGAAGTCGGCGACCGCGCCGACGATCCAGTCGGTGAAGCGCTCGCCGGCCGCGGCGGAAGCGAGCGTCGGATCACCCGCGCCGACGCCGTTCGACGCGACTTCGGTTACATCGAGCGGCAGCGCGACTTCGAAGCCGTCGAAGGTCACGCCCGCGAACTGGCTCGTCGACGGCAGGCCGAACACCTTCGAGCGCATCGCCGGTCGCGCCGCGCCCATGCGCATGAGTTCGGGGGTCAGATGCAGACCGACGGAGGTTACGGGATCGGCGCCATGCCCGCGCGCCCGCGCGCTTCCCGCGCCATGCACCTCGTCCCAGAGGCTGTCCGGGATCATCCGCCAGAGGTTGAGCGAGGCGATCATGATGCCGCGCTCGCGCCGCACCTTCTGCGCGACCTGCGCGATCAGCGGCGCGTTGGTAGAGTGCCCGTTACAAATGATGATATGGCTCAGACCATGATCGAGGAAAGCGGTGACCATATCCTCGAGCAGCATGGTGAAGGTTGCCGCGCGAAGCTGGACACCGCCCGCCGCGCCGCGGAAGAAATCGGCATGGCCGAAAGGCAGCACCGGCGCGCAGATCGCGCCCGCGCGTTTGGCAGCCGCCAGCGCGAGCTGCTCGGCAAGCACATAATCGCCCATCGGTGCATGCGGCCCCTGCTGTTCCTGGCTCCCGAGCGGAAGCAGGATCGGCGGGTTGCCGGCGAGCCGCGCGCGAAACTCGGGCCAGCTCAAATCCTGGAGCGCGTGCGCGCGCTTTGCCGGCGCCTCGGCCGCCCGCGCGGACGCCGCCGCGGTTTCGCTATGTCCTCCCGCGCGCGCCTTTGTTCTCGCCTCAGCGCGCGCCATGGCCCGCGCCCAGATAGATGGCGTTGAATAACAGCTTGAACGCGCCGTGGGTTTGCGCGCGGAGCGCCACCTCGGGCCCGATCAGGACGATCCGGCCCTTGCCGCGATCGACCTCGACGATCGCGGCTGCGCCATCGAGCCGGTCGAGACCGTGCGCCCAGCCGCTTTTGAGTTTCGGGACGCCGGCAAAGCGCACCGGGACCTGGACGCCGGTCGCACCCGGCTTGAGCTTCCACACCGGGCTGTCGTCGAAGAAGAGATCGACCTTGTCGGGCATACCGTAAGCGAAGGGCGAAGCGCGGTCGACCGACGCTTCGACGAGCGCCCCCGGCACATAGAATTTGCTGCGCGGCGGGCGCGCGGTCTTGCCATCGACCGTTTCGGCGACCGCATCCTCGACCGGCAGGTCCATCGCCTGCGCGAGCGCCTGCGCCGACCCGCCCATCGCGATCAGCGAACCCCCGTCCTCGACGAAGGCCTTCAGCGCCGGGATGGTCTTGCCGGGGGTAACCGTGCCCAGCCAAGCGCGATATTCGGCGGGGATTTCCTCGGGCTTGGGCTGCTTGTCGTCGCCGCGACCGCGGAACATGCCGTCGCCGCTCGCGCGCGCAGCCTGGAGCTGGAACGCCGCGTGCGGCAGGATGACGACATCGAAATCCTTGCGAAGCTTCCCGGCGTCGAGCTGCCGCGGATAGACGATCGTGAAAGGAAATTCATGCTGGTCGAAGATCCAGCGCATCCATCCGGTCGGCATCAGCCCGCCGTAGATGTCGACGAGCGCGATCCGCGGACGCTTCATCGCGGTGCGGTCGCCGACCGGCGCCGCTGCCGCGCGTTCGATATCGAGCCCGAGTTCGCTGGCCGCAGCCTCGACGATGGGTGTCGCCGTGGGACTCGCGGGAACCCACAGCGCGCCGGGTTCGGCCGGGCCGCCGGCAACGCCCAGCGGCGCGGTCAGCCAGGAAACCGGCTGTCCGGCTTTCAACAGGCGGTTCGACAAGATGAAGCTGTTGTTGGCGCCGTGGCCGACGAGATAACCGGCCTTGCCCTCGCCGACGATGCGGCCCGGGCGGTTTGAAAGAACGGTGCCGACACGCGTTGACGGGACCTCGAGCGCATCAAGAACGCGCTCGAAGGCGACGCCCATCTGGAAGGCGGGCGTATAGCCGGTCGCGTCGGCGGGCGGGATCGGCGGCCCGCCGGGATATTCGAAATTCTCGGGATAATCCTGCGGCTCGAACATATCGAGGATATGCGGCCGATAAGCCTGTGCGGTGCGCACGAAATAGGTGCCGGCCGGATAATCTTTTCCGTTCGCCGTGAACGGCGCGCTCGACCGATCGACATCGACGCCGAGTTTGATGAGCGCATTCAGGAAACGGATCGCGGTCGGATAGTCGCGCTGCGCAGGATCGATCACATAAGCGCGCGCGTCGCGATTGGCCGGATTGGTCATGACCTCGCCATAGAAGCGCGGGTCGATCGAACTGCTGCCGCGCGTGCGCGTCGCGACGGGCTTGGCACCGGTCGCCGCCGAGGCGGCGTGCATCTCGGCGATGCGGGTCGGCGTCATCGTCCAGCTGTCCTTGCTGCCGCGCGCGATGCTGTTCGCACCCATGCGGTAGATGTTGAAGAGCAGCTTCTCGCGGTTCGCGGCGGCATAGCTCAGCACCGCGCGGTTGATCGTCATGCTGTATTCGAGCGACTGGCCGATATGCCATTTCTGCGGCGCGATCGGCGCGGGCTGGTTGTTGCCCGGGAGCTGGCGCTCGGGGACAAGTTCGATGACGATCGGCACCGGCTTGCCGATCGTCTCGGTGAGGATGCCGATCGCATTGTGGAAATAGGAGATCGAGCGCAGATTTCCGTTGTACCAGGTGTCGTAATGCGCCCCGTCGCGCGAGGTGCCGCCGCGTTTACCTTCGGCGAGCAGCCGCGACTGCATCGCCGCGCCAACCTCTTCGAGGCTCGTCATCACGAGCGGATCGAAGTTGAAGTTGAACGGGTCGCGGAAGGGCGGGATGAAGACGACGGTGCCGGCGGGGCCGGTCTGATGCTGGTTGAGCACGACCTGCGGACGCCAGTCACGGAACAGGACGCGGGTGATATTCTGCGTCTCGGGCATCTCGGCCATGTAGAAATCGCGGTTGTTATCGTGGCCGACATAGGCGTGATAGAGCTTAGGCAGGCTTTCGAAGCCCGCCTCACGTTTCGCCGGATCCTTGATCCGCATATACCAATTCGCGACCAGCTCCTGCCCGTCGGGATTGTTGGCGGCGAACAGGATGATGACATTGTCGCGGATGCGCTTCGCCTCGGCGTCGTCGCTGTTCACGAGATCGTAGACCTGCTGGATGATCGCCGAGTGGGTGAGCGTCTCGCTGGCATGGATTCCGCCGTCGACCCAGATTACCGCCTTGCCCTCGGCGGCGAGCGTTTGCGCCTGCTCGTCGGTCAGCCCCTCGGCGCGACCGAGCCGCTCCGAAATATCCTTATATTTGTCGAGCATCGCGAGATTTTCGGGCGAGGAGACGATCGCCATGAGCTGGCGCCGCTTCTCGACGGTCGGACCGATATCGACGAGCTTGATCCGGTCGCTGACCTCGGCAAGCCGCTTCCAGTAAATCGCGGTCTCGGTGTAGCTCGCGACATAGCGGTCCTCGCCCATGTCGTGCCCGAGCACCTCCTTCGGCGTCGGAACCGGGCCAGCGATCGCGGCGCTCGTCGTCATCAGCCACGCGAAGGCGGCGGCGGCAGCCAGTCGTTTCATAAGTCGGGACCCTCTTGGTTGGTTGTTGGCGGCTAGCGATCGAGCGCGGTGGCCTGATCGGGCGCTTTCAGTCGAAGCAGGAAGACAAGCGTCAGCGCGGCGGCCGACATGACGTAGAAGGCGGGCGCCGCGAGCGCGCCCGTCTGCTGGATAAGCAAGGTCGCGATGAAGGGCGCGAAGCCGCCGAAGAGCATCACCGCGCCATTGTAGCCAACCGACAGAGCAGAATAGCGCACGCGGGTGGGCAGAAGTTCGCACAGGAAAGTCGGCGCGCAGCCGCTGTAGAGGCCGCTTAAGATCCCCGCCGCGATCGCCGTCGCATAGATGGTCCAGGGCGCCTGGTAGGTCGCCATTGCGTGGAAGAGCGGAAAGACGAAGAGGAGGAAGCCCGTTGCGCTCGCGACGAGAAAGGGCTTGCGCCCGAAGCGGTCCGAGAGATGCCCGGCGAGCGGGATGACGGCGAGGTTGACGAGCGTGCCGACGGTTATCGCGAGAAGGACCGTGCCGCGCTCGATGTGGAGAAGCTCGGTCGCATAGCTGATAAGAAAGGCACCAAATGTATAGCCCGCGACGCACCAGATGATCGCGACGCCGAAGACATTGGCGACCGCCCCGCGGTGGTGCGCGATCACCTCGCGGATCGGGCTTGCCGAACGGTCCTCGCTCGCCGCGCGGTAGCGCGGCGTCTCGCGGACGCTTCGGCGCAGGTAGAAGCCGACCGGCGCGACGAGAAAGCCGAGCAGGAAGGGAATACGCCAGCCCCAATCAATCATCTGCTGTTCGGTGAGGAGTGCATTGAGCAGGAGCGAAGTGCCGAGCGCCGAGAGGATCGCGACGCTCGTGCTCAATTGCTGGAGGGCGCCGTAGAAGCCGCGCCGGTGCGCCGGCGCATATTCGACGAGGAAGGTGGTCGCGCCGCCCCATTCGCCGCCCGCGGCAAAGCCTTGCAGGAGCCGGCAAATGACGAGCAGGATCGGCGCCGCAATCCCGATTGTCGCATAGGATGGGATGAGGCCGGTGGCACCGGTGGCGCCCGCCATCAGCAACATGGTGAAGACGAGCGCGCTCTTGCGGCCGTAGAGGTCACCGAAATGCCCGAGCACGACGCCGCCGACGGGCCGCATGACGAAGCCGACGCCATAGGTCGCGAAACTCGACAGGATGATCGTCACCGGGTCGGCCTCGGGAAACATCGCATGCCCGATCTGCGCTGCGAAATAGCCGTAGATGATGAAATCGAAGAGCTCGAACCAGTTACCGATCATCGCCGAGCCGAGCGCGCGCGCGGTCTCGCGGCGCGTCGGTTCGATGCGTCCGGCGGCAGCGTCGGTCACGTCCATCGCGCGCCTTCCCTAAACGGCCGGAAACGACGCGCGGCGCGTCACTTCACGTCCGCCGGGGGCGAGGGCTTGACGAGCGGGGTCGAGACATGACGCGGGGTGGCGAGTTCGCCGTCCCTGATCAGCCATTGGCCGTCCTTGATGACCTGCTCGACTTTGGCGAGATCGTCGAGATTCTCGTCGGGACGACCGTTGACGATGATGATGTCGGCAAGCTTGCCGGGCTCGATGCTGCCTAGCTCGTCGCCCATGTCGAGAAGGCGGGCGTTGACGATCGTTCCCGCTTTCAAGGCGTCGGTCACCGAATAGCCGCCGCGCACGAACCATTTGAGCTCGGCGATATAGCTGTTCGGAACCATGAGGCTCGCATCGCCGATCGTATCGGTGCCGATCCCCATGACGATGCCGGCGGCCTTCATCTTCTTGAACTCGTCGAAATTGCCCTGGCTGGTCATGGTGAAGCGGCGCGACGTCGAACCATAGAAGCCGCCGGCGCGGTCGAGCAGATTCTGGTAGACCTGCAGCGTCGGCACGGCGGCGATCTTCTTTTTCGCCATCTTGGCGATCGCGGCGTCCGAGCGCGGCAATGGATGCTCGATCATGTCGATGCCCGCGTCGACCGCCATCTCGGTGTAGATGGTCTCACAGTCGCAGGTGACCTTGATCCCGAGCAGATGCGCTTCCTCGATTCCGGCGCGCACTTCGTCGGGTGCGAAATGGCTTGCGATCTTGATGACGCTCGCGCCTTCCTTGAACGCCTTGCGCACCATGTGGCGCCATGCGTCGGGACCATCGACTTCCTTCGCATAGTCGGGACCGTGGCTGGGAATAACTGGGCGCTCGGTCGCGTGACCGCCGGTGCCGGTGATGATCCAGCCCGCGGCGAAGACGCGCGGCGCCGGGATCATGTTCGCTGCGCTCCATTGGCTGAGCAGGAACGGCGCATTGCTGACGCCGTTGAGGTCGCGAACCGAAGTGAAGCCGGATTCGAGAAAATAGCGAAGGTTGCGCTGGCCGCGCAGCGTCCCGGCGCCTTCGCTGCCCTGCTCGTCGAACGGCGACGCGCGGTCGGGATAGGTGACATGGGTGTGCATGTCGATGAGGCCCGGCATCACGGTTTTGCCCGCCGCATCGATGATCTTCGCGTCGGCGCCCCAGCCGGTCGCATCGGGC
>NZ_DATFFD010000134.1:0-23070 GCF_035250425.1 Sphingopyxis sp.
GGATCGGCGAACATCGCCTGTCTGCCATAGGGCAGGTCCAATGTCTCGCCCTCCTGCACCGCGCCCGCGGCCAGTGCGCTCGCGATGGCGTCATCAAGATTGGCGACCGAAAAGTCGGGATGCACCGGCGTCCAGTGCCGGTCGTAACGGCGAAAGTCGCCGCCGCCGGGGCCGATCGCCGACCCCGCGGGCTTGGCGATCAGATAGATGGGCACCTCGCAGCCGGTCAGCTCGACGATGTCGTGGTCGAACCGCCGGGCCGCGGTCAGTCCCAGCGCATTGGTGTAGAAATGTTCGGCAGCGGCGAGGTCGGGCACGTCGATGTTGATCAACAGGCCCGGCATCGCGCGGTTTCTACCAGGCGCCGGTGTTGGGCATCGAGGCCCAGGGTTCCTGCGGCGGAAGATGGCCTTCCTGCAGCAGCTCGACCGAAATGCCATCGGGCGAGCGCACGAACGCCATATGGCCGTCGCGCGGCGGGCGGTTGATCGTCACCCCGGCGTCCATCAGCCGCTGGCACGTCGCATAGATGTCGTCGACGCGGTAGGCGAGATGTCCGAAATTGCGCCCGCCCGTATAGTCCTCGGGCGCGCTGCCGTCGGCGGGCGGCCAATTATAGGTCAGCTCGACCTCGGCGACGTCGCCTTGACCGGGGGCGGCGAGGAAGATCAGCGTATAGCGGCCCTTCTCGTCGTCGAAACGGCGCGTTTCCTCCAGCCCGATGAGCTTGAAGAAGGTGACGGTGGCATCGGGATCCGACACGCGGATCATCGTGTGAAGATATTTGATCATGGCGCCATATTAGGCGCGAAGAGCCCGTTCTTCAAACGCTTCGAACAGGAATAGGAATTCGTCCGGCACGGGCGCCGGCGCACCCTGCGCCTCGGCGACATGCACGTTGATGAGCTGTCCGCTCGCGCGCAGGTCGTCCTTGCGCGCGCCATGCAGCTCGAACAGGAAGGTCATCGAGCTGGTGCCGACGCGCGAGGCGCGCACGCAAATGTCGATTTCCTCGTCGAGCAGGATCGGCACCTTGTAATCGACCTCGGCGCGCGCGACGTGAAACTCGGGGCTTTCGTGCAGCGGCCAGCGGTCGTACACGCCCGCCGCACGCCAATATTCGGTGATCCCGATGTCGAAATATTCGAGGTAGCGGCTGTTGAACACCACGGCCTGCGCATCGATCTCGGCATAGCGAACGCGCTTGGTGACGTGGAATTTAAAGTCGCTGCGGGCCATGATGATCCTCTGGAATATGATAGGCGTTGATTAGTTTTAGGTTGCGAGCCGCGCGACCGTGTCGATCAGCAACGCGATGTCGGTGTCGCGCGACAGGCGGTGATCGCCGCCCTTGACGAGCGTCACCTGCACATCGTCGCTCGCAAGCGCCGCCGACAGCCGCAGGCTGATGTAGGGCGGCACATCGCTATCCTTTTCGCCATGCAGCAGACGCACGGGGCAGGCGAGGGGGATTTCGGTATCGAGCAGCCGGTTCGCCTCGCCCGACCGGAAAAAGCCGCGCGTCGTCATATAGGGCTGGTCGCTGTACGGCGTCTCCTCGACCAGCGCGCCTTCGGCAAGGATGATCGCCTTTTCGGCGTCGCTGAAGCCCCAGTCGGTGAAATCGGGCGCCGCGGCGATGCCGACGAGCCCCGCCACCCGGCCCGGCCCGTCGCGCCGCACCAGCGCCAATGCGGTGAGCAGCATCAGCCACCCGCCCATCGACGATCCGACGATGATGACGGATCCTTCGGCCTTCGCATCGATCAGGTCGAGCACATCGCCGCGCCAGTCGAGCAACGTCTGGTCGGCGAACAATCCGTCCGACAGCCCGCATCCGGCATAATCGAGCAACAGGCAGGCCTGGCCCTCGGCCGCCGCCCAGTCGAACAGCGCCGTCGCCTTGCCGCCCGCCATGTCGGACATATAGCCCGGCAGGAAGACGATCGCCGGTCCGGTCCCCGGCGTATGGCGATAGGCGAGCCGCGGACGGCCCGGGCGGTCGAGATAGTCGGGAACGGCGGCCTCCATCATGATAGCTGACCCTCTACTCCCGTTCGTGTCGAGCGAAGTCGAGGCACCCATCCGGAGAACGCCATGCCGAGAGGCATCTCGACTTCAGCCCAAGGCTGAAGTTTATCCTGAGCGCCCGCCCCGCGGGCAGTCGAAGGGCTCGATGCGAACGGAGATTTGTGTTCCGAACGATTCAGATGACCCAGTCGATCGTGCTCATCTGCATCACGGCCTGCCCCTTGGCGCGCCGCTTTTCGACCATGATATGGTTCAGCCGCTGGATCGTGTCGCTGCCCGTGGTGATGCACCAGCCGGGAACGACGGCATGGACCAGCGCGCACAGGCCGCCATAGATCATCGTCACACCGAATTTTGACGCGACGCCGAAATGCTCGACGTAATTTTCATCGACGCTCTTGGGATGGTCGACGAACAGGCGCTTGAACATGGGGAAGGCTCCTTTCCGGCTGGAGAGTGCCCTAGCGGGGCGGCGGCGGGGGAGCAAGGTTGCCGGTCAGTCGCGCAGGAAAATCTCTTCGATCCGCATGCCGAACAGGTCAGCGATGCGAAAGGCGAGGGGAAGCGACGGGTCGTATTTTCCGGTCTCGATCGCGTTGACCGACTGGCGCGAGACCGCGAGTCGCTCGGCCAGATCCTGCTGGCTCCAGTCGCGCTCGGCGCGCAGGACTTTCAGGCGGTTCTTCATGTGCGGTCCGCGCGCCGGTCGACCGAAGCCATGATCATCTGGCCCAGCCCCAAGCCGATCGCCCAGACCGGCACCACCCACCAGGCGGGCACATGCGGGGCAACGCCGAACGTTTCCAGAAAGCCCCACAGCGTTCCGGCCAGAAGGACGAGTGCCAGGCCGATGAGGGCGGCGCTGGTCTGGCGATATCGCAGATATTCATCCTCTTCCTCGACGACATAACGGGCCAGCGTCCACACGAAGAAGATCATCGGCACTGACGGCAGGACGGCGATCCCCCACAGCAAGGCGCCTTGCGGGTGGAGATAGTTGCGAACGGTCATCGCCGTCCCCAGGCACAGGACATAACCGAGGGACCAGATCAGCATGCGTCGATTATATCGCCGCGTCGCCGGCGACAGCGCGCCTGCAGCGGCCTGCCGATTGTTCGCCGCTTTCGTCATCGGCACGAGAAGCAGCGTCGCCGCCGCGACGAACGGTAGCGAACGCCAGCCGCCCAAAAGACCGCGATGCTCGCAATAGGCGATCGCGAACAGCGCGACCGCGAAGGCGGCCGCCCACAAGCCCGGTTGGCGACCCGCAAAGCCGGTTTCGATTTTCGCAGCCTTCTGGGGCATGTCAAACCTCCTTATCTGATAGGCAAGTGAGCTTTACATTATCATCGATATGAAGGCAAGTAACATTGACATAATGACAAGGCTGCCAATCCTCTCCCGTCGTCATTCCCGCGAAAGCGGGAATCCAGCGAGCAAAGGTTGCAACTGGGTTCCCGCTTTCGCGGGAATGACGAGGGTGAGGTAAAGGTCTGCGGATTAGCGGATTAGCCGATCAACCGGCTCGGCCAACCGATACGCACCAGCGTTTCATCGGGATCGGACAGCGCGAACTCATACATGCCCCACGGCTTGTGCGTTGGCGCTTTCACCGGACCGAGGATCGCATCGCGCACCCGTTCGGCCAATTCGTCGACGCGCTCGGAATAGAGATAGAGCCCGAACGGGTTCTGGTCGCGTTCGGGCCATGTCGGCTGCGATTCATTGGTCAAGTGAAGCTGCCAGCCCTTGCCGTCTTCGAGCAGGCGATAGCTGCCATGGTCGCTGACCACCGACAGGCCGAGCTTTTCATAGAAAGCGGTGCTCGCATCGAGGTCGCTGCATGGCAGGATCGCGGCGATATGGTGGCGGGGTGCGTCGGTCATGCCGGCAGCTTATGCGCGCCGCCCCGATGACGCCAGCGCCAGTTGACGAGGTGCGCGGCGGCAAGCGTGAGTGCACCGACCGAGGTCATCAGGCGGTCGGCGGCTTCGGGATCGGCGACGGCGATCCACCCCTCATGCGCCGACAGGCCGAGCGCGAGCAGGCCTAGTCCCGAGACTGCGAATACCGTCGGCACCAAACGCCGATGCCGCCGCCAACCATCGCGCATCGCGATCACCGCAGCGGGCAGGGCGAGCAGCAGTATCGCCGCATGCACCCCCTCGGGCAGCGCGATCCAGCGGCTCAGCGCTGGCGCGATAAGGAGGAGCAAGGGAAGCGCGAGGCAATGGATCAGGCAGGTGAATGACAGGGCAAGTCCCGTCAGGTCGGCAAGGCGCGGGCGCGCGGCGGGGAGGCACATCTCTGGTCTTTCAAGGGAGGGGTTCGCATGCCAGATAATGATACATTATCTCATTGCAAGCCTTGTTGTGAATCCGCCCCTTGCCGCCCATATCGCATGCTGGCAAAGGGGCGCTGTTTTACCCCGCCAGAAAGGCCGCTTTTTCGATGTCCCAGATGATCCGCGTCACCCTTCCCGATGGCTCTGCCCGTGAAGTCGTGCGCGGCACTACCGCGGCGCAGATCGCGGCCGACATCGGACCCGGCCTCGCCAAGGCAGCGCTCGCCGCGAAGATCGACGGCGAGCTGCGCGACATCATGCGCCCGCTCGAGGAAGACACGAACCTGTCGCTGGTGACGAGCCGCGACGAGGCCGACGCGCTCGAACTCTTCCGCCACGATTATGCGCATGTGCTCGCCGAGGCGGTGCAGAAGCTGTTCCCCGGCACGCAGATCACCTTCGGCCCCTCGACGGGCGACGGCTTCTATTACGACTTCGCCCCCACCGCCGAGCACGGCCCGTTCCGCGACGACGAACTGCCGCTGATCGAGGAGGAGATGCGCAAGATCATCGCCGCCGACCTGCCGCTCACGCGCGAAGTGTGGGAGCGCGACAAGCTCATCGCCAAATGGGCGGCCGAGGGCGAGACGTTCAAGGCCGAATGGGCCGCCGAACTGCCGCAGGGCGAGGAACTCACCGTCTATCGCAGCGGTGATGGCTGGATGGACATGTGCCGCGGCCCGCACCTCGCTTCGACGGGCAAGCTCGACCCCGCCGCGTTCAAACTGACGCGCGTCTCGGGCGCCTATTGGCGCGGCGACCAGAAGAATGCGCAGCTTTCGCGCATCTACGGCACCGGCTGGCTCAACAAGAAGCAGCTCGCCGAACATCTCGTCCGGCTGGAGGAGGCCGCGAAGCGCGATCATCGCAAGATCGGCCGCGAGATGGACCTGTTCCACCTGCAGGAAGAAGCGCATGGCAGCGTCTTCTGGCACCCCAAGGGCTACCGGATCTACCGCGAGCTTGAGGCCTATATGCGCCGCGCGATCGACGGCTCGGGCTATCAGGAGGTCAAGACCCCGCAGGTGATGGACGCCAAACAGTGGGAGCAGTCGGGCCACTGGGGCAAATATCGCGCGAATATGTTCGTCATCCCCGACGAGGTGCCGAATATCGAGGATGACGGCCCGATCGTCTCCGACGGTGCCGAATGGATGGCGCTGAAGCCGATGAACTGCCCCGCGCACGTCCTGATCTTCCGCCAGGGGATGAAGTCGTATCGCGACCTGCCGCTGCGCATGGCCGAAATGGGCTGCTGCCACCGCAACGAACCGCACGGTGCGCTGCACGGCATCATGCGCGTGCGCCAATTCACGCAAGACGACGGCCATATCTTTTGCCGCGAAGACCAGATCGTCGACGAAGTGCGCGATTTCTGCGCGCTGCTCGACCGCGTCTACAAGCAGCTCGGCTTCGAGAAATATGCGGTCAAGCTCGCACTGCGCCCCGACATGCGCTTCGGCACCGACGAAATGTGGGACAAGGCCGAGGCCGAGCTGCGCGAAGCCGTCGAACGCGCCGGCATGGCGACCGAGGAATATGGCTGGGAGGAATTGCCGGGCGAGGGCGCCTTTTATGCCCCCAAGCTCGAATTCCACCTGACCGACGCGATCGGCCGGACGTGGCAGTGCGGGACGATCCAGTCCGACCGCGTGATGCCCGAACGCCTCGACGCGAGTTACATCGGCGAGGATGGCGAGCGCCACCGCCCGGTGATGCTCCACCGCGCGATCCTCGGCACTTACGAACGCTTCATCGGCATCTTGATCGAGCATTTCGCCGGCCGCTTCCCGACCTGGCTCGCGCCGGTGCAGGCGGTCGTCGCGACGATCGTCAGCGACGCCGACGATTATGCCAGGGATGCGGTGGCGCAGCTCACCGCCGCGGGCATCCGTACCGAAAGCGACGTCCGCAACGAGAAGATCAACTACAAGGTCCGCGAACACAGTCTCGCGAAGGTTCCCTACCTGCTGGTGGTCGGCAATCGCGAGGCCGAGGAAGGCACCGTCGCGATCCGCACCCTCGGCCAGGACGGCCAGCGCATCATGCCGCTCGCCGAAGCGATCACGATGCTGAAGGGCGAGGCGACCCCCCCGGATCTTCGCGATTGAGCGTGACGCCGCGGCGACGCTGGTTGCGCTGGACAGCGCTGCTCGCGCTGCTCGGCGTCGGCCTGCTCGCCAGGGGCTATTGGAATGCGACGCGCGATCCGGTGATCCGCACCGCGACGGTCGCGGTTGCCGATTGGCCTGCGGGGCAGGCACCGCTCAAGCTGCTGTTGCTGTCGGACAGTCACGTCGCCGGTCCCGACATGCCGCCCGAACGGCTGGCAAGGATCGTGGCGCGGCTAAACCGCCTGAAACCCGATCTCGTGCTGATCGCGGGCGACCTCGTCAGCGAAAAGCGCAGCGCGACGCACATATACACCGCGGCCGAGGCGGTCGCGCCGCTCGGCGGTCTCCGCGCGCCGCTGGGCGTCGTCGTCGCGCCGGGCAATCACGATCATTGGTTCAAGCCCGATGCGCTGCGCGGTGAGTTGGAGACGCGCGGGCTTCGTGTGCTCCAGAATGCGGCTGTGAAGCTCGGCCCGCTGATCGTCGGCGGCGTCGATGACGATTATTCGGGGCATGACGATGTTCCGGCTACGCTTGCCGCAATGGACCGGCTTGGTCCGGGTGTACCATTGCTGCTGACGCACAGCCCCGACATCGTCCCCGCAGTGAAGCGCCCGGTCGCGGCAATCTTCGCGGGACATACGCATTGCGGCCAGATCCGCTTCCCCTTCATCGGCGCGCTCACCTATGTCTCGCGCTATGGGGATCGCTTTGCCTGCGGCGACATAAGCGACGGCGCGCAGCGCATCTTCGTCGGCGCCGGGCTCGGCACCAGCCTTTTGCCGCTCCGTTTCAACACCCCGCCCGATGCGTGGCTCGTCACCATCGGCCCGGACGCTGAACCATGAACGGCTCGATTCAAATCGCGGGCGTTGGGCGCTATCCGGCGGGCGAATGCCTGCCGCGTCATCGCCATACCCATGGCTATGTCGCGCTCGTGCTCGGCGGCGATTATGAGGAATCGGGCGATCAGGGGCGCATCGCGGTGCGGCCGGGAACGGTCGTCGTGCACGGCGACTGGACCGCGCATCAGGACCGTTTTGGCGCGCGCGGCGCGCTGGTGCTTAACCTGCCGGTGGCAAAGGGATTCGCGCCGGGTGCGGGGCATATCGCCGACCCCGATACCGCCGTGCGCCTCGCCGAACGCGATCCGCAGGCCGCCGCCGATTATGTTCGCGATCATTTCCGCATGGGCGCGGCGCGGCGCGACGATTGGCCCGACCTGCTCGCCGCGGCGCTCACCGCCGATCCCGACATATTGCTCGCCGACTGGGCCGATCGCCTCGGGCTCAACCCCGCATCGATCAGCCGCGGCTTCGTGCGCGCCTATGGCGTCAGCCCCAAACGCTTCCGGCTCGAAGCGCGGACGCGGCGCGCGCTCACCGTGCTCGATCGCTGGCAGGGCAGTTTCGCGGATCTCGCCGCCGATCAGGGTTTCGCCGACCAGGCACATATGACCCGATCGATCGCCGCGATGACCGGCGCCCCGCCGATCGTGCACCGGGCAAAGTCCGTTCAAGCCGGGGGCGTCAATCCCCGCTAAACCGGGTTCATGGATCGCCGCTTCTTCATTGCCGGCTCGCTCGGCACCGCCGCCCTCGCCGTTCCCACCATCGCCTCAGCGCAAAATCAGCGCCCGCCGATGCGCACGCAATGGAAAGTGCGCGCATCCGAAGGCTTCGACGCGCTCGCCTTTCTGGGACCGCTGGCGGGGGGAGAGCTTTATATGCCTCATTATCAGGCCGACGCCGACGCCTTCGCGCCGCGCCTTTCGGCCGCGGCCCGCTCCGAGATTCCGGCGCTGTCGCGCGAGGCCAATGAAGCGGGTTTCGGGCTGCTCGGCCCGGTCTTGTCGCTCATCTTTTCGGGCGGCGACGACACCAGCCTCGATGCGCTGATTGCCGCCGCCGCGGCGCCCGAGACGCGCCTGCTCCCCGCCTATCGCGCCAGCAGCAATTGGGGCGAAAAGGATTGGGGCTGGTTCACCGCCCATGCCCCGCGCGTCAAAGCGGTGCTCGAAGCGATGCGCGATGCGGGCTTTTCCGCCTTTCGCACCGAACGCATCGCCGCGCTTGAGGGGCGGATCGTTCAGCTTCAGGCCGATCTGGGCGCCTATGACGTCATCCGCCTTCATGAAAAACTGACCGGGCGGACCTTCGACCCGCAGATCGAGGTGGTGCTGCTGCAATTTTGCAAGCCGCACGGGATCAAGGTGCAGGGCCAGACTTTCCTCCAGGCGGCCGACTGGAACACCGCGATCACCGTGCGCAACGCGGGGCATGAAATGCTCCACCCGCCGGTGGCGATGGACGGCGCCGCGGCAAAGGCCGCGCTCGCCATTTTTGCGCAAGACCCGCTGATCCCGCGTGTCGTCGCCGAACATGACCCCAAATGGGGCTATACGACGCTCGAAGGCCTGCTGAACGAGGATCTGGCGCAGGCGCTCGACCAGCTGATCGCCGAGGCTCTGGGGGTCGCGCGCAATCCCGCCGATCGCTGGCGCAAATCGGACGATGGCATCCATATTCTCGCGGGAGCCTTTTACGGGATGCTGCGTCAGGACAAATGGATCGAAACCGGCGGGTCGATCGAAACCTGGCTTGCCGACGCGGCAAAGACCGGGCGCCTCGCGCCGCAAAAGCTGCACAGTATCGCCGCGCACATACTCGAACGCCCGGTCGACAGGCTTTGGCCGCTGGCTTGAACGGCGGGGACTAGCCGCCTCGGCCTTCCTGCGGTATCGGCCGGGCGGTTCGATCCGCTGCCGGGGAAACAAGCGCTGCCCTTCCATCCCGCCTTCCGCCCGCCGGTCGTGGCGCACGCCGCTTGACCGGCCTGTCGCAGCTTGTCGGCATCGCGCCGCTGACGCTTGTCGGCGCGGCGGCGATGACCTTTGCCGCCGCCTATGTCCGCGGCCTCACCGGCTTCGGCATGGCGATCATCCTCGTGCCGCTCCTGGGACTCATCATCGCACCCGGAGAGGCGGTGGTGCTCGGCATATTGCTGCAACTGCTGATCGGACCCGTCGGGATCGGGATCATCATGGCCGACGCCGACCGCACAACCGCCGTCCCGATCGCGCTGCTCGCGATGGCGACGACGCCGGTCGGCATGGTCGCGCTCGACGCGACGACCCCCGACGTTGCGCGGTTGCTGATTACGCTGGTCGCGGTCGGTGCTTTCGTCGCGGTACTGCTGCCCAAACAGCCCGAGGGACACCGGCCGGGGCGCGGCGCGATTGCGGGGACGGGGATCGCATCGGGCATCCTCACCGGCTTTGCCGCGATGCCCGGGCCGCCGGTCGTGCCCTTCTACCTCCGCCGCCACCTCGAACCCAAGGTCGCGCGCGCGTCGATGCTGCTGATCTTCTTTGGCACCGCGATCGCGGGGACGCTCGCCGCGCTCTGGGTCGGGATCGCGACGTGGCGATTGTTCCTGCTCGCGGTGATCCTGTTCGTGCCGATGTGGCTGGGCAATTATGTCGGCGCGCGTCATTTCGGCCGTGTCCCGCCGCATGTCTGGCAGGCGATGGTCGCGATCGTCCTCGGCATCGCGGCGGTGTCGGCGGTGGTGCGGCTCTTGAACTAAAGACTGCGCAGCGCCTGCGCGGGTTTGGCCGAGAGCAGAGGCCAGCTTCCCGCAATCCCGATCAGGAACGACAAGCCCGCCCCGCCGAGCAGCGTCATCCCGACGATCAGCGGATCGGGCGCGAAGTCGAAATCGAACAGCTGCGTCACGACATACCAGGCGCCCGCAAGGCCCAGACCCAGCGCGAGCACCGCCAAAATGCCCGCGAGCACCGCATATTCCATGCCCTGCGCGCCGAGTATCTGGCCCCTCGTAGCGCCGAGCAGCTTCAGGATCACGCTGTCGTAAACGCGCCGCTCGCGGCTCGCGGCGATCGCGCCGATCAGCACCGCGATCCCCGCAAGGATCGCGATGCTCGCCGCCGCGGCGATCGCTTGGCTCATCTGCGTCAGAAGCGTCGTCACCTGCGACACGACATCGCGCACTGCGATCAGCGACGCCGACGGAAAGGCGCGCGGGATGCTGCGCGACAAGGCGGCTTCGGCCTCGGGGCTGACCGCCACCGTCGCGACCATATTATGCGGCGCCGCGTCGAAGGTGCCGGGCGAGAAGACGAGCACATAGTTCAGCCCGAAATTGTCCCAATTGACGGTGCGGAAGGATGCGACCTTCGCCTGCACCTCGACCCCCAGCACATTGACCGACAGCGTGTCGCCGATCTTGAGTCCCAGCGATGTGGCGACCTCCTGCTCGACGCTGACCAGCGGCGGCCCCTTATAATCGGCCGCCCACCATTGGCCACTGACCAGTTCGCTGCCGTTGGGCAGCACCGGACTGTACGTCAGCCCACGGTCGCCGCGCAGCACCCACGCGCCCTCGGGCAGTTCGGCGAGCTCGTCGACGCGCTGCCCGGCGAATTCGGTGACGCTGCCGCGCAGCGCGGGGATCATGTTGATTTCGGCCTTGGGGTCGGCCCCCGTCACCATCGTCTGAAAGCGCGCGGTCTCGGTGCGCGGCACGTCGAGCACGAAAAAGCTCGGCGCGCGCTGCGGCACGGTCGACTCGATTTCGGCGGTGATGCTCGTCTGGATCGCCGCCAGCGTGACGAACAAGGTTAGGCCCAGCCCGAGCGCGACGACCAGCGCGCCGGTCGCGGCGCCGGGTCGGTGCAGGTTCGCGAGCGCGAGGCGGAACAGCGGGCGCTTGGGACGCGGCAGACGGCTCGCGGTGCGCCGCACCAGCCAGCCAAGCCCGACGAGGATGAGGAGAAGACCGATCGCCGCGCCGATGAAGCCCAATGCGAACAAAGGCTCGCGCGCGGTGCCGACTGCCAGCGCGATGATCGCGGCCAGCGCCGCCGCGACCGCGATGACCGTCTGCCGGTCGACCCGCGCCGCGCCGCTCACCGTCGCGCGGTAAAGCCCGGCGGCGGGAACGTGCCGCGTCGCCGCAAGCGGGGGCAGGGCAAAGGCGACGGCGATCAGCAGGCCATAAGCCGCGCTGACGGCGAGCGGCAGCGGATAGATGGCGACACCGGGTTTGACCGGCAGCACGTCGCCTGCAATCGCGCCAATGATCGCGGGCGCAAGCGCGCCGATGATCAGGCCGGCGACGATCGACACCGCCGCGACCGCGAGGATCTGAAGCCCGTAGATGCGCGTGACCGTGCCGCTGTCGGCGCCGAGCACTTTCAGCGTCGCAAGCCCGGGGCGCTTGCCCGCGAGATAGCTTGCGACGCCGTTTCCGACGCCAATCCCGGCGATCACCAGCGCCGCCAACCCGACGAGCGACAGGAACTGCCCCATGCGCTCGATGAAGCGCCGCGTGCCGGGCGCGCCGTTGCTGCTGTCGGTGATGTCCCAGCCCGCGTCGGGGAATTCGGCGGTCAGCGCCTTGCCGACCGCTTCGGGGTTCGCGTTCCCGGGCAGGCGGACGCGATATTTGCTCTCATAGAGGCTGCCCGGCTGGATCAACTGCGTCGCCGGCAGGTCGGCGAGCCCGATGATCGCGACGGGGCCGAGGGTAAAGCCTTCGCCCAGACGGTCGGGCTCTTCGGCGATCACGCCGTCGATCAGGAAGCTTTTCTCGCCGAACTTCACGCGTTCGCCGACCTTCAGGCCGAGCCGCGCGACGAGATCCTTGCCGATCCAGATACCGCCCGGCGGCGGCGGACCTTTGCGCGCGCCGCTTTCCAGCCGCATCGTGCCATAGAGCGGGTAGATGCCATCGACCGCCTTCAACTCGGACAGCAAAGCCTCGCCGTCGGGGTCGTTCGCCATCGCACGCAGCCGCACGGTCGCCGAGGGTGTGCCGACGCGGCGAAAGCCCGCCATTTCCGCAGGCGTCGCTTCGCGCTGCGGCAGGCTGAACTCGACATCGCCGCCGAGGATCGTCTGTCCGCGCACTTCGAGTTCGGACGTGATGCCGCGCGTCAGACTGCCGATCGCCGCGAGCGTCGCGACGCCGAGGAACAGGCAGACCGCGAGCAGGCGCAGGCCCCGGATGCGCGTCGCGAGGTCGCGGCGCGCGATCCGCCAGAGCGTGGCGAGCGGGAGCATTAAATCCTCCCTGCCGCGAAGCGGCGGGGAGGGGCAGTGCTGGGTCGTCCAGTCCCCCGGACTGGACTTGGATTGCCGGGGGCAATCCAACCCTGCACTCCGCCAAAGGCGGTGGTGGAGGGGTCGCGACGCCAGCGCCAATACCCCTCCGTCAGCGGCTCCGCCGCTGCCACCTCCCCAAGGCTGCGCCACAGGGAGGATCTGAGGAGCTCAGCCATCACGCTGCCCGCTCTTCGATTTTTCCGTCGTGCATCACGACGACGCGGTCGCAATGCTCGGCGAGTTCGGGGTCGTGGGTGATGATGAGCAAGGTCGCACCAAGCGCGGCGCGGCGCGCGAAGATCAGGTCGATGATCGCGTGGCCGGTCGCGGTGTCGAGATTGCCCGTCGGCTCGTCGGCAAAGATGATCGCGGGCGAGCTTGCCATTGCGCGCGCGATCGCGACGCGCTGCTGCTCGCCGCCCGACAATTGCGCTGGATAATGGGTGAGGCGATGCCCGAGCCCGACCGCCTCAAGCTCGGCCGCAGCGCGCCCGAAGGGATCGGATATGCCCGCGAGCTCCAGCGGCACCGCGACATTTTCGAGCGCGGTCATCGTCGGAAGCAGGTGGAAGGCCTGCAAGACGATCCCGATCCGCCCGCGCCGCGCTCTCGCCAGATCGTCCTCGTCCATCGCCCTAAAATCGAGCCCCGCGACGCGGATGCTGCCGCCATTCGCGCGTTCGAGCCCGGCGAGCACCGCCATCAGCGAGCTTTTCCCCGATCCCGACGGTCCCAGCAGCGCGACCGAGGCGCCTGCGGGAACTTCCAGATCGACGCCGCGCAAAATTTCGACAGGGGTCTTGTCGCTTCCGAGCGTGAGCGTCACATTATGGGCGGCGATCGCCAAATCTGGCGAAGGTCGAGGCGCGTCGGTCAAGAAGGGACCCTTTGAAATGAGAACGGCCGGATGGCGCTCTTACGCTTTATATGGTTGCGCGGCGCTGCTTTGCCAACCGCTCGCCGCGTGCGGATCGGCAGAGACCCCGCCAGCTTCGACCAATGACAAGAGCGCGGCAAAAGCCGCCCCCGCGATCCCCGCCGACGCACCGCTAGTGATTGCGTTCGGTGACAGCCTCTATGCGGGCTACCAACTCGGTCCGAAGGAAGGGCTCGCGCCACAATTGCAGGCCGCGCTTGCCGCCGATGGCGTCGTCGCGCGCGTCCAGAATGCCGGCGTTTCGGGCGATACCACCGCCGCCGGGCGCCAGCGCCTGACTTATGTGCTGGGTAATGCAAAGGCGAAGCCCGCGCTCGTCGTGCTCGGCCTCGGCGGCAACGATATGCTGCGCGGGATCGGCCCCGACCAGACGCGCGCCAATCTCGACGCGATGCTCGCCGAGCTTCGGAAGCGCGAGATCCCGGTGCTGCTCACCGGCATGATGGCCGCGCCGAACCTCGGCAGCGACTATGCGAAAAAGTTCAACCCCATCTACCCCGAACTCGCGTCGAAATATGATGTCAGCTTCTATCCGTTCATCCTCGACAATGTCGTCACCGACAAGGCGCTAATGCTCGGCGACAATATGCATCCCAATGCCAAGGGGGTGAAGGTCGTGGCGGAGGGACTGGCACCGCTGGTCGAACAGGCGCTGCCGAACGCCGAATGAAAATCCTCGCGATCGCGCAGCGACGGCACAAATAAAAAGGGGCGGCCCGACGGGCCGCCCCTCCTTTATCAGTCGCTGTTCCGAAGGATCAGAAAGCGAAGCCGACGCCGGCGACGAAGGTGTCGAAGTCACCGAAGTTGTTGATGAACTGGTGACGATATTCGCCCTTGGCATAGATGTTCTGGCCCAGCTTGTGCTGATAGCCGGCGCCGACATACGGATCGTCGACGTCGCCGAAGGTGTAACCGCCGGTGGCATAGAGCTTGCCGTTGGCACCAATCTTGGCGCCCGCGCGGCCGCCGGCCGAGAACTGGACGTTCGCGCCATCGACAAGAACCTTGTCGCCCGCGATTTCGGCACCGACGAAGGTCGAGCTGCCGAGGTCGAAGTCATAACCGGCTGCGGCGCCGAGCGTGCCTTCGTCCTGGCCATTGCCGGTGATCAGACCGCCGCGAACTTCCACGCGGCCTTCGCCAGCGGGGGCCGCAAGGGCGGGGGTTGCAACAATGGCCGTCAGGAGAGCGGCTGCAACTGCGAATTTCTTCATGTTCTATTCCTTCTGTTTTTAATCGGTCACGCCCTTTGGGTCGCGACGCCCCCTAAATGGGGCTCGCGGCTGTCGCTGCAATGAACGGATCGTTCAGAATGTGACAATTTTCTTACCTGTGTTATTTTTACCACACGGTATAGAATAGGTATGCGGTCGCAATCCCGCATATCCGCGGGTTTCTGACGCTAATGGAGATGGGAAAAAGACGCTGGGGGCGTTTTCAGCCGAGCGCGGCCTGCTTTTCCTCGGCGATCCGGTCGAGTTCGGCGCGGGTCGGTTTGGTCGCCGCGCTCTTGAGCTGCCCGCACGCCGCCATGATGTCGCGACCGCGCGGGGTACGTACCGGCGCCGAGATCCCGGCCTTGAAAATCAGGTTGCTGAACGCGCGCACTCGCTCGGGCGTCGAACATTCATACATCGCGCCGGGCCAGGGGTTGAAGGGGATCAGATTGACCTTCGCGTGCAGGCCATATTCGCGGATCAGCCGGACCAGCTCGCGCGCATCCTCGTCGCTGTCATTCTTGTCCTTCAGCATCACATATTCGAAGGTGATGCGCCGCGAATTGCCCGCACCCGGATAGTCGGCGCACGCCTTCAGCAATTCGTCGATGCCATATTTGCGGTTCAGCGGCACGATCTCGTCGCGCACTTCCTTCGACACCGCATGCAGCGAGACCGCGAGGTTGACACCGATCTCTTCGCCCGCGCGCGCCATCATCGGCACGACGCCGCTCGTCGACAGCGTGATCCTGCGCCGCGACAGTGCAAGCCCGTCGCCGTCCATGACGATCTTGAGCGCGCCCTTGACCTCGTCGAAATTATACAGCGGCTCGCCCATGCCCATCATCACGATGTTGGTCAGGATGCGGCCGTCGGCGGTATAGTTGCCGCCTTCTTCGTCGTCGTCGTCCTCGGGATCGGGGCCGAAACCCGCCATCGTCCCCTTGGGCCATTCGCCCAGTTCGTCGCGCGCCAGCATGACCTGCCCGACGATCTCGCCCGCGGCGAGGTTGCGCACGAGACGCATCGTGCCCGTGTGACAGAAACGGCAGTTCAATGTGCAGCCGACCTGGCTCGACACGCACAAGGTTCCCCGGTCGGCGTCGGGGATGAAGACCATTTCATATTCCTGGCCGTCGGCGGCGGCGAGCAGCCATTTGCGCGTGCCGTCGCTCGACACCTGCGCCTCGCGCACCGTTGGGCGGCCGATGATGAAGCGGTCGGTCAGCCACGGGCGCATCGTCTTGGCGATGTCGGTCATCGCTTCGAAATCGGTGACCCCGCGATGGTACATCCAGTGCCAAATCTGCTTGGCGCGCAGCTTCGCGGCCTTGGAATCGAGGCCCGCCTCGACCAGCACCCCGCCGATCGCGTCGCGCGTCAGCCCGATCAGGTCGATGCGGTTGCCGCCGCGCAAGGGAACGGTGCCCGTCGTGACGGGGTCGATATGGCCGGGAATCTGCATGATGCGCGGCCATATAGGGGGGAAGGGGAGAAAGCGCAATTGCGGCGCGAAATCCCCTCCCGCAAGCGGGAGGGGAGCATTTTTACAGCGACGCCAGCATCCCCAGCACCTGCGGCACGGTCCCGTTCGCCTCAGCGTTACGCAGCGGCAGGACGTTCTGCACCAATATTTCCTCAGGCGTCGGCGTCTTGGCGAACAGCGCCATCACCTCGTCGGCGAAGTCATCGAGCGGCATATATCCCTCGCGCGTCGACTGGCCGGGGGTCAGGTCGGTGCGCACCGCGGGCGGCGCCAGCTCGATCACTTCGACCTTGCCCGCCAGCTGGACGCGAAGCGCGACCGAATAGCTGTGCATCGCCGCCTTGGTCGCCGAATAGGTCGGCGCCTTGGGGAAGGGCACGAACGCCAGCCCCGACGTGACATTGACGATCGCACTGTCCGCCTGCGCCGCCAGATGGTCGATGAGCGCGTCGGTCAGCCAGATCGGGCCGAGGATGTTGGTGACGACCGTCGCCTCGGCCTGCGTCAGGTCGCGCTTCGCGCTCGCATCCTCGGCGGTCATGATACCGGCGTTGTTAACCAGCACATTGAGGTCCGGGAATTTCGCGACGATCTCCTTCGCGAAAGCGGTAATCGCCTCGGCATCGGTGACGTCGAGCGCCATCGCCGACATATTCGGCCGCCCCGCGATCGCGGCGTCGAGCTTGCCGGCGTTACGCCCGGTGACGATGACCTTGTTGCCGGCATCGTGCCAGCGCTGCGCGAGCGCCAGCCCGATGCCCGAACCCCCGCCGGTGACGAGGATGGTGTTGCCTGTGGTCTTCATGATGGCCTCCTTTGGGGTGGTGAGGAGACTCAAATATCCCTATGCTCTCCAAATGAAAGTAGGCACCCGAAAGTGCCATAGTTACCGAAAAGAGAGATTTGGATTTTCCGCCATGCCCATGCCCGAAAAAATTTCCTACGATCCGAATGCGCCGGTCGATCCGCGCGTCGAAACGCTCGTCAACGAACTCATCGGCCGAGTCGCCGACAAATGGACTCTACTCGTTCTCGAGGAGCTGGAGGATCACGGAACCTGCCGCTTCACCGAATTGTCGCGCCGCGTTCCGGGGATCAGCCAGAAGATGCTGACGCAGACGCTGCGCCAGATGGAGCGCGACGGGCTTCTCGTGCGGACAGTCCACCCGGTCGTCCCGCCGAAGGTCGAATATTGCCTGACCGACCTTGGCCATAGTCTCGGCGAAGCCTTTTGCGGGGTGTGGATATGGGCGGAAGCCAATCTGGAAAAGGTGGCAAGGGCGCGCATGGCGTTCGACGCGCGGGGTAGGGTTTAGGAAAATTTGCGAGTGCCGGAAGCGACCGAAGGGAGCCGTTCCCCGGCGAAGGCCGGGGTCCAGAGCGTGATCAGCAAACGCCTGCTTCCTAACGCCCTGGGCCCCGGCCTTCGTCGGGGAACAGGATGGCAGCTGCAACCGATTGCGACCGTGTGAGAATATTATGTCCGCTCACCACCCCAAAGCCACCCTTTCCATAACGAACGGACCTCCCAACCTTCGGGCGGCGCGGCATAAGGAAAGCCGGGACCATGATCGTGCCCGAATCATGGCCCCCGGCTTTGACGGGCCCTGCAACTTGGGTCCGCCGGTCACTTGCGGATCGAGCTGACCTGGATCGGCTCGCTTCGCGACGCATTGGCGACCACCACATCGGCCTGCGCCGAGGCGAGCGCCCGCGTGTCGCGGCGGCATTGTCGCACGTCATTCTTGCCCGCGATGTCGAAATCGGGGGCGGTGCCGCACACGGTGACGACGGCGCGCCAGATGCGGCGGTCGAGCGCCTTGGTGCCGGCCTCGGTCCGAAGGTCGAGGTCTTTGTGCGCCACGGCGACGCTCGGGTTCGCGGGGGCGGTTTGCGCCGATGCGGGCTGGCCGATCGATACGGCAGCGAGGGCGGCGAGGATCAGAAGCTTTTGCATCTTGAGTCTCCATCGGCCGGCTGGGGAGGAGGGGAGAAAGCCGGTGGAGACCCAGATAATCGATCGGCCGCAGCGAAAGGAGCAACGAGTTTGCCCGACCATTCTGCAAAATTGCAGAATGCCGCCAGCGCCGTTATGACGCACAAGACATCATGTATGATTGGAACGACCTCAAAGCCTTTCTCGCGGTCGCGGAAACGGGCAGCACGCTGTCGGCGGCGCAGGCGCTGCGCGTCAGCCAGACGACCGTCGCCCGGCGCATCGCCGCGCTCGAGGAGGCCACGGGCGTCATCCTCTTCGAACGGCGACAGGCAGGCTATGCACTGACCCCGGTGGGCGAGGCGATGCTGGCGAGTGCGCTGGCGGTGCGCGACGCCGCCGACCGCTTCGGCGAAGCTGCGGGCGCCCGCTCGCGGGACGCCGGCGGCACGGTCAGCCTGACGACGATGGAAATCTTCGCGGTCACCATCCTGCCGCCGATCCTGCGCGACCTCCGCGCCGCGCATCCCGGCATCCACATCCATCTCGATACGGCCGACGAACCGCGCGATCTGGCGGCGGGCGCGGCGGACATCGCGATCCGCAGCAGCAAGCAGCCGACCGGCGCGGGCCTCGTCGGACGGCGCATCGCCGACAATCCCTGGACCGTCTATTGCAGCCGCGATTATGCCGACCGTCATGGCATTCCGCACAGCCGCGAGGAACTTGCCACCCACCCCTTTATCGGCGGCGGCGGCTATGTTTGGGAGCCGTATCAGGCGTGGCTGCGGCAATATGGGCTCGAGGATTCGGTGGTGATGAAATATGACACCGGATCCGGTCTGCTCGCCGGGGTGCGCTCTGGCATGGGGCTGACGATCCTGCCCGCCTTTATCGCCGAGCACGAACCCGACCTGATCCGCTGCATCCCGCCCAAGAATGAAGACACGACGGGCCTGTGGCTCTTGACCCACGAACGGCTGCGCCATGTCCCGCGCGTGCGTCTCGTCCTCGATTTCCTCGCCGCCGAACTGACGAAGCTCGCGCGCCAATAAGCGGCTAAGGTTTTTCGCCGATCATGACATAGCCCGGCATCGCAGCCAGCTCTGGTGGCGTTGGCAGTTGGCCGCAGCCGGGCGGGCCGAACATTGCATGATAACCTTTCCAGTGGATCGGGCTCCATCGATTGTCGATGCTTCGGACATTGGCGCCGAAGGTCGATGAACCGCACCGGTTTCCCTGAGAACCGTAAATCATCGCCGTCGATCGCACGATCGCGACGCGTCGGAGCGTGATCTGCGTGCCCGCACACTCACCATAGGTCGCCGGCCGCGGGTGCAGCGCCTTCCACGCTGCGCCATCGGTTGAAATTTGACGCTCATGCTCAAGGATTTGGAGCGACACATCTTTCCAGATCATGACATCATGCGCATAGGCACGGCTTGCCGGCGTCGAAGGCTCGGGCCGGAGCTTTAGCAGATAGGGGATGCTGTCGGGGTGAACGGCAAGCAGACCGGGCTTGAAGCAGATGGGGTGCCCCGCCTCCACGAGCCGGTTTTTCAGAAAGGCCAGGATGGCCGCATCCTCGCGGGCTTCATAGCGCGCGTCGGCTGCTACAGCAGCAATTGGCGACAGCAGCAGTGCGGCTGTCCGGAGCGCCGAAAGGACAGTGGTCGATTGTCGCATGCACGTTTCCGATCATGGCCGTAGAGCCGGGCATGATAGTCAATCACAACATTGACATATCGTAAATATCAGGTCGCGAGCGCACATTCGATCGCCGCATCGACATGCAGCGCCAGCGTGTCGAACAACGGCACCGCGCTATCCTCTTCGCCGACCAGCAGCATGATTTCGGTACAGCCAAGCACGATCGCCTCGGCGCCGTCTGCAATCAGCGCGGCGATGATCCGCCGATATGCGGCGCGCGATGCGTCGCGGATCACGCCCTGCACCAACTCGTCATAGATGATGCCATGGACGATCGCGCGATCGGCGTCGCCGGGGATCAGCGCCTCGATACCCGCCGCCGCCATGCGCGCGGTATAAAACGGCTTTTCCATCGTGAAGGCGGTGCCGAGCAGCCCGACGCGCGAAAAGCCCGCCGCCCGGATCGCCGCGATGGCGGGGTCGGCGATGTGGAGAAGCGGCACCGGTGTCGCCGCCTCGACAGCCTCGGCGCACAGGTGCATCGTATTCGCACAGATCAACAGCAGTTCGGCTCCCCCGGCCGTCAAGGATCGGGCGGCGTCCGCCATCTGCGCGTCAAGCACGTCCCAGTCGCCGCTCGCCTGCAATGCGGCGATGGGCGCGAAATCGAGCGACAACAACAGGACGCGTGCCGAATGCAGCCCGCCCAGCCGCGCCCGCACCCCTTCGTTGAGCAGCCGGTAATATTGGGCCGAGCTCTCCCAGCTCAAACCCCCGATCAGGCCGATTGTCTTCATCGTGTCAGCTTCCATCCAGAAATCGCTGTCCTACAATATCTCGCCAATTTAGCGTGCCGGGCGATGACGAGCGACGCAGCTTTCCTCCTAACCGCTACAGACGCTCTTCCGCGCTCCTCGACGCGCGCGATGGAATGCGATTTGCGAGTGAAGTTACGCAGTTTTCCGCCGTTTCGCGAAAACGCCTTTTTCTCTTACTTCGTCACCCCGGACTTGATCCGGGGTCCAGCTTCCACCGATGCGCCGCATGGATCCCGGATAAAGCCTGTCCTGAGCAAAGTCGAAGGGTCCGGGATGACGAAGATTTGCGAATCGCGAGTGAAGTTGCGCAGAAATCCGCCACTTCGCCAAACCGCCTCAGCGCAGCTTCGCACACCCCAGCGCCGCCGCGTCGATCGCGGTCGCGGCGCCGCGCAGCCGGTAGGTGTCGGCGATCGCGCCGCCCGTCGCGGTCCCGCTCTCGATGCTCATGCTCGGCGCCGATCGCATCGCGGCGACGATCGCGGCATCCATGCGCGGGGCGCTCGCCCAGCCGTGCGCGCCGTTGCCGGTCAGGATGAAGCGGCGGCCACCGATCGTCAGCCGCAGCTCGCGCCCCGGCGCGCGCTCCTTCGACAGGCGAACGTAAAATTGTCCGCGAATGCGCGACTTCGGCCAATATCCGACGCTCGCATAAGCTTTGACCTTCGGCGTCCCGATCGTTGCCGACGGCGCGGCGAGGGCGTAGCAGCGCGGGGTCGCGGGATCGCGAAACGCGCCCCATCCGTCGAAAATGCCGAGCGCCGTGGGGCTGGCGGCAAGCGCCGCGGCCGGCATCGCCGCCGCTATCAGGAAAAGGGAGGCCCAGCGCCGCATCGCGCCTCGTTCGCGCGATTGGGGATGCTTTGCAAGCATGGCTTGCACGCCGCGACGCGTGCGTTAAGGAAGGTGGACATTTTCAGGGGCCAGAATCGGGGTGCGAATCGCCTCCGACGGTCTGTCCCCAAGGGACTTTTCCCGAGAAACACGCAGGATGGCGGATTTAGAATGAAAGCGACGATCGAACGCGCAGTGTTGTTGAAAAGCCTCGGCCACGTCCAGTCGGTGGTCGAACGGCGTAACACGATCCCGATCCTCTCGAACGTCCTGATCGAAGCCGATGCGTCGGGCCAATTGAAACTGATGGCGACCGACCTCGACTTACAGGTCGTCGAAACGATCGCGGCGAAGGTCGAGACGCCGGGCACGACGACGGTGTCGGCGCACACCCTCTTCGAAATCGCCCGCAAGTTGCCCGAGGGCGCCGAGGTCAGCCTCGCCGCCGCCGAGGGCAAGATGCAGGTCAAGGCCGGCCGCTCGAACTTCAACCTGCCGACGCTGCCGCGCGACGATTTCCCGGTGATCGCCGAGGGCGACCTGCCGACGAACTTCGAACTGCCCGTCGCCGAACTGATCCAGATCATCGACAAGACGCGCTTCGCGATCTCGACCGAGGAAACGCGCTATTATTTGAACGGCATCTTCCTGCACGTCGCCGAGGATGCATCGGGTCCGGTGCTCAAGGCCGCGGCGACCGACGGCCACCGCCTCGCGCGCTACACCGTCACGCGCCCCGACGGCGCCTCATCGATGCCCGACGTCATCGTGCCGCGCAAATGCGTTACCGAAATCCGCAAGCTGCTCGACGAGGCCGAAGGCAATGTCGAAATCAGCCTGTCGGCGAGCAAGGTCCGCTTCCAGCTCGGCAACGCGATCCTGACCTCGAAGCTGATCGACGGGACCTTCCCCGACTATAGCCGCGTCATCCCGACCGCGAACGACAAGCTGCTCAAGGTCGATCCGAAGAGCCTGTATCAGGGCGTCGACCGCGTCTCGACGATCGCCAGCGAAAAGACCCGCGCGGTCAAGGTCGGTCTCGACAAGGACCGCATCACCCTGTCGGTGACGAGCCCCGAAAACGGCACCGCCGCCGAAGAGGTTGCGGCTTCTTATGACAGCGACGCGATGGAAATCGGCTTCAACGCCCGCTACCTCAGCGACATCCTCGGCCAGGTCGACGGCGACAGCGTCGAACTGCACTTGGCCGATGCCAACGCCCCGACGCTGATCCGCGAAAGCGAAAAGAGCCCGGCGCTCTACGTGCTGATGCCGATGCGGGTTTAGGTCCTTCCCCCTTGATGGGGGAAGGATACGCAGCCTTGGCGCGAAGCGACTAGGCGAAGTTGGATGAGGGTGAACGCGCGTCCTCGCGCCGTCACTTCAGGCCGAAACCGCACCCCCACCGCTGCGACTAGCCAGCAAGCTGGCAAGTCTCGCGGCCTCCCCCATCAAGGGGGAGGGTTTAATTGGCCTTCGCAACCCGCCAGATCACCCCGCCGGTATCGTCGGCGACCAGCGCGCTGCCGTCCTTCGCCACCTTCACATCGGCCGGCCGGCCGCGGGTGGTCT
>NZ_DATFFD010000135.1:0-15265 GCF_035250425.1 Sphingopyxis sp.
GTCGAATTCGACCAGCCGCTGTTCACCATCGGCTGATCAAAACATGGCCATCGAAAAGCTCCTGATCGCCAACCGCGGCGAGATCGCGCTGCGCATCCACCGTGCATGCCACGAAATGGGCATCAAGACCGTCGCGGTCCATTCGACCGCCGACGCCGACGCGATGCACGTCCGCCTCGCCGACGAGGCGGTGTGCATCGGCCCGCCCGCGGCGAAGGACAGCTACCTCAACATCCCCGCGATCATCTCGGCGGCCGAGATTACGGGAGCCGACGCCATCCATCCCGGCTACGGCTTCCTGTCGGAAAACGAACGCTTTGCTGAAATCATCGAAGCGCATGACATGATCTTTGTCGGGCCGAAGCCCGAGCATATCCGCACGATGGGCGACAAGGTCGAGGCCAAGCGGACAGCGGTGGCGCTCGGCCTGCCGGTCGTTCCGGGCTCGCCCGGCGCGGTCACCTATGGCGACGAATGCCGGAAAATGGCCGAGGAAATCGGCTATCCGGTACTGATCAAGGCCGCCTCGGGCGGCGGCGGACGCGGAATGAAGGTCGTTCCCGACGCCGATAGCCTCGAAAGCCTGATGGGTCAGGCATCGAGCGAAGCCGCGGCGGCATTCGGCGACCCGACCGTCTATATGGAGAAATATCTCGGCAACCCGCGCCACATCGAATTCCAGGTGTTCGGCGACGGCCGGGGCACCGCCATCCACCTCGGCGAGCGCGACTGCTCGCTGCAACGCCGCCACCAAAAGGTGCTCGAGGAAGCGCCCTCGCCGATCATCTCGGCCGACGAGCGCGCGCGCATGGGCAAGGTGTGCGCCGACGCGATGGCCGCGATGCAGTATCGCGGCGCCGGCACGATCGAGTTCCTGTGGGAAAATGGCGAATTCTTCTTCATCGAGATGAACACGCGCATCCAGGTCGAGCATCCGGTGACCGAAATGATCACGGGTTTCGACCTCGTCCGCGAACAGATCCGGATCGCCGGCGGGTCGGATTTGTCGGTGAAACAGGAAGATCTGGAATTCCGCGGCCATTCGATGGAATGCCGCATCAATGCCGAGGATCCGCGCACTTTCATGCCCTCGCCGGGCAAGGTCACCAATTATCACGCCGCGGGCGGCATGCATGTGCGCGTCGATAGCGGGCTCTACGCCGGTTATTCGATCCCGCCCTATTACGACAGCATGATCGGCAAGCTGATCGTTTACGGCCGCACGCGCGAAAGCTGCATGATGCGGATGCGCCGCGCGCTCGAGGAAATGGTGATTAGCGGCGTGAAGACGAATATCCCGCTCCACCAGGCGCTGCTCTCCGACCCCGACGTCATCCACGGCGACTATACGATCAAGTGGCTCGAGGAATGGCTGGCAAAGCAGGATGAAGCTGGCGCCGCTTAACCTCAATCCGTCATTTGGATTGAACTGCGCCGAACCGTGCGCCACGTCACTTTATCTGTGGATGCTTTTTGGCTATGGCCCTTAATCATGGTCAAAAACTCCCCCTTTTCGGCGCGTCCTGCTGCGGCGCTTTTCCTCCCGCTGAGCCTGCTCGCGGTGCCCGCTTTCGCACAGCCGGGGGTCAAGGAGGATTCGGTGATCCTCCAGCCCGACAAGGTAAAGGACGACGCCCCCGTCGTCGAAACCGCGGCCGAGGCGAATTTGCCGAGCTGGTCGAAGCAGAATGCCGAGGCGCTGCTGGTGTCGATCGAGGGCGTCGGCGCCGAAGGCCTGTTTCCAAAGGATTATAGCCCCGATGCGCTCGCCGCCGCGATCATGAGCGGCGATCAGGCACGGCTCGACAAGACCGCGACCGACACCTTCCTGCTGCTCGCGACGCATCTGCGCGACGGCCGCACGCCGAACGCGGCGCGCAAACAATGGTTCATGGTCGACAGCGACGGCGACAGCGAGCCCCTGCTGTCGCTGCTCGCCGCGGCGCTCGGCGCGGGCACCGTCAGCGAGACGCTCGCGACGCTCGACCCCGTGCATCCCGATTTCGCGGCGCTGAAAGCGTCGCTCAAAAAGGCAAAGACCCCCGCCGACGCCAATGCGATCCGCGTCAACATGGAACGCTGGCGCTGGATGCCGCGCGCGCTCGGCGAACGTTACGTGGTCAGCAACGTCCCCGAATATCTGACCCGCGTCGTCCACGGCGGCACGATCATCGCGACGCATAAGGCCGTCGTCGGCAAGTCGGCGACCCCGACACCGCAGCTCAACCCGATGGCGACCGGGATCATCGTCAACCCGACCTGGACGCTGCCGCGCAGCATCATCAACGAAGGCATCGGAGCAACGATCGCCCGCAATCCGGGTTCGGCGCGCGCGCAGGGCTATACCTGGACGGGCAGCGGCAAGACGCTGTCGGTCGTGCAAAAGGCCGGGCCGGGCAATGCGCTCGGCGTGATGAAGATGGAGATGCTCAATCCGCACGCCATCTATCTGCACGACACCCCGTCGAAGGGCGCGTTCGCCGCCGCGGTGCGCGCGTTCAGCCATGGCTGTATCCGCACCGAACGCGCGCTGCATTTCTCTGGCCTGATGGCGGTGATGTTTGCAGGGAAAAGCCCCGAGGAATTCGGCGAAGCGATCGCCAGCGGCGAAACGACGCGCTTCGGGTTCGACAACCCCTTCCCCGTCTATGTCGCCTATTGGACCGTCGTTCCCGACGGCAAGGGCGGCGTGAAGAAGCTCGCCGACATCTACGGCCGCGACGCGCCCGTCGTGGCGAGCTTCGCCAAGCCCGGCCGCCCGACCGCGACGATCATCGCGCCGACCCCGCCGGCTGTCGTCCCGACGGTGACCACGACCGCGCGGGTAACGACGCCGGGGACTAGCGGGATTTATTGAAACGGCGCTAACGACCGATAGCGGCCGTTAGATCCTCCCTGTGCCGCAGGCACGGGGAGGTGGCAGCGCGAAGCGCTGACGGAGGGGTTATTGGCGCTGCCGTCGCGCCCCCTCCACCACGCCCTTCGGGCGCGGTCCCCCTTCCCATCGCAAGTCGATGGGGAGGATTATCAACGACAGCTAACCACCCCAAAGGACGCTAGGCCTAATCCGCTGTCGTCGGCAACTTCCCGCTGAACGACCCCGCGCGCCGCAAATTCTCCATACCCGGAAGCGGATCGGCCGGCGGCAGCTCGAACGGCTTGGGCATCGGCGGCGGCAGGCTCAGCCGGTCGGCGAACAGCAACCGCCCCGGCCCGAGCTTGTAGAGGATCATCGGCAGCAGCTCTTCGCCGAACACGAAACAGCCTTCGCTGCGCCCCAGCTTGCCCTGTGTCGCGATCAGCGCCGGGTCGGCGTACCACGCGCCATGCACGACGATCGCGCGCTGGTCGGCGGAATAATTGTCGGGCTCCAGCCCCGCGAGCCGCATCGACGACCCGTTGGCGCCCCAATAATAGTCGCCGGTACGGTACGCGCCGCGCGAGGTCGCGAGCGATCCCATGCGGTTCGAAAAACTCTTGAGCCAGCCGTCATGCTGCGGGTCCGAACCGCGCCCGTGCGTCACTGGGAACATCTCGACCTTGCCCGCGACCATATCGACCAGCGCAAAGCGCGGGCGCGACGACGGCAGGCCGAAATCGACGACGCCGACGCGGTCGCTCTGCGGGATATTGCGTCCCTGCATCGCGAGTTGCTTCCTCGCCACGGCCAGATAATCGACCGGCGGCGGCAACGGCGCCACCGGCTGTTGAATCCAGCCCGGGAGTTGCGCGCGTGCAGGCACGGCGGCCATCGCCCCCGCCCCAGCCATCGCTGCCAACATCGCCCGTCGATCGATCAATTCATTCACTTGCAACCCAACCCCGCATTGGCCGCCTTTACCGGTCCTCGACTTTGCATAAGTCGTGTGTTGGCCGCAAAGGCAAGCTGGTGGTTCCCCTTCATGCGGGAAGATGTGCCATATATGCCATGAATAGCGAGTTTACGCTGCTGTAAGGCTACGTTAGGACACGCCCTATGAACGCGACCATCTGGCACAATCCCGCTTGCGGCACCTCGCGCAAGACGCTGGCGATTCTTCAGGAAACGCCCGGCGTCGAACTGACCGTCATCGAATATCTGAAAAATCCCTACAGCGCGGACAAGCTGCGCCAGCTGTTCAAGGATGCCGGTCTGACCGCGCGCGACGCGCTGCGCCTACGCGGCACCGACGCCGAGGAACGCGGATTGAAGGACGCAAGCGACGACGCGATCATCGCCGCGATGGCCGCCAACCCCGCCTATGTCGAACGCCCGTTCGTAGAAACCGAAAAAGGTGTGCGCCTGTGCCGCCCGCAGGACCGCGTGCACGAAATCCTCTAGCCCGTCGCGATCCGCCCGCCCGCTATCCGGAAGCGCGTCACCGGCCCCGGCATGTCGTCGAACAGCGCCGCCTCGGTCCCGGTCAGCCACACCTGCCCGCCCTGCCCCGCCAGCCGATCGTAGAGCGCGCCGCGGCGCAGCGGGTCGAGGTGCGCCGCAACCTCGTCGAGCAGCAGCACGGGCCTTTGCCCGCGCGCGCGCGCGACGCTGTCGCTGTGCGCGAGGACGAGCGAGAGCAGCATCGCCTTTTGCTCGCCGGTCGAACAGCGCGCCGCCGCGCGGCCCGTTGCAGCGTGGATGGCGGACAGGTCGTCGCGGTGCGGCCCGGCGGTCGCGCGCCCTGCCGCGGCGTCGATCCGCCGCCGCGATGCGAAGAGCGTTTTCAGCGCCTCGACGTCGTACGGCGCCGTCCGCGCGGCGCCTTCGCTGTCGACCAAAGTCAACAGCGGGCGCGCGAAGGGCGCATCGGGCTGTCCGGCCAGCTCGGCGGACAAGCCCGCGAGCATATGCTGGCGCGCCGCATCCATCGCCGCGCCATGCTCGGCGAGCTGGGCCTCAAGGCTCGCCAGCCATTGCTGGTCGGCTTGGCCAATATCTGAGAGCAGCTTGCTCCGCGCGCGAAGCGCCGCTTCATAACGGTTGCTGTGCTGCGCATGACGCGGATCGAGCGCCAGCACGAGCCGGTCGAGGAAGCGCCGCCGGTTGCCCGCGGTCTCGACGAACAGCCGGTCCATCGCGGGCGTCAGCCACAAAACTGCCAGCCAGTCGCCCAGCGCGGTCGCCGCGGCGGTCGCGCCGTTGATGCGCACGATCCGCCGCCCCGGCTGCGCGGCCTCGATCCCTGTGCCGAGCGCCACCGGCGCCAAATCCGCGCCCGCCTGAACCTCGGCAAAGACGGCAAAGCCGCCGCTCGCGCCGTCGCGCACCATATCGGACAGCGCCGCACGGCGTAGCCCGCGCCCCGGTGCAAGCAGCGAGATTGCCTCCAATATATTGGTCTTGCCCGCGCCATTGTCGCCGTAGAGCGCGACGAGCCCCGGGGCGGCCGCCATGTCCGCGCCGGCATGATTGCGAAAATCGGTCAGCGAAAGGCGGGTCAGCGTCATCTGCTTTGCGCCTACCCCAGCCTTCAATTCGGCGCCAGCCTCCAGCAAAGGCGTCATCCCGGCGAAGAGGTGGGTGATATTTTTCCGACTAGCGGGAATTTTCACCATCTTGGCGTATTTTTCACGACGAAATAATCTGTCGCCAACCTGAAAACCCCGCTTAACCGCCAATGAATGAAATTGGCACGCTCCCTGCAACAGTGTCGGCATCCACCGGATGGCCCGGAATGGAAGGTTCAAGGAAGGAAAATATCATGGCCCATTTCAATGTCGACTCGTTCAAGAGCTACGCGATTGCCGCTGTTGCCTCGCTTTACTGCTCGATGATGCTCCTCGCTGCTGCCGGCCCGAACGCTGCGCACTTTGGCGGACTGGTCGCCTGACCAGTCGCCGTACCTCGCCAATAACGCCGGCCTGATGCCGGGATCGAAAGGAAAGAAATGAAACAGGGTTTTCGCAAGAATCGTCGCGACGGGATGATCTTCGGCGTGTGCGCCGGGATGGCAGACCAGTTCGGCATCGACGTCTTGTGGACGCGCGTCGGCTTCGTCGCCTTGACGCTCTTGGGCTTCGGCCTGCCTCTGCTGCTGTACCTCGCCGTCGCGATCCTCGCGCCTTAAGGACAGAGCCAAGGGCCGGGCGCTTTCGAAGCGCAGTCGCACCGGCCCGTACATTCCCAGAACCAAGGGCTCACCGGCCACCCCGGTGGGCCCTTTTCTATTCGTTGGCTAATGATCGAGCATGGACGCCGGGCCTTCGTCTTCCGACACGCCCACAAAACCCCGCCAGATTGCTCGCTCGGGGTTTGGTGAGTTAGAAACGGTTTCGGAATTGGCCAGTCGGGCCGATCAGAAAGCCTTGTCGATACCGGCGTCTTCGAGCGAGCCGTTCGCCGTGTGCTTTACTTCCACACCCTTATCGACCGTGAAATTCCGGTTGGTGATCGGGCTGTACCATATTTCATGGTCGCCTTTTCCCTGCCGGACGAACGTACAGCCATTCGCCTTCAAAATTTTGATAATGTCACGATAATACCCCGCCACGCAGGGTCACGCATACGCGGGCCGAAGTGGGCTATCGAATACGGGGCGCACAGCGGGGCGCTTCCACTCAAGCTCTGAGCGGCAGTTATAGGCATCGGGCTTCTGCGCTCGACACGTCGCAACGATCTCGTCGAGGTTCAGCTCGACAAGTTCGGGCACTGCTAGTTCGATACGTGCAATGAGGTTTAGCGGATCAGCATCTTCGAGGCGAAGGCCCGGTACATCTGATTCTGCGACGTACCAGCGACCGGTTTCCTCGTCGCACGCGATATGGACTTTCAGTTCGAAGGTTTCTTCCATCAAAATTTCGCTCCGTCGGTCTCGCCGCCCCCGGAACGCATCCAGTATCCTGCCAATTCCCATATGATCTCCGCATCCGCCTTTTCAAGCGCCCCTGTCAATGCGTTGATTCGCATGTTTCACGTACACCATTCCATGCGTTCACGCATAGTATCATAATATGCCCACCTTTATGACCCATTAATCGGAGCGTTTACTCCGTACTCGTCTGCGTTCATCAGCGTCAGTCAATCAGCCGAAATCCAACATCGCAACCTATATCGCCACAGAGCGAACTTCCGTTCACCCCACTCCAAAACCGCCAAAGAAAAAGCCCCGCCGGATCGCTCCGGCGGGGCTTATTTCTGTCAGGTCCGAAAGACCGAGGGGCTTATTCCTCGCCTTCGCCTTCGGGGCGCTCTTCGACCATCACATCGTCGGTCGTGAAGTCTTCGCCCTGGACCTTGCCCAGCGGATCGTCGCCGATCGCCGCCTCGGGACCCTGTGCCAGTTCGGCTTTATGCTCTTCGGCGGCGGTCGCCGGGGCGATCAGATGCTCCTGGTTCGCGGCGCGCATCGCGGCACGAAGCGCCGCATCTTTCGACGACGCGGTGACGCGGACGCGGTTCATGGCAGCGCCGGTGCCCGCCGGGATGAGGCGGCCGACGATGACATTTTCCTTGAGGCCTTGCAGCGAGTCGATCTTGCCCTGCACCGAAGCCTCGGTGAGAACACGGGTCGTCTCCTGGAACGATGCCGCCGAAACGAAGCTGCGCGTCTGCAGGCTCGCCTTGGTGATGCCGAGGAGGACCGGACGGCCCTCAGCGGGAACACCATTTTTCGGCAGCTTGGAGTTATATTCCATCATCTCCAGATAATCGAGCTGTTCGCCCGGCAGCAGCGTGGTGTCGCCGCCAGCGGTGATCTCGACCTTCTGCAGCATCTGGCGAACGATCACCTCGATGTGCTTGTCGTTGATCTTCACGCCCTGCAAACGGTAGACTTCCTGGATTTCCGCGACGAGATATTCGGCCAGTGCTTCCACGCCCATGACGTCGAGGATGTCGTGCGGGTTCGGCGAACCGCTGATCAGCGCATCGCCGCGCTTGACCTGGTCGCCTTCCTGCACTTCCAAGACCTTCGACTTGGGAATGAGGTACTCGATCGGATCGCCTTCTTCCGGAACGATCGCAATCTTGCGCTTCGCCTTGTAATCCTTGACGAATTCAATGCGGCCGCTGATCTTCGCGATGACGCTGTTGTCCTTCGGAATGCGCGCTTCGAACAGCTCGGCAACACGCGGCAGACCACCGGTGATGTCGCGCGTCTTCGACGCTTCGCGGCTGACACGCGCCAGAACGTCGCCCGCCTGCACTTCCTGCCCGTCCTCGACCGACAGCATCGTGCCGACCGCGAGCAGATAGCGTGCCGCTTCGCCCGACTGATCGTCGAGCAAGGTCAGGCGCGGCTGAAGGTCTTCCTTCTTGGCGCGGCCCGCCGAGCGATACTCGATCACGACGCGCTGGGCGATGCCCGTCGCTTCGTCGACCTGTTCGATCAGGGTCTTGGTGTCTTCCAGATCCTGATACTTCACGACGCCCTGCTTTTCGGTGATCAGCGGCATGGTGAACGGATCCCATTCGGCAATCCGGTCGCCCTTCTTCACCTTCTCGCCGTCCTTGTGCAGGATCTGCGCACCATAAGGCAGCTTGTGCGATGCGCGCTCGCGGCCTTCGCTGTCGATGATCGCGATTTCGCCCGAACGCGACAGCGCCAGACGGCGGCCACGCTGGTCGACGATCGTCGCCATGTCGCGATATTCGATCGTACCGTCCGAAATCGCTTCGGCGTTCGACTGTTCGTTGACCTGCGCCGCACCACCGATGTGGAAGGTACGCATCGTCAGCTGCGTGCCGGGTTCACCGATCGACTGCGCGGCGATAACGCCGACAGCTTCACCGATGTTGACCGGCGTGCCGCGGGCAAGGTCGCGGCCATAGCATTTGCCGCACACGCCCAACGTGGCTTCGCAGACCAGCGGCGAACGGATCTTGACCGACTGAACCTCGGCGTCTTCGATCCGCTGCGTCGTCGGTTCGTCGAGCAACGTGCCCACCGGCGCGATGACATTGCCGTCCTTGTCGACGACGTCTTCGAGCGTGGTGCGGCCGAGGATGCGTTCGCCCAGCGAGGCGATCGTCGAACCGCCCTGGATGATCGCACGCATTTCCATACCGCGGGTCGTGCCGCAATCTTCCTCGATCACGACGCAGTCCTGCGACACGTCGACCAGACGGCGGGTCAGGTAACCCGAGTTCGCCGTCTTGAGCGCCGTATCGGCCAGACCCTTACGCGCACCGTGCGTCGAGTTGAAATACTCGAGAACGGTCAGGCCTTCCTTGAAGTTCGAGATGATCGGCGTTTCGATGATCTCACCCGACGGCTTGGCCATCAGGCCGCGCATGCCGGCGAGCTGCTTCATCTGCGCCTGCGAACCACGGGCACCCGAGTGCGCCATCATATAGATGGAGTTGATCGGGGCCAACCGGCCCGTCTTCGGATCCTTCGGCTCGGCGCGGATTTCGTCCATCATCGCGTTCGCGACCTTGTCGCCACACTGCGACCAGGCGTCGATCGCCTTGTTGTACTTTTCCTGCTGCGTGATCAGGCCGTCCTGATACTGCTGCTCGAAATCCTTCACCAGCGCGCGGGTTTCGTTGACCATGCCTTCCTTTGACTCGGGAATGATCATGTCATCCTTGCCGAAGGAAATGCCGGCCTTGAACGCGTTGCGGAAGCCCAGCGCCATGATGGCGTCGGCGAACAACACGGTCTCTTTCTGGCCGGTGTGACGATAGACCTGATCGATCACGTCGCCGATTTCCTTCTTGGTGAGAAGGCGGTTGACGACGTCGAAGGGCACGGTGTGCGACTTCGGCAGGCATTCACCGATCAGCATGCGTCCCGGGGTGGTTTCGAAACGCTTCTGATACTCATTGCCCTGCTCGTCGGTCTGCGGGACGCGGCTGATCACCTTCGAGTGCAGCGTGACCGCACCGATGTGAAGCGCCTGATGCACTTCGGCCATGTCGGCGAGCAGCATGCCCTCACCGGGTTCGCCCGGGCGCTCCATCGACAGATAATAGAGACCCAGCACCATGTCCTGCGACGGAACGATGATCGGCTTGCCGTTCGCGGGGCTGAGGATGTTGTTCGTCGACATCATCAGCACGCGCGCTTCCAGCTGCGCCTCGAGGCTCAGCGGGACGTGGACGGCCATCTGGTCACCGTCGAAGTCGGCGTTGAACGCGGCGCAGACCAGCGGGTGAAGCTGGATCGCCTTGCCTTCGATCAGCACGGGTTCGAACGCCTGGATGCCGAGGCGGTGAAGCGTCGGGGCGCGGTTCAGGAGGACCGGGTGCTCGCGAATGACTTCGTCGAGGATGTCCCAGACTTCCTTGCGTTCCTTCTCGACCCACTTCTTCGCCTGCTTCAGGGTCATCGAGAGACCCTTGGCGTCGAGGCGCGCGTAGATGAATGGCTTGAACAGTTCGAGCGCCATCTTCTTCGGCAGGCCGCACTGGTGCAGCTTGAGTTCGGGACCGGTCACGATGACCGAACGGCCCGAATAGTCGACGCGCTTGCCGAGCAGGTTCTGACGGAAGCGGCCCTGCTTGCCCTTGAGCATGTCCGAGAGCGACTTCAGCGGACGCTTGTTGGCGCCCGTGATCGTGCGGCCGCGGCGGCCGTTATCGAACAATGCGTCGACGGCTTCCTGAAGCATGCGCTTTTCGTTGCGGACGATGATGTCCGGCGCGCGCAGCTCCATCAGGCGCTTCAGGCGGTTGTTGCGGTTGATCACGCGGCGATAAAGATCGTTCAAATCCGACGTCGCGAAACGGCCGCCGTCGAGCGGCACCAGCGGGCGCAGTTCGGGCGGGATGACCGGCACGACTTCGAGGATCATCCACTCGGGACGGTTACCCGATTCGATGAACGATTCCACGACCTTGAGGCGCTTGATGATCTTCTTGGGCTTCAGCTCCGACTTGGTCGTCGCGAGATCTTCCATCAGATCGGTGCGTTCCTGCTCCAGATCGAGATTTTCGAGCAGCACGCGGATCGCCTCGGCGCCGATACCGGCCGAGAAGGCGTCTTCGCCATATTCGTCCTGCGCGTCGAGCAGTTCGTCTTCGGTCAGAAGCTGGAACTTCTCGAGCGGCGTCAGGCCGGGCTCAAGAACGATATAGGCTTCGAAATAGAGGACGCGCTCGAGCTGCTTGAGCTGCATGTCGAGCAGCAGGCCGATGCGCGACGGCAGCGACTTCAGGAACCAGATGTGCGCGACCGGCGCGGCGAGCTCGATATGGCCCATGCGCTCACGGCGGACCTTGGTCACCGTGACTTCGACACCGCACTTCTCGCAGACGATGCCCTTGTATTTCATGCGCTTATACTTGCCGCACAGGCATTCATAATCCTTGATCGGGCCAAAGATGCGCGCGCAGAACAGGCCGTCACGCTCGGGCTTGAACGTGCGGTAGTTGATGGTTTCGGGCTTCTTGATCTCGCCGAACGACCACGAGCGGATACGCTCGGGGCTCGCGATGCCGATCTTGATCATGTCGAAGGTTTCGGGCTTCGCGACCGGGTTCATGAAGTTGGTAAGCTGGTTCATATTCTAAGCTCCACTCTTCCCCCCTCGCCGCGGGCGAAGGGGGTGAGGAAAATCATTATTCGGCGGCTTCGGGAAGGGCGTCCGGAAGATTGTCGGGATCTTCTTCCGCATAGGAAGAGAGTTCGACATTGAGGCCCAGCGAGCGCATTTCCTTGACGAGCACGTTGAAGCTTTCGGGAATGCCGGCCTCGAAGGTGTCGTCGCCCTTGACGATCGCTTCGTAGACCTTGGTGCGGCCGATCACGTCATCGGACTTCACCGTCAGCATTTCCTGCAGCGTATACGCCGCGCCATAAGCCTGCAGCGCCCACACTTCCATTTCACCGAAGCGCTGGCCACCGAACTGCGCCTTACCGCCCAGCGGCTGCTGGGTGACAAGCGAGTAGGGTCCGATCGAACGCGCGTGGATCTTGTCGTCGACGAGGTGATGCAGCTTCAGGATATACATATATCCCACCGTCACCTTGCGGTCGAAGCGGTCGCCGGTGCGGCCGTCATACAGATCGACCTGACCCGACCGGTCGAGACCGGCGCGTTCCAGCATCGCCGACACGTCGCCTTCGCGCGCGCCGTCGAACACCGGGGTCGCGAAGGGCACGCCCACCGAAAGATTGCTGGCGAGTTCGACGACTTCATCCGCGCTGCGCGCCTTGATTTCGTCCGCATATTCATCGCCATAGGCCTGAAGCAGCGCTTCGCGAACCGCCTCGGGCGGAGCTCCCGCCTCGGGGTCGGGGTTCGCCATGCGCCAGTCCTCGAGCGCCGCGGTGATCCGCTGACCGAAGCCGCGCGATGCCCAGCCGAGGTGCGTTTCGAGGATCTGCCCGACGTTCATGCGCGACGGCACGCCCAGCGGGTTGAGCACGAAATCGACGTGCGTCCCGTCTTCGAGGAACGGCATGTCCTCGATCGGCAGGATGCGGCTGATGATGCCCTTGTTGCCGTGACGGCCGGCCATCTTGTCGCCCGATTGCAGCTTGCGCTTCACCGCGACGAAGACCTTGACCATCTTGAGCACGCCGGGGGCGAGTTCGTCGCCGCGCTGCAGCTTTTCGACGCGATCTTCGTACTTCGCGCTGATCCGCTTGATCGCGTCGTCATACTGCGCCTTGATCGCTTCGAGGGCGGCCTGGGCATTGTCTTCGACAACCGCCAGCTTCCACCAGTCGCCGCGGTCGAGGTCGACGAGCATCTCTTCGGTGACGACATCGCCCTTCTTCAGACCCTTGGGCACTGCGCTGGTCGCCTGACCGACGAGCAGTTCCTTGAGGCTCGAGAAGGTCGCACGGTTGAGGATCGCGCGTTCGTCGTCGGCATCCTGCTTCAGACGTTCGATCTCTTCGCGTTCGATCGCGATCGCGCGTTCGTCCTTGTCGATACCGTGACGGTTGAAGACGCGGACTTCGACGACCGTGCCCGACACGCCCGGCGGCAGACGAAGCGAGGTGTCGCGCACGTCGCTGGCCTTTTCACCGAAGATCGCGCGCAGCAGCTTTTCTTCCGGCGTCATCGGCGATTCACCCTTGGGGGTGATCTTGCCGGCCAGAATGTCGCCGGGGCCGACTTCGGCACCGATATAGACGATGCCTGCTTCGTCGAGGTTGCGAAGCGCTTCCTCGCCGACGTTCGGGATGTCGCGCGTGATGTCTTCCGGCCCAAGGCGCGTGTCGCGTGCGGTGACTTCGAATTCCTCGATGTGGATCGAGGTGAAGACGTCGTCCTTCACGATGCGTTCGCTGATGAGGATCGAGTCCTCATAGTTATAGCCATTCCACGGCATGAACGCGACGAGCACATTCTTGCCGAGCGCCAGTTCGCCGAGTTCGGTCGACGGACCGTCGGCGATGATGTCGCCCGCGCGGACGATCTCGCCCACCTTCACCAGCGGACGCTGGTTGATGCAGGTGTTCTGGTTCGAACGCTGGAACTTCTGGAGGCGATAGATGTCGACGCCCGACTTGCCGGGCTCGACCATATCGGTCGCACGGATAACGATACGCGTCGCATCGACCTGATCGATCACGCCGCCGCGGCGCGCCGCGATGGCCGCACCCGAATCGCGGGCAACGGTTTCTTCCATGCCCGTACCGACGACCGGAGCTTCGGCGCGGATCAGCGGCACAGCCTGACGCTGCATGTTCGAACCCATGAGCGCGCGGTTGGCGTCATCGTTTTCGAGGAACGGGATCAGCGATGCAGCGACCGAAACGAGCTGCTTCGGCGACACGTCCATCAGCGTGATCTGATCGCGCGGCGCCATCAGGAATTCACCCGCTTCGCGCGCCGAGATCAGCTCGTCGATGAAGCTGCCGTCGGGGTTGAGGTCGGCGTTCGCCTGCGCAACCGTGTGCTTCTGCTCTTCCATCGCCGAGAGGTAGACGACGTCGTTCGTCACCTTGCCGTCGATGATGCGGCGGTACGGGGTTTCGATGAAGCCGTACTTGTTGACGCGAGCGAAGGTCGCCAGCGAGTTGATCAGACCGATGTTCGGGCCTTCGGGCGTTTCGATCGGGCAGATACGGCCATAGTGCGTCGGGTGAACGTCGCGGACTTCGAAGCCCGCGCGTTCGCGCGTCAGACCGCCCGGCCCGAGCGCCGAGACGCGACGCTTGTGCGTCACTTCGGAGAGCGGGTTGGTCTGGTCCATGAACTGGCTGAGCTGCGACGAGCCGAAGAATTCGCGAACCGCGGCGACGGCGGGCTTCGCGTTGATCAGGTCGTTCGGCATCACGGTCGACACGTCGACCGAGCTCATGCGCTCCTTCACCGCGCGCTCCATGCGGAGCAGCCCGACGCGATACTGGTTTTCGAGCAGCTCGCCGACCGAACGGACACGACGGTTGCCGAGGTTGTCGATATCGTCGATTTCGCCCTTGCCGTCCTTCAGGTTCACCAGTTCCTTGACGACGGCGAGGATGTCGTCGCTGCGCAGCGTGGTGACCGTGTCCTCGGCCTCAAGGCCAAGGCGCATGTTCAATTTCACGCGGCCGACGGCCGACAGGTCATAGCGCTCGGGGTCGAAGAACAGGCCGCCGAACAGCGCTTCCGCGGTTTCGCGCGTCGGCGGTTCGCCGGGGCGCATCACGCGATAGATGTCCGAAAGCGCCTGGTCGCGGTCTTCGGCCTTGTCGGCCTTCAGCGTGTTGCGGATCCAGGGGCCCGTGTTGTTGTGGTCGATGTCGAGCAGGACGAGCTTGTCGAGACCCGCGGCGTCGATCTTTTCGAGATTGTCGGCGCTCACTTCGTCGCCGGCTTCGATGTAGATCTCGCCGGTCGACTCGTTGATGAGGTCATAGGCCGAGTAACGGCCGAAGATTTCCTCGGTCGGGATGAGCAGCGTGTCGAGACCGTCCTTCGCTGCCTTGTTGGCAAGGCGCGGGCTGATCTTGTGGCCGGCGGCGAAGACGACTTCGCCGGTCTTGGCGTCGACGACGTCGAACGCGGGCTTCGCACCGCGCCAGTTTTCGACGACGAACGGCACTTTCCAGCCGTTTTCGGCGCGCTCGAAGACGAGGCGGTCATAGAAATGGTTGAGGATTTCCTCGCCCGACATGCCGAGCGCGTACAGCAGGCTGGTGACCGGCAGCTTGCGCTTGCGGTCGATGCGGACGTTGACGATGTCCTTGGCATCGAATTCAAAGTCGAGCCACGAACCGCGATACGGGATGACGCGCGCAGCGAACAGGAATTTGCCCGACGAGTGGGTCTTGCCGCGGTCATGGTCGAAGAGCACACCCGGCGAACGGTGCATCTGCGACACGATGACGCGCTCGGTGCCGTTGACGAAGAAGGTGCCGTTCTCGGTCATGAGCGGCATGTCGCCCATGTAAACGTCCTG
>NZ_DATFFD010000136.1:0-9305 GCF_035250425.1 Sphingopyxis sp.
TATCGAGGACGAGATCCTCGGCGCGTGCCGCGAAAACGGCATCGGCTTCGTCCCCTATTCGCCGCTCGGCCGCGGCTTCCTCGCCGGCGCGGTGCGCAGCCGCGACGAGCTGCCCGAAACCGACTGGCGCCGCAACGACCCCCGCTATTCGGAGGAAAATCTGCCCGCTAACCTCGCGATCGTCGACGCGATCGGCGCGGTTGCGGACAAGCATGGCGTATCGAAGGCGCAGGTCGCGCTCGCGTGGCTGCTCGCGCAAGGCGACGACATCGTCCCGATCCCCGGCACCAAACGCCGCGCGACGATGGAGGACAGCGTTGGGGCTGCAGAGGTTACGCTGACCGCCGACGACCTCGCCGCGATCAACGCCGCCGCGCCTAAGGGCGGAACGAGCGGTCCGCGCTATGGCGAGATGGGGATGCGGATGGTGCGGTTGTAGGCGCATCACCGAAGAGGCCGTTAACGACCGGAAGCGGACGCCCGGTTTCTAATACTTCGTCATTCCCCCGAAAGCGGGAACCCAGGGCTAGGCCAGCCGACGGACGCTCTGGGTCCCCGCTTTCGCGGGGATGACGAAAATGGAGGCTGGCGGCTCTCCCCACCAAAACCGACATCCCTGCTCGACTACCCCTTCGAATCCAGCCGCACACACAGCGCGTCGACCTTCTCCGCCAGCTCGGCGATCCGCATCTGATCGAGCTTCTCGTGCAATCGCATGATCTCCAGCTCGGCGCGCAGGTTGATTTCATAGTCGACGCTGGCGGTCAGGCGATCCTTTGACGCCTGCCGGTTCTGGCTCATCATGATGATCGGCGCCTGGATCGCGGCGAGCGTCGAGAGCATCAGGTTCAGGAAGATGAAGGGATAGGGGTCGAACGCGAGGCCGAAGCGCTGAAGTATTTCCGAACTAAGCAGCATCCAGCCGAACAGGATCAGCGCAAAGACGATGATGAAGCCCCACGACCCGCCGACCGCCGCAACGCGGTCGGCCAGCCGGTCGCCAGTGCTCGCCTGCGCATCCCCGATGTCGGCGGCATCGCGGCTGCTGGGCGCGCGCTTTGCGATCGACTCGACCACCCGGCGCTCCCCGGGGTCGAGCTCGTCGAAGGCGCGGCCGAGCAGCCGCAGCGACAGATCGTTGAGATGCGTGCTCGCGTTCATACCGATCCTATCCCACCCAGCGCCAGATACCCGCGACCATATAGCCCAGCGCACCGTGCGCCCAGGTCGCGACGATCCACAATAGGAATCCGCCGAACAGCGCATGCGGCCGCGGGATCGTGTCGTCCCATGGCGCCGCGCCCCCGATTTGCCGCGCGAACGGGACGAAACTCGTCCGCGCCGCCCAATGCCGCCAGGCGTCGCCCATCAGCCGCGCCTTCTTCGCATCCTGCCCCGCCGAACCGACAAGCGCGAGGAAGACGATGGTGGCGGACAGGACGATCTGCGCGCTGGTCGGCATCACCATGGCGTGCGCAAAGGCCCACAGCGCGAAGCCCCACATCATCGGGTGCCGCGTGATCGCGAACACGCCGCGCGGCGCGGCCTGCGCCGCCTTCGCCGCGCCCGGCGCGGGCAGTGCCGGGTTACCGATCAGCGATCCGATGAACAATATGCTCGCGAAGAGCACGATCAGCGACGCGAGGATCCACAGCGGATCGTCGACCATCCATAAGGGCGGCTCGGGCGGCATCCCGCGCCATGCCTGCACCACCATGATGAACGTCGCGATCGCGACGATCGAATAGGTGATCTGGAATCCCCGCTCGCCCAGCCGCCCCGCGAGCCCGCCTCGAAGCGGATGCGACAAAGCGAGGTGCGAGCCGACGAACAGGACGCAGGTCGCGATCAAAAGCGACATCGGTTGCATGACCACTCCCTCCTCCAGCAATGTCATCTCTATCGCCCAAGCCGCCGCTGCGCGCGACTCGGATTGCGTTCACCGACAGTGTTTGCGCGACAAAGGTAACAGTGTCAACATAGAGGCAAGGGATGGGCCAGGCGGTGAAACGCCCGCCCTGCCCTATCGGTCGTATGCCTTGGGCAATGCCCCTTCCTGCGGGGTCGCATAGCGATCCCGGAGGCGGTCCTGCCGCGTCGTCAGCGACTGCGCCTTGCCGTCGATCCAGACCGCGGTCGGGCGGCTGCCGAGTTCGAGCGGGTCATTGTCCCAGATCACGACGTCGCCGGCACGGCCGGGACGCAGCGATCCGATGCTGGCTTCCATGCCGACGGCGCGCGCCGGAACGCTGCTGATCGACGCGAACGCCTGATCCCACGTCATGCCGCTCGCGCCCGGAACGCGCGCGAGGCCGACGAGGTTGCCCGCATATTGCGTCGCATAACCCATCTTGTGCGCGTCATCATCGTCGAACACGCCGACCGACACATCGACGCCGGCGGCCTTGAGCCGGCCCGCGTTCGATTGCGTCGCGCCGAGCTGTTCGAAGGTCGACGGCAGGTCGGTGAGCGGCGAGACGAGCACCGGCACCTTCGCCGCCGCGATGTCGCGCGCGACGAGCCAGCCTTCGGTCACCCCGACGAGCACCAGCTTCAGCGCGGGAAATTCGCCCTTCAGCTTGATGACATTGACGATGTCGGCGGCGCGGTCGACGCGAACGAACAAAGGCGTCGTGCCGTCGATCACGCGGACGAGCGCATCGGCATCGGCGCGCTGGATCATCGCGTCATTGCCCCATTCGGCGAGCGTCGCGGGGTTGCGGGCATAGCTGCGCGCCGCGAGCAATTGTTCACGGAAGAGCAGGAAGGTCGCCGCGCGGCTGCCCCCCGCCTTCGCCGAGCCATCCTCGCCGAACGCGACATATTGCAGCGCGCGCGGGCGCGTCACCATGTCCATATCGTCGGCGAGGTCGACGACCGCGCCCTGCCCGGCGAACAGATTGCTGCTGCTGCCCGGCGCGACGATCGCACGCGTCACGCCCGACGCGCGGTTCACCGCGACGGGAGACCCCATCGGATTCAGCGCGGGCGCAATGTCGAGCCCCGCCGAGAAGCGCGTGCGCGGCGCCGACCGGTCGTTGGTGCCGCTGACAGCATCGACTTCGGTCAGCCCGACGCGGCTGAACGCCGCGACGATGCCCGGCGTGACATAGCGACCCTGCGCATCGACACGCTCGACACCCGAAGGCACGGCGACGCCGGCACCCGCGGCGACAACCTTGCCACCGCGCACGACCACCGTGCCGCCCTCGACCGGCGCGCTGCCGTCGCCGATGACGAGCTTTGCATTGACGATCGCGACGTCCTGCGCCGCGGCGGGGGTGGCCAAAGCCAAGGCGGCGGCCAGCGCGCCCCCTAATCCCGCCGCGCCCCTGCGAAGGCAGGGGCCCATCTTCGGGCCCGTCGGTATGAAGCGAACGGCGGCGAAGGAACGAGGGCGCAGGTGATGGGCCCCTGCCTTCGCAGGGGCGCGGGAAAGGAAGGACCGGATGTTCAGGAGAGCGCTCATTTCACGTCTCCTTCGCCCGGCTGGCCCAGCTCGAAATCGCTCACCGGACGGCGCTTGGGATCGGTCGCGTCGAACATCAAAGCCCCGTCGATCCATACCTTTTCGGGGCGCGTGTACGCGCTGAACGGATTGCCGTTCCACAACACGACGTCGGCCATCTTGCCCGGCTTCAGGCTGCCCGTCTTGTCCCCGATACCCAATGCCTTTGCCGGATTATACGACAGCCAGGTCCATGCCATCTCGTCGCTGACGTCGATCCCGATGCGGCGCCCCGCGGCGCGCGCCTTGGCGGCTTCCTGATTGAGCCGCTGGATCTGGTTGGCGTCATCCGAATGGACGATCGTGCACGCACCGGCCTTGTAGACGAGCGGAATATTCTCGTTGACGCTGTCATAGGCTTCCATCTTGAAGCCCCACCAATCGGCCCACATCGCCGAGCAAATGCCTTCCTTCTGAAGGATATCGGCGATCTTGTACGCCTCGACCGCGTGGTGGAAGGTCGACACCTTGTAGCCGAACTCCTTCGACATATCGATGACGAGCGCCATCTCGTCGGCGCGGTAGCAATGGTTGTGGACGAGGATCTCGCCCGACAGCACGCCCGCTAGCGTCTCCATCGCGAGGTCGCGGTCGACGGCCTTCCCGTCGTCCATCTTCTTCTTGTACGCCGCCGCCTTTTGCCATGTCGCGCGGTTCACCGCGAAATTGCCCATGCGGGTCGAGGGCGCGCGCCCCTTGCCGCCATAGACGCGCTTCGGATTTTCGCCGCACGCCATTTTCAGGCCATAGGGCGCGCCGGGGAACTTCATCCCCTGGACAGTGCGCGACGGCACATTCTTGAGCGTGATCGAACGCCCGCCCATCAGGTTCGCGCTGCCCGGCAGGATCTGGAGCGAGGTCACCCCGCCATTGGCGAGCGCGCGGCTGAACCCCGGGTCTTGCGGCCAGACGCTATGTTCGGACCAGACTTCGGGCGTCGTCGGCGACGTCGCCTCATTGCCATCCGAATGCGCATCGACGCCGGGCGAAGGATAGTCGCCGAGGTGGCTGTGGATGTCGATGATGCCGGGGGTGAGGAACTTGCCCGTGCCGTCGATCACGTCAGCGTCGGTCGGCAGCTCCATGCCGGGGCCGCCTACCGCCGAAACCTTGCCGCTCGTCATCACGATCGACCCATTGTCGATCCGCCCGCCCTCGCCGTCGAAGATCGTGACACCCTTCACCACCGTCAGGCGGGCCGGATATCCCTTGTACGTCGACGGATAGGGATCCTTGTTGAACTTGACCGGCTTCTCGGCGGGCTTGTCGCTCGCCGAGGCCGTTTCGCCGCCGCTCGCCGCGCAACCGACAAGCGCCAGCGATACCGCAGCCAGCAGGCTGCCCTTCACACCACGGATCATGGTTACGCCCCCTTGGGTTCGGGATGGATGCCAGCCGCTTGCGGCTCGCCGAGTTCGCCCGTGCCCGCAATGCCCCCGTCGCGATCGCGGTCGCGCAGCGTGTCGACATGCATCCACCGCTTCACGATCGGCGACAGCGCGAGGACGACGACACTGACCCCCAGCGTGATCCAGCCGATCTTGTCATAGATGGCAAGCGTCGCTTCCTTGGTCATGTCGCCGCTCTCGCCGCCGGTCGCTTCGCCGATTTTGCCCGCGACGAAATTGCCGACCGCGGTCATATAGAACCAGGCACCCATGATCAGCGACGCCATGAAACTCGGCGCCAGCCGGTTCATGGCGCTCAGGCCGACCGGCGAGAGGCAGAGCTCACCAGTTGTGTGGAGCAAGTAGAGCAGGAATACGAAGACCACCGGGGTCATCGCCTCGACCCCCACGCTTTTCGCTCCCCAAACGAAGACAAGGAAACCAAGTCCGACCTGCGCCAGCGCCAGCGCAAACTTGGCGGGTGCCGAAGGTTCGAGACCTTTTTTGCCGAGCCATTGCCAGAGCGCCGCAAAGAAGGGCGCGAAAATGATGATGTAGATCGGGTTGATCGACTGGAACAGCGAGGCCGGGACCGCGCCGATGTCGACGAAGCGATCGGTATAGAGATTGAAACTGCCTCCCGCCTGTTCGAACAGACCCCAGAAAAGCGGGTTCAGCGCAATAAGGAACAGGATTGCGTAAATTCGGTCGCGCGCGTGGTTTTCGACCCGGAACTTCTCGATTCCCAGCCCGATCAGAACCACGACGATACCGGAAACATAAACCAGCTGTGCAACGGTCAAGCCCAGCAGCTTGGTGCCTTCATTCGACGTCGCAAGGCTCATCGCGTTGGACAAAGGCAGGAACAGCATCGCCAGCATGCCGGCAAGAATGATCGCACGGCTGTCGCTCGGCGCGCTGCCCATTTTCCCATAGGGCAGCTGGAGGGCAGCAATCGCAGCGACATAAACGAGCAGAAGCGTGCCCGAAACGAGCAGCAGATTCTGGATGACGTCCTGATATTGCACCAGTCCCCACATCACCACGACGGCGACGATGCCCGTCCCGTACAACACCCATTCCTTCTGCCTGCTCAGCGGCGCGGGCGCTTCGCCGGCTCCGAGCAGAACCTTTTTACCGAGGACGAAGACGATCAGGCCGGCGATCATACCGATGCCTGCAAGGCCGAAACCATAGGCCCAGCCGAGCTTCTGCCCCAAATAACCGACAAGGACCGTGCCGATCGCGGCGCCGGTGTTAATGCCCATATAGAATATGGTGTAGGCTGCATCGCGGCGCATGTCGGTCAGGCGGTAAAGCTGGCCAACCATCACCGAGATATTGGCCTTCAAAAAGCCCGATCCGACGATGATCAGCGCGAGCGCAAGCCAGAAGACGTTGATCGTCGCGTCCTCTTGTCCGCCGACGCCTTCGAATGCCATGAACAAATGGCCGAAAGCGAGCAGGACGCCGCCGAACAGCACCGCCTTGCGCTGTCCCAGATAGCGGTCGGCGAGATAACCGCCCAGCACCGGAGTGATATAGACGAGGCTGGTATAAGCGCCATAGATCAGATTCGACTTACCGTCGCTAAACAGCCAGTGCTGTGTCAGATAGAGGATCAGGATCGCGCGCATGCCGTAATAGGAGAAACGCTCCCACATCTCGGCGAAGAAGAGCATGTAAAGACCCTTGGGATGGCCGGCGAATTCTGGCTTCTTGCTGCCGGCGATCAACGCGCCGACCGTCAGAAATGCGCCGAGCAACACTAGCGCAATGACGAAGGTCCAATCCCCTCCGTCCCAAAGGCCAATCTCTTTCATCAAAGCGTCCCTTATTTTGATTATCTTGAGCGCGGGCTTCCGCCGCGCGAATGGGGCAACCTAGCGCGAAAATTGCGTATGGGAAGAATCTAATTGCGCCTGAAACCGTTTCGGCCGGGCCAAAAAGTGTTGCGAACCGTTCGCAACACTTGCGCTGAAGCACGCAAAACGCCACATGGCGGACCATGTTCAACGACACCTCCTCACTCCTCGCCCATCTCGCCACGCGCCGTTCAGGCAAGGCGCGCGACATGATCGCCCCCGGCCCCGATGCCGCCACCCTGCACGACATCATCGCGCTCGCGCTGCGCACCCCCGACCATGGCAAGCTCGCCCCCTGGCGCATCGTCACCGTCGCCGACGACCAGCGCGAGGCGCTCGCGGCGTTGCTCAAAAAGGCGTGGGTTGCCGAGAACCCCGGCGCCGCCGGCATGGACCTTTCGGCGCTCGACCAATTCGCCCATCAGGCGCCGAGCTTGCTCATACTCGTCTCAACGCCGGTGCCCGGAGCCAAGGTTCCCGTTTGGGAGCAGCAGATGTCGGCCGGCGCGGTCGGCATGAACCTGCTCCACGCCGCGCACGCGCACGGCTTTGTCGGCAGCTGGCTGACCGGCTGGGCGGCCTATAGCGCCGAGGTCGCGGCGGCGTTCGGCGCCGGCGAAGGCGACACGATCGTCGGCTATTTCTTTCTGGGAACGCCCGCGCGCGAACTCGACGAACGCCCCCGCCCCGAATATGACGAGGTCGTGCGGGCTTGGGAAATTTAGTTTCATTTTCTGAACCTAATTTGTAATTAATGAGATTTGACTGTGCTGCTGTCTTATGGCATTAAGGCGGCATGCTCGATCAGTCCAAACCCGTGTACCAGCGTCTGCGTGATGTCATCGCGAACGCCATCCTCGACGGCCAGTTTCGCGACGGCGACATGTTGCCCTCGGTCCGATCGCTCGCCGCCGAGGAAGGCGCCAACCCGCTGACGGTGGCGAAAGCATATCAGACCTTTCAGGACGAGGGACTGGTCACGGTCAAACGCGGCGTCGGCATGTTTGTCGCCGCGGGCGCGACCGAGCGCCTCCGCGACCTGATGCGCGCCGATTTCCTCGCCAATGTCTGGCCGCCGGTCGCGCAGCAGATGCGCCGCATCGGCCTCGATGCGCGGACGTTGCTCGACCTCACCGAAGCTTAAAATCCTCCCTGTCGCGAAGCGATGGGGAGGTGGCAGCGCGAAGCGCTGACGGAGGGGCTATTGGCGCGACGTCGCTGCCCCTCCACCATTCGCTTCGCGAACGGTCCCTCTCCCCACGGCTCCGCCGCAGGGAGGATCACATAGTCACCGCCCGATCTGCGCCGCCTTATCGCGCAGATCCGTAGCCGCCTGCTTGCTGCCACGCCTCTCAAGCAGGTCGGCGTAAAACTCCATGATCCCGGCGTTCAGCGGCTGTAACCGGTACGCTCGATCAATCAGCGGCAGCGCGCGCGCGTCGTCGCCCTTTGCCGACCACGCCCGCGCCAGTTCGCGCAGGATCACGACATCGCGATTGCCGATCCGGCGGCGTACGCGTTCGAAATGCGCGATCGCCTGGTCCCAATGTTCGATGTCCATCGCCAGATGCCCCGACAATCGGTCGGCGGCGGTGCTCGACGGCTGGCTGCGCTGGAGCGCGAGGATCGCGGCGCCCGACCCTGCGGCATCGCCCGCGCGGAACAGCGCATTGGCAAGCCGCAACGTGGTGCGCTCGCTCGCATCGAGGTCGCGTGCGGCACGATAGGCTTGCACCGCGAGATCGGTCCGCCCGCCCGCCAGCGCCGCATCGCCGAGCAGGATATGCGCGTCGGCGACCCCGCGATTGGCATCGCGGAGCCGCGTGGCGCGTGCGATCGCCCGCGCGCCGTTGCCGCTCGACAGGTCGGCCGAAATTGCGGGAATCGCATAGGCGGGATTGAGCGGTTCGGCGTCGGCGGCCATCGTCAGCAGGCCATAATCATTGTCGGCGGCAAAGGGCACCGCTTCGCCCGGCGCCAGCGCCGCCGCGCGTCCCAGATAGTCCGCCGATTCGATCCGCCGGCCGAGTTCTGCCGCCGATCGCGACGCCAGAATCAGCGACCAGCTGTCGGCGTCGGGACGCCGGACCAGCGGCAGCAAGGCTTCGAGCGCCGCGTCGGCGTCGCCATCGGCCCATTCGGCCGCCGCGAGGATGCGGCGCGCGGTGAAATTCTCCGGCTGCTCGGCCAGCAGCCGGTCGGCCCAGGTCGCGGCGACCGCCTCGCCGCCAAGCTCGAGTTCGACGATCGCGCTCAGCAGCATGAACGACGGCTGCGCGTCGAGTTCGCCGCGCGTGCGTTGCAACAGGCTGCGCGCGAGCCGGTAATTGCCGGCGCGCGCCGCGAGCACCGCCTGCAGATAAAAGAGCCGCGGGTCGCGCGGGACGATCGTCGCGGCGTGGCGCAGCGCGGTCAGCATATCGCGGTAGCGCCCAAGATCGCCGAGCGTCGCCGCCTGCTCGATCAGCGCATCTTCATTGTCGGGATCGGCGGCAAGCGCCTTCTCATACCAGCCGAGCGAGGCCTTGAGCCCATCCTCGGTCC
>NZ_DATFFD010000137.1:0-3073 GCF_035250425.1 Sphingopyxis sp.
TCGACAATGGCGTGCCGATCGAATTCGACCTTCGCGGCGGCACGCTGCAATTCGGCATCGACCAGGCGAGCCCCTTCGCGCCGACGACGGCGCAATTGCTCGATCCCGCCAATTACCAACTGCAGCAGGTGGCCCAAGGCGCCAATTCGACCGACAATCAGGAACGGGCGGCGCGGCTCGATTTCTCCTATGACACGAGCGACCTCAATCCCTTCGTTACCTCGGTCGATTTCGGCTATCGCTGGAACCGGACCTCGGCGGAAAACAACGAATTTTCACGAAATGTCAGCCTGACCAACACGACGAGCGCGTGGAACCGGCCGTCGGGCGACCTGTTTTCCGACATATTGATCCCGGGGCCGAGCAACTTCAACGCGGCCGACGGACGCCGGCTCTATTTCCCCGACTTCTTGCTGATCGACGGCGGGCTGGCGTTCGACGATCCCGCGAAGGTGCTCGACGCGCTCAACGCCGCGATCGACGCGAGCAACGCCGCCGCGACCGAGGGGCCGCCCGTCGCGCCGCTGACGACGCCGACCGAATCCTTCGCGGGTTTCTTCAAGATCAAGGAAACGACGAACGCCGCCTATTTCCAGGCGAATATGGAGGGCGAGATCGCCGGCATGCCGGTCCGCGGCAATGCCGGCTTCCGCTGGCTGCACACCAGGATTTCGTCGACGGGAAACAACATCGCGAACGGCACGGTGACCGGACAGACCGTCGCGAAGAGCTCGTACAATTTCCTGCTGCCGCGCTTCAGCCTCGTGATCGAGCCCGCCGACAAGCTTCTCGTCCGCGCTGGCATCGCGCGCGACATTCGCCGCCCGAACTTCGACACGCTGTCGACATCCTTTTCCTTCGGCACCGGCGCGAACACGCCTGTCGCGGTGGGCAATCCCGACCTGGTTCCCGAAGCCGTATGGTCGTTCGATCTGTCGAGCGAATATTATTTCGCGCCGTCGAGCCTGATCAGTATCGGCTTCTTCCACAAGAGCCGCACGAACCTGTTCGCGCAGCGGCAGGAGGATCCGGCCCCCAATCTCGATGCGAACGGCAATCTCAACATTTCGATCGACCCGGCCTGTCCGGGCGGCGGCATCTATAATCCGATCGCCAACCGCAACATCAACAACCCGATCCAGGGCGTCGGTATCTGCGTGCCGCGCAGCTCGACCTTCAACGTTCCGGGAACCACAACGCAAACCGGCGTCGAGGTCGCATTCCAGCACGATCTGTCCGCATGGGAAGACACGCTCGGCTTCGCGTCGGGCTTCGGCTTCATCGGCAACTTCACCTATCAGAAGGCCGGCGGCTCGGCGCGCGAATATCGCGCCGCCGATGGACCCCGCACCGTCTTCACCCAGCTCGGCCATCCGGGTTCGCGGGATCTCATCTCGCTGACCAACCTGTCGAAATATGCCTATAATGCGACGCTATTCTACGACAAATACGGGCTCAACGCGCGGCTGCGCTACACATGGCGTTCCAGCTATGTGTCGAACGATCCCTTCTTCTTCGGGCTGCCGCTGATCAACGGCGCCCGGGGCCAGCTCAATGCCAGCATCAACTATGACATCAACGACCACATCAATGTCGGCGTTGAGGGCATCAACCTGCTGCGCGGCGACCAGAACCAATATTGCGTGAACAACAAGGCGCTATTGTGCTTCCAGGGTCTCACCGACCGCCGCATCACCGCCGGGCTCAGCGTGAAGTTCTAGGAGCCTCGGCAGGGCACGGCGCGGGGCTTTAGTTCGTCCAGTAGACATAGTCCTGGCCGTCTTTCCACGGCGCATCGAGCGGGACGTCGATGCGCACCGGCCCTTCGATGAGACCGGGCCAGATCGGTTTCGCCATGCCCCTGTTTTGCGCCTCGATCATCGCGCGGAGCGCCGCGACGCGCTGCGGGTCGCGCGCGGCGAGATCGTGGCGCTCGGTCGGGTCGGCGGCGAGATTATAGAGACGCGCCTTTTCGGGGCGTTTCGTGACCTGAAGCTTCCAGTCGCCCGCGCGCACCGTGCGGTAATCGCCCGAGCGCCAATACATCGCGGCCCGCTTGGCGGGGCCGGCGAGGATATCCTCGCTGTCGATCGTCCGGCCCTCCGGCAGCTTCGCGCCCGCCGCCGCGGCGATGGTCGAAAAGATGTCGAGATGTCCGGTCATGTCGGCCCGCTGCGTCCCCGCGGCGATCGCACCCGGCCAGCGCATGAAGAAGGGCGTGCGGATTCCGCCCTCGAAGAAGGTCGCCTTCCAGCCGCGGAACGGCGCGTTCAAATCGGACATGCCATTGTACCAGGCGCCGCCATTGTCGCTGGTGAAGATGACGAGGCTGTTGTCGTCGATCCCCGCTTCTTTCAGCTTTTCCATCACATCGCCGATGCGGCGGTCGAGCTGTGCGATCATCGCGCCATAGACGCGCGTCTTGTGATCCTTGATCTCAGGATATCTGTCGTAGTCGGCTTTGGTCGCCTGCAAGGGCGTGTGCGGGGCATTGAACGCGAGATATAGGAAAAAGGGCCGGTTCCTGTTCGCCTCGATCGCCTTGATCGCCTCGTCGGCGAAATAGTCGGTCATATGGCCCCTGGGGTGGAAACGCGCGCTGCCGTTGAAGGTCACGGCATGGCGGAGGTTCGCCCAGATGAAGCGGTCGATCGGATCCCACGGCAGCTTGGCGTTGACCGTATCGGGATCATCCTCGGGAAGGAACATCGCCGCGCCGCCGAGCACGGCGAGACTTTCGTCGAAGCCCTGCGCGTGCGGCTGCAGCGCCGGCGCCTCGCCCAGATGCCATTTGCCGATGTGGAGCGTGTGATAGCCCGCCGCCTTCACCGTCTCGGCGATCGTGACCTCGCTCGCGGGGACGCCCATGTCGGGATAGGCGGGGATGTCGGGGGTGATCAACTCGTCGTGGAAGATCGCGCGGTGCGGCCCCACGCCCTCGCCATGCGCCAGATTCTCGGCGAACTCGACCGGCACCGCAGTATATTCGAAGCCGAAGCGCGTCGGATAACGCCCTGTCATCATCGCCGCACGCGACGGCGAACAGGTTGCGTTGGCGGCATAGGCGGTGGTG
>NZ_DATFFD010000138.1:0-5672 GCF_035250425.1 Sphingopyxis sp.
CGACCTGAAGGCGGCGTCGGGATTCCAGCCCGTCGCGATCAAGGAGGATATGACCGAGGCCGAGTATAGCTCGATCCTCGTCCGCCTGCCCGAACTGCCCGGCATCGCGCCGCAGCGCGGCTTTGCCCGCAATTACCCGACCGGCGCGGCGGTCGGCCATCTGGTCGGCTATGTCGGCGCCCCGAACGCCGAAGAATATCAGAAGGCCAAGGATCCGCTGTACATCACGCCGGGGTACAAGATTGGCAAGGACGGGCTGGAGAAATATTTCCAGGACATGCTGAAGGGCCAGCCCGGCGCGAAGCGCGTCGAGGTGACCGCGCGCGGCAAGGTCGTCCGCGATCTTTCGACGCAGGCCGATGTGCAGGGCAAGACCGTCCATCTGACGATCGACGCCGACCTGCAGGAATATGTCGCGCGGCGCATGGGGCGCGAGTCGGGCGCGGCGGTCGTGATCGATTGCCAGAATGGCGATATCCTCTCCTTTGTGTCGATGCCGAGCTTCGATCCGAACAGCTTTTCGGACGGGATCAGCAGCAGCGAATATGCCTGGCTGCGCGCCGACGATCACCAGCCGCTGATCAACAAGGCGACGCGCGGGCTCTATCCGCCCGGATCGACGCTGAAGCCGATGGCCGCGATCGCCGCGATCGAGCACGGCGTCGACCCGAGCGAGCGGCACACCTGCGTCGGCGGCTACCGCCTCGGCAACCGCTTCTTCCGCTGCCTCGGCACGCACGGCAGCCTCGACATGCCGTCGGCGATCATGAAGAGTTGCAACAGCTATTTTTACTGGCTCGCGCACCGGCTCGGCTATGATGCCATCGCACCGACCGCAAAGCTGATGGGTCTGGGCGAAGAGTTCCAGCTCGCGGGCAGCAACCAGCGTTTCGGCACCATTCCCGACAGCGCGTGGAAGATGAAGAAATACGACCAGCCATGGTCGGCCTCGGACTCGCTCAACGCCGTCATCGGACAAGGCTATGTCAGCGTGAACCCCCTCCAGCTCGCCGTGATGGCCGCGCGGATCGCATCGGGACGCCGGCTTTATCCGCGCCTGATCAACCGCGAGTTCAAGAACGAACCCCTGCCCTTTTCGGCCGAAGCGCTGGCGACCGCGCGCCATGGCATGGACCTCGTCGTCAACGGGCCGGGGGGAACCGCCGGGCGCAGTCGCCTGCCGCTCGATGGCATAACGATGGCGGGCAAGACGGGCACCGCACAGGTGCGCGGGCTCAACACCGGCAACGGCAAGGCCGGAACCTGGAAATTCCGCGATCACGGCCTGTTCGTCGGCTTCGCGCCGGTCGTCAATCCGCGCTATGCGACGGCTGTCGTGATCGAGCATGGCATGGGCGGATCGCGCGCCGCGGCGCCGGTGGCCAAGGATTTCATGACCTTCCTCTTCGACCGCGAAAAGGCGATGGAGGCGCTCGAAACCTTCGAGGCCGGCTGGGGCGGCACGATCAAGGAACGCATGGACCGCGACTATGCGGCGTGGAAATCGGGCGCATCGAGCGACCCCGAACCGGGAGCGCCGCAATGATCCCCGTCCCACCCGCCATCCAACGCTTCCCGTGGAAGGTGATCGCGATCCTCGCCGGCATCACCGGCTTCGGCCTGCTCGTCCTCTATTCGGCGGCGGGCGGCAACTGGTCGCCATGGGCGCTCAACCAAGGCGTGCGCTTCCTCATTTTTCTGACCGCCGCGCTGGTGATCGGGCGATTTCCCATCCGTATCTTCGAGGATTTTTCCTACCTCGCCTATATCGGCGTCCTGATATTGCTGATCGCGGTCGAGCTTTTGGGTTTTGTCGGCGGGGGCAGCCAGCGATGGCTCAACCTCGGCTTCATGAACCTCCAGCCGTCGGAACTGATGAAGGTCGCGATCGTCGTCGCGCTCGCACGTTTCTATGCGCAGTTGCCGCCCGGCAACACACGCACCTTCACCGCACTGTGGCCCGCGCTGGTAATGATCGGCCTTCCCGCGGCGCTCGTCATGCTGCAACCCGACCTCGGCACCGCGCTGTCGATCTGCATCGGCGGGGTCATCGTGATGTTCGTCGCCGGCCTGCCCTTCTGGTGGTTCGGCAGCGCGGCGGTGGCCGGCGCGGCGGCACTGCCCATTCTTTTCTCCTTCCTCCACGATTATCAGCAAAAGCGCGTGCTGATCTTCCTAGACCCCGAAAGCGACCCGCTCGGCGCCGGCTATCATATCAGCCAGTCGAAGATCGCGATCGGGTCGGGCGGCATCGGCGGCAAGGGTTTCCTCAACGGGTCGCAAAGCCATCTCGACTATCTGCCCGAGGGCCACACCGACTTCATCTTCGCCACGATGGCGGAGGAATGGGGGCTGATCGGCGGGCTCGCGCTGCTGTTCGGATTCTTCCTGCTGCTGCGCTGGTCGACGCGCGTCGCGCTCAAGGCGCGGACGCGTTTCGGACAGCTCACCGCGGCGGGCCTCACCATGACGATCTTTTTCTACATCGCGATCAATCTGATGATGGTGATGGGCCTCGCCCCCGTCGTCGGCATTCCGTTGCCGCTCTTCTCCTATGGCGGCTCGTCGATGCTGACGATCATGACCTGCGTCGGCATCATCCTCGCGATCGAAAACGACAGCAAAACGGGCACGCGCCGCTTTCATTGAGAAAAAACTTGGCAAAAAGGCGTCGGGGGCATTGCCATCCCCCCAGAGCCATGATAGCGGGCCGCTCGCTTCGCAGCAAAGAGGACAACTCTTCAGCAGCAAGGCGCGCCTGAAATGGCAGTGGACGCATAGCTCAGTTGGTAGAGCAGCTGACTCTTAATCAGCGGGTCCTAGGTTCGAGCCCTAGTGCGTCCACCATTTTTTCAATGACCGCCCCAAAGCGGACGTTCCGTCGCGATCAAAAGTCGACCTGCGTGCGCAGCCCGAAGGTATCGGCGCTGTAGCTGCGATCGCCGTTCGCCGTCGCGATCCGCGCGTCGTCGAGCCAGACTTTGCCGTAGTTGGCGGTGATCCGGATATAGTCGATCGGCGCCCAGACGAGCCCGACCAGCGCGGTCTTTTGCTGCCCGCCGCGGATGCCCGCGTCGTTGAGGTCGAGATAGTCATAGCGCGCATTGACCTCGATCGCGCCGATCCCGCCGGCGGTGATCGGCTTCGAGGGCTTGAGGCGGTCGAATGCGCCATCCTTGTAGCCGCGCGTATCGCCGCCCGTCAGCACCATGCCGACCTCGGCATAGCCGCCGAAGAAGGTCGGGTCGGCGGCGGCGGTGCTGCGCTTGATGCTCTGCCAATAGGCTTCGCCCGCGGCGTGGAACGGCCCGGCGAGCACCGCGCCTTCGATGCCGAGGCCACGCTCGCTCGATATGTCGAGCAGCCCGGTATCGACCAGCCGCACGTCGGTCGTGTGGACGAAAGGACGCGCGCGGTAGCGGTTCGTCGCGGCGGGGTCGCCCGGGTCGCGGTAATGGCCGGATGCGCCGAGATGAAGCTGCGCATTGCCAAGCTTCGGCATGAACACGACGCGGCCATCGACGCTGAGGCTGTGGTTGCTGTCCGTGAGGTCGGCGGCATTGTCGCCGAACACCCCGCCCTGCAGCAGCACGGCCTTGCCCTTATACTGCGCCGACAGGCCGACGCGGCGTTCGAAACCGAACGCCTGCGTAAACGCCGCGCGCTCGGTGAAGCTGGTGAACAGATCGCTCGTCATATCGTCGAGCGCCCAGAAGGGCTTGATCTGGCCCGCGGTGACCGTCAGCGGCCCGGTTCCATAGGTCAAATAAATGTCGGTGAGCTCGACTGTGCTGTTCGCGATATCGGCCTCGACGCGGTACGAAAAGCCGCCCGGGATCTTGCCGTCGACGCCCAGATAGACGCGGCGGAATTCGGTCGCGGTGCCGCCGCGGATGCCGGTGACGCCCGCCGGCGCGTCGATGCTCGCAACATCGAGCTGGATGCGGCCACGCGGCTTGAAGCTCCAGCCGTCGGCGGTCTTGATCTCGGGCGCGCCCTTCCAGCTGATCTCGGTCGCGGGCTTCGCCGTCACCGGCGGCGGTGCGGGGGTCGGCATTGGTGCGGGTGCCGCGGTCGCGGCATCGAGCCGCGTCTCCAGCGTTTGCACCTGCGCCTTGAGCGCCGCGAGTTCGGCGCGCAGTTGCGCCGCCTCTTCCGCCGTCATCGCCTGGGCATGGGCGGCGGTCGGCAGGCTGAACATCGATGTCGCCAGCAAGGCGGCGGTGATAGCGTGGCGCATGAGGGGTGCTCCGTTGCGAAGGGTGACGATCTGACGGCGCTGCTATGACGCTTACGTGACAGATGCACGTCATTTGCATGACATTTTTGTTGCACATGTCGTTTTTCGCGCCCTCTTGCCAGCGGGGTGCGAACGGCTAAGGACGTTCCAGTTTTTTCGGGCAACCTTTCTCCGGCTTGCCCCTTCCGGGAGACCATCATGACGATCAAATTTGACGGGCGTGTTGCTATTGTTACAGGCGCCGGCGGCGGCCTCGGCCGCGCCTATGCTCTCGAACTCGCGCGGCGCGGCGCCAAGGTGGTCGTCAACGACCTCGGCGGATCGCGCGACGGCACCGGCCATTCGGACGCCGCGCTCAGCGTCGTCGAGGAAATCCGCGCGGCGGGCGGCACTGCCATATCGAACGGCGGCAGCGTCACCGAATATGACCAGATGGTCGAAATGGTGGCGAAGGCGAAAGAGGAATGGGGCGGCGTCCACGTCCTGATCAACAACGCCGGCATCCTGCGCGACAAAAGCTTCGCCAAGATGGAGCCCGCCGATTTCGATCTGGTGCTGAAGGTGCATGTCAGCGGCAGCGCCAATGTCACCAAGGCGTGCTGGGATCTGATGCGCGAACAGGCCTATGGCCGCATCCTGATGACCGCGTCGTCGACCGGCCTCTACGGCAATTTCGGCCAGGCCAATTACGGCGCGGCGAAGCTCGGCCTCGCGGGCCTCACCAAGACGCTTCATCTTGAAGGCGCGAAGTACAACATCCGCTGCAACACGATCGCGCCGGTCGCGGGCACGCGCATGACCGAAGACATCTTCCCCGCCGAACTGTTCGAGAAGTTCACGCCCGAGAATGTCGTTCCGGCGGCGCTGTACCTCGTGAGCGAGGACGCCCCGACCAACATGATCGTCGGCGCGGGCGCGGGCGCCTATCACGCCGCCTTTGTCACCATGACCCCCGGCGTCGCGCTGCCCGAGGGCGAGCGCACCCCCGAAGGTGTCGCCGCGGCATGGGAGAAGATCATCGACCGCACCGGCGAGATCGTCCCGCAGTCGGGCAGCGAGCAGTCGATGAATGTCATGAAGGCATTGATGGCGCTGGGCTGACCTTTGGTCGATCCTCCCCGTCGCGGAGCGGTGGGGAGGGCCGAGTGCTACACTGTATTGACACACTAATACGCTCATGCCATAACATTGCGGGGCAAGGGGATCGGACAGAAGGACGACCCCCGATGTATAGTGAAACCGACCTGCAAGCCGCGGTCGATGCAAAGGTACTGACGCCGGAGGCCGCACTGGCTTTCCGGTCGCATATCGCATCGGTGCGCGCCGCCCCCGGAGCGGATGAGGAATCATTCCGCCTTATCACCGGCTTCAACGATATTTTCGTCAGCATCGCGGCGGTGATCCTGCTCGTCGCGGTCGGCTGGATCGGCGC
>NZ_DATFFD010000139.1:0-10140 GCF_035250425.1 Sphingopyxis sp.
CCGTCGCTGCGCGACAGGGAGGATCTTATGGCAGAAACCGGTCGTTTCCTGACATTCGTCATCCCGGACTTGATCCGGGATCCCGCTTTTTAGACATCGACTGACTTGGACCTCAAGCGAGACCCCGGATCAAGTCCGGGGTGACGATGAAGAGGGACCCTTCCGGTCGTTGGCCGACTCTCCAAGTATTCGTATACGTAGCCTCTCGATGCTTGCCCTGCCCCGCCCACGCTGCAACACCGGCTCGCGACGAGAGCCGCGCACGGCGGTCCGGTGGGAGACGCGTGATGGAAAAACCGAAGCAGGGCTTTGCCGGCCTGTGGAATATCGGCTTCGGTTTTTTCGGCATCCAGATCGGATTCGCGCTGCAAAATGCCAATATGAGCCGGATATTCCAGTCGCTGGGCGAGGATATCGAACGCCTTCCCGGCCTGTGGGCCGCCGCGCCGCTGACCGGGCTGCTCGTGCAGCCGATCGTCGGGCATATGAGCGACCGCACCTGGCTCGGCCGGCTCGGACGCCGCCGTCCTTACTTTCTCGCCGGCGCGATCCTCGCCGCGATCGCGCTGTTCGTCATGCCCGAAAGTCCCGCGATCTGGTTCGCCGCGATGATGCTGTGGATCCTCGACGCCTCGCTCAACATCTCGATGGAACCCTTTCGCGCCTTCGTCGGCGACATGCTGCGCAAGGACCAGCACAGCGTCGGCTATGCGGTGCAGACCGCCTTCATCGGAGCGGGCGCCGTCGTCGGCTCGTTGTTCCCGTCGCTGATGGAGGCGATGGGGGTCGCCAATGTCGCACCGCCGGGGCAGATTCCCGATACAGTGCGCTATGCCTTCTGGTTCGGCGGGATCGCGCTGTTCCTGGCGGTGCTGTGGACCGTCGTCACGACCGGCGAATATAGCCCCGCACAGATGGCGGCCTTCGAAAGCGCCGCGCCCGACGCGGGTTCGACCAGCCGCGCGCTCGCGTCGCGTAGCTATTTCGGCGGTCTCGCCTGGGCGGCCGCGGGCGTGCTCGTCCTGTTCGTCCAGCAGCATTTCGCGCTGCTTCGCGAAGTGCTGCTGCTCGGCGCGCTGCTCATCGGCTATGGCCTTGCGAACATGATCGCGATCGCGCTGGCGCGCCGGGGGAACGACCGCAACATGCTGTCGAGCATCGTCGGCGATTTCGCGGGCATGCCGCCGCTGATGAAGCGGCTGGCGCTCGTCCAGTTCTTCAGCTGGTCGGCGCTGTTCATCATGTGGATCAACACCACCCCGATCGTCGCCCAATATCATTTCGGGGCGACCGATACCGCCAGCGCCGCCTATCAGGATGCGGGCAATTGGGTCGGCCAATTGTTCGCAATCTATAATGGCGTCGCCGCGATCGCCGCGCTGACCCTGCTCCCCTGGCTCGCGCGCCGTCTTGGGCAGGCGCGCACGCACATGGCCGGCCTCGCATGCGGCGCGGCGGGATATGCCAGCTTTTTCCTGCTGCGCGATCCGTCGCATCTGATCGTCAGCGAAATCTTCATCGGCATTTTCTGGGCATCGGTCCTCGCCATGCCCTATGCGATCCTCGCCTCCAGCCTGCCGCAAGCGAAGCTCGGCATCTATATGGGGCTTTTCAACGTCTTCGTCGTCATCCCGCAATTGCTCGTCGCAACCGTGATGGGCTCGATCATGAAATCGCTGTTTCCGGGGGAACCCATCTATACGATGGTCTTCGCCGCCTTTGCCTTGCTGCTTGCGATGGTTGCGATGACCCGGGTCGACCCGCCAGCCCCCGCCGAAGCCGGCCAGGGCTGACCCGGCAGGCGCTCTCATCGCCGGTCGGTCACGACAATGGCCGGATGTCCGCGACGGTCCATCGCAATAACCCCTCCGATGATCAGCATAATGCTGGCTTAACCATAGTGCAGTGCAGCATGTCGACTTGGCCGAGGTTAACCTCGCCGTAACAGCAAGGGGTCGTTCGCCATGCCAAGCCTGTACATTTCACCTGCCGGATCCGGGGACAAAAGTGGCAGCGATATCAACAACGCAGCGTCCATCGGCTCGCTCAACACGCTGATCGGAAGGGCGGGACCGGGGGGCGAGGTGCTGCTGCTGGCCGACCAGGGCGGCTATAATGTCACCGGCATCCTCGGCATCAACCGCGGCGGGGCGGAGGGCCAGCCGGTGGTGGTGCGCGGCATCGATTCCGCTGGCAATGCCATGGCCGCGCATTTCACCGGCTCGCGCCCGGCCGGCTGGCAGGCGGGCGATGCCTCCGGCAACGAGCTGTTCAAGCTCGGCGCGGGCGCGAACAATCTGGAATTTCGCGACTTGCAGATCGACAATGTCGGCACCGCCTTCCGCGTCACCGCCGATCTCGCCAACCTCCACATCGAGTATGTCGACGCGAACAATGTCCGCCGCTTTTTCGAGGATTATTCCAGCGCGCCTTCGGGTACGGCGACGATCAGCGGGCTGACGATCCGCGACGTCGACGTGCAGGGCTTCTCGAGGGTCGCGATCCGCCTCCAGTACGACACCAACAATGTGGTGATCGACAATGTCACGGCGGACATGGCCGGGCAGACGGGCGACGACCTGCCCGCGGGCATCCATCTCGACGGCACCGTCCACAATGTCACGCTGAGCCGGGTGGTGATGGAAAATATCCAGAGCACCGCCGGCGCCTATTTCAACGGCGACGGCTTCGCGAGCGAGCGCGGCGCCTATGACATACGCTTCATCGACACGGTCGCGCGCGGCAACAGCGACGGCGGCTATGACCTCAAGTCGAGCGGCACTTTGGTCGTCCGCGCGCTCAGCGAAGAGAATGGCCGCAACTACCGGCTCTGGGGCGACGCGACGCTGATCGACTCGGTCGGCCTGAACCCGGTGCTGCGCGGCGGCATCTCCGAGCAGAACCAGCTCTGGCTCGACGACGCCGCCGACGTCACCGTGATCGGCGGGCGCTTCGACGATGCCGGATCGCGCACCAAGGTGATCTCCTCGCAGGGGCGGCTCACGCTGCAGGGCGTCGAGATCACCCGGTCGGAACTCTCGACCCTCGTCACTCAGGACTCGCTTCCCGGCCTCGTCGGCGCCGAGACGATCCGCGAAACGCTGACCGTCGATCAGGGAGAATCCTCGCCCGGCGCAACCGGCTATATCGCGCTGCTTCCCCTGCCCGCCACCCCCACCGCGGATGCGCTGCAGGGCACCGCGGGCGACGACATCTTCCTTGTCGACGACGCCGGCGACCGGATCACCGAGGCGGCGGGCGCCGGGTTCGACCGGGTCGAGACGACGTTGGACAGCTACACGCTCGCCAGCAATGTCGAGGAGCTGATCCGCCGCGGCGCCGCCGATTTCACGGGCGATGGCAACGCGCTCGCCAACACGATGATCGGCGGCGCGGGCAGCGACACGCTGGGCGGACTCGGTGGCAGCGACGACATCGCCGGCAATTCGGGCGACGATATGCTCACCGGCGGCAATGGCGAGGATTTGCTATGGGGCCAGTCGGGTGCCGACATGCTGCTCGGCGGCTGGCAGTCCGACACGCTCGCCGGCGGCACGGGCGCGGACCGGCTGGTCGGCGACCAGGAATGGCTGAGCAGCCAGGGCGCCAACGACCGGCTCGACGGCGGCGACGATGCCGACCTGCTGATCGGCGATGCGACCAATGTCTATGGCAGCGGCAAGGGGGGCAGCGACCGGCTGTTCGGTGGCGCGGGCGACGACATATTGATCGGCGACGGCGACGTGATGCGGGACAGCGCCAGGGGCGGCGCCGACACGCTGGAGGGCGGCGACGGCAATGACTGGCTCTATGGCGACGGCCGGGAGCAGGCTGCAACGGTCGCCGGCGGCGCCGACAAGCTCTATGGCGGCGACGGCCCCGATTACCTGATCGGCGGCGGCGGCAACGACCTGCTTGCGGGCGGCGCGGGCGCGGACTGGTTCGTCTTCGCGCCCGGCTCGGGCGCCGACGAGATCATCGACTTCGCCGCGGGCGCGGACCATATCGACCTCAGCGCGTTCGACATCGCCTATGAGCAACTCGGTTTCACATCGAGCGCCGACGGAACGCGCATCTCCATGGGCGCGGACAGCATCTTCGTCCGCGGCACGCAGGGGTTTTCGCCCGAAGATTTCGTCTTCGGCTGACGCGAGACTCAGCCGAAGACGAAGTCCGCCTGATCGAGCGCGGTGACGCCGCGCACGAAGATCGTATCGGTGCCGCCCAGTTGAACCGTCACCCCCGCGCTGCTGGTGGTGAAGCGCAGCGCCTCATAGGCGATGTCGAAGGCGCTGAGGTCGATCCGGTCGGCCTCGGCGCCGCCGCGGGTGAAGTCGGTGATCTCGTCGGCGCCCGAGCCGGTCGCGAAGACGAAGCGGTCGCCCCCGCCGCCGCCGGTCAGCTTGTCCGCCCCGCCGCGCGCGCCAGCCGCCATGGTCACCGCGTCGCCATAGAGTATGTCGTTGCCGAGCCCGCCGATCAGCGTGTCAGCACCGCCGACCCCGCTCGCGGTCATGCTCATCCCATCGCCGACCAATATGTCGTCGCCGTCGCCGCCATCGAGCGTGTCCCTCGCGGCGAGCGACGAGACCCACTCGGCATCGCCGACCAGAAGATCACTGCCCGCGCCGCCATAGAGCCGGTCGGTCTGCGACCCGCCGTACAGCGTGTCGTCGCCGTCCTCGCCCGAGAGCATATCCTCGTTCTTGCCGCCATCGAGCCGGTCGGCGCCCATGCCGCCGCGCAACGTGTCGTTGCCGTCGTCGCCGGAGAGCGCGTCGTCGCCTTCGCCGCCGGTCAGTATATTGGCGCCGACGCTGCCGAGCAGCACATCCGCAAAGGCTGAGCCCTGCGCATTCTCGATGCTGATCAGCCGGTCGCCCATGGCATCGCCGCCCGTCGCGGTCTGGGCGCGCAGGTTGACCAGCACGCCGCCGAGCGAGCCCGCATATTCCGCGGTGTCCGATCCCGCGCCGCCGTCGAGCAGATCGCCGCCCGCGCCGCCGCGCAGCACGTCCGCGCCATCGCCACCGGTCAGCCGGTCCTCGCCGCCGCTGCCGACGACGAAATTGTCGAGCGCATTGCCGGTCATCGTCGCGCCGATCGTCCCGGTATAGACCAGCTCCTCGATATTGGCGCCGAGCGTGTAGCTGGTCGCGGCGGTGCGGATGCGGTCGCGTCCCTCCCCCGCCGCCTCGATCACCTGGTCGCCGGCCTCATAGACGACATAAAGGTCGTTGCCGGTGCCGCCGCGCATCGCGTCATTGCCGCCGCCGCCGTCGAGCTGGTCGTCGCCCGCGCCGCCGGTCAGCAGATCGTCGCCGCCGCGCCCATAGAGCATGTCACCGGCCAGCACATCGTCGCTGCCGGTGATGCTGTCGGCATAGTTGGAGCCGATCACGGTCTCGATGCCGACCAGCCGGTCGCCCTCGGCCTCGCCGCCGTGATTGACGTTGGTGACAAGGTTCACCGTGATCGCGGCGGACTTGGTATAGTCGACCTGGTCGCGCCCCGCCCCGCCGTCGAGCAGGTCCGCGCCCGCGCCGCCCACCAGCTTGTCGTCGCCGTCCAGCCCATAGAGCGCGTCAGCCAACGCCTTGCCATAGAGGCTGTTATCGAGCGCATTGCCGGTGCCGGCAAAGCCGCCGCCGCCGGTATAGCTGAGGTCCTCGACCCCATCGGCGAGCGTCAGCGAGGACAGGCCCGTGCGCACGATATCGAGCCCGCCGCCGAGCGCCTCGGTCACCTGATCGCCGGCATTGTCGACCACATAGCTATCGTCGCCCGTGCCGCCAATCATCACATCCGCGCCCGCGGCGCCGTCGAGCGTGTCGTTGCCCGCGCCGCCGTCGAGCCGGTTGGCGTTCGCGTCGCCCGTCAGCGTGTCGGCAAAGGCGCTGCCCACGACTCCTTCGATCCCGGCGAGACTGTCGCCCTGCGCATCGCCGCCCGAGAGGATATTGGTCGCGAGGTTGACCCTCACGCCCGCGGCGCTGTCCGCATAGACCGCGATGTCGAACCCTCCGGCGCCGTCGAGCCGGTCGCCCGCCGCGCCGCCGGCCAATATCTGGTCCGCCGCGTCGCCGATGATCGTATCGGCGAAGCCAGTGCCGATGAAATGCTCGATCCCGTCGAACCGGTCGCCTTCGGCCTCGCCGCCGCCGCTCGCACCGGTCTGGAGGTTGATCGAGATCGCGCCCGCATTGGTGCTGTAGTCGACCGTATCGATACCGGCCCCGCCGATCAGCACATCGGCGCCCGCGCCGCCCTGGAGCAGATCGTCGCCGCCGCGCCCGTCGAGCCGGTCGGCGCCCGCGCCGCCGTACAGTGCTTCGGCAGCGCCCACCCCCGCCAGCGAATCGTCGAACGCCGAGCCGACCAGCGCCTCGATGCTCATCAGCCGGTCGCCGGCCGCATCGCCGGTGCCGCCCTGCACCGACAGGGCAAGATCGACCTGCACCGCCGCCGTCGAGCCCGAATAGTCGGCGGTATCGAGGCCGTCGCGCCCGTCGATCAGGTCCGCGCCCTTGCCCCCGACCAGCCGGTTGTCACCCGCATCGCCGTTCAGCGCATCGTCGAACGCCGAGCCGACCAGCCCCTCGATCGCGGCGAGGCTCACCCCGCCCGAAGCCGTGCCCGCCGCAAGGTCCGCCGTCACGGCGCTCGCGCTGGTCGAAAAGTCGGCAATATCGATACCCGCGCCGCCGTCGAGCCGGTCCGCGCCGCCTTTGCCGGCCAGCCGGTCGTTCCCGTCGCCGCCCGCCAGCGCATTGGCTGCGGCATCGCCGATCAGCACGTCGCCAAAGCCCGAACCGACGAGATTCTCGATCCCCGCCAGCACATCGCCCTGAGCATCGCCGCCGCTGCCGGCGCCGCCCAGCACTACGTTCACCGCGGCGCCGCTCGCCGCATAATCGGCGGTATCGATCCCGGCGCCACCGGTCAGCCGGTCCGCGCCAGCGCCGCCGATCAGCACATTGTCGAAGCCGTCGCCGGTCAGCCCATCGCCGAAGCCCGAGCCGATCAGCCGCTCGACCCCCTGGAGCCGGTCGCCCTGGGCGTCGCCGCCGCTGCCGGTGCCGGCTACAAGATCGACCGTAACCGCCCCGCCGCTGCCCGAATAGTCCGCGCTGTCGAACCCGGCGCCGCCGATCAGCGTATCGGCACCTGCGCCGCCGACGAGCAGATCGTCGCCGCCGCGCCCGTCGATCCGGTCGTCGCCCGCGCCGCCGCCGATCCAGTCCGCGCCGTCATCGCCCGAAAGCGTGTCGGCAAAGCCCGAGCCTTCGATCCCCTCGATCCCGATCAGCCGGTCACCCGCCGCCTCGCCGCCGCTCGCCGCGCCATTGGCGAGGTCGACGACCACCGCCGCGCCGCTGCTGCCATAATCGACCCGATCGATCCCGGCCCCGCCATCGAGCAGGTCCGCGCCCGCGCCGCCATCGAGCATGTCGTCCCCGGCGGCGCCCGAAAGCATATCGTCGCCATTCCCGCCGAACAGCCGGTTCGCGCCCGCATCGCCCGCCAGCGTGTCGGCGAAGGCCGAACCCTCGACATCCTCGAACCCGTCGAACAGGTCGCCCTCGGCATCGCCGCCGCTGGCGGTGAGCCGTGTCAGGTCGGCCCGCACCGCGGCGGTGCTGCCGGCATAGCTGAGCAGATCGCGCCCGGCGCCGCCGACCAATATGTCCGCGCCCGCACCGCCGGTCAGCACATCGTCGCCGGCATTGCCGATCATCATGTCATCGCCCGCGCCGCCGATCAGCGCATCGACGCCCGCGGTGCCGCCGATCAGGTCGTCGCCCGCGGTCCCCGCCGCGACCACGACGCGCTGCCCGTCGAGGGTCAGCACCGATCCCGTGCCCTTCTTCAAGGTCACCGTACCCGTGCCGGTGGCGAGGCCATAGTCACGCACCGTCAGCGCGCCGTTCCGCTCGGCGAGGTTGAACAAGGTCGGCGAGCCGGGGTCGGAAAAGAAGGCGCCGTCGATCGTCGCGCTCGCGCCTTCGGCCAGCCAGATATGCTCGCGATTGCCGCCCGCCAGCGGCGCACCCGCGTCGAGGCTGACGATATTGCTCAGCTGCGCCCCCGTGCCCCACAGCCGGATGTTGCGGCCATTGCCCGAGACGATCGCGCCGTCGACGACGATATTATCGCTCTTCAAATCGAGCCCGCCATCGCTGTTGCCCGTGGCGATCACGTTGCGCAGCGTGATGTCATAGGTGCCGCGCTCGGTCGCGAAACCGTCGCCGTTGCGATAGTCGTTCACCGTGTCGAGCGCGTTGCGCATCGCGACACCCTCGATCGTCACGTCGTGCGCGGTGCCGGTGATGTGGACGCCGATCGCGAAATTGTCGCCGTCCTGAAACTGGCTGTCGCCGCGCACATCCTCGATCAGCACATTGTTGCTGTCGTACTGGACGCGGATCGCGCCCTTGGAATAGCCGTCCACGGCGACGTCGCGGATCGTGAGCCCGGTGATCGTCGCGCTGGCATTGGCCCCGGAGACCATATTGTCGAAGAAGCGGGAGACATTCGCGGCGTCGACATGCTCGATCGTCAGGTTCTGGACGTCCGCCCCGACGCGGAAGGCCGTGCCGACATTCTGGAAGGCCAGATCGCTGAAGCGCAGATTGTTCGCGCCGCCGAGCAGCCGGAAGACCTCCTCGCCCGAGGGGCTGGCCGGGTCGAAGGGGTCGGGCCGCGTCCCCGCGATGGTCGCCGCCATCGCATTGCCCGCGCTGTCGACCCCGCGGATCGTCACCGGCGCGCTCGCCGTCCCGCCCGCGACGATCGCCAGCGCCCCGGCCGGCGCGGCATAGGCGCCCTGATCGGCGAGCAGCAGCACCTGCCCGCCCGGTCCCGCCGCCGCAATCAGTTGTGGCAGGTCATCCAGCGTCGCGGCGTTCGCGGCGCTCGAGCCGTCGCCCGAACCGCTGCCGGTCGGTGAGATGTAGAGGGTGGGCATGGCAGGGCTCCCGTCATAAGCCTGAAAACATACCCCCCACACAATCGCCAGCAGACAGCCCGCGACGGCGCGCGGGTCAACCACATGCTGCACCTGCGAACGCCGAATCGCCCCTTTGCTCCGACGACCGGAGCCGGGGCGCCTTCGCTCTCCGGGCTTTGGCCGCTACCAAGGTTCGTGCCGGACGATTCACCATGCCGCACCCCGCAGATTGTCACGCCTGAAGAACCCGATCGGAGACCCACCGTGCAGCAGGATCTGTCCCTCGGGACGTCGGAGCCGCCCGCGGACACCGGGCTCGCCGCCTTCGCCCAAATCCTCGCCATGCACCGCATTGCCGCGGACCCGGCCGAGCTGCGCCACAGCCTGGGCCATGCCGACCCCGCCACGGCATCCGATCTGGTCCGCCTGGCAAAGCGCATCGAAGGCGTTCGCGCCCGCGCCACGACCGCGGATTTCGAGCGGTTGCGACGCCTTCCCATGCCCGTGATGGCCAGCGGCGCCGAGGGCTGGTTCGTGATCGGCCGCGTCGGCGAGGATGCGGTAGCGATCCAGCGCCCCGGCGCTGCTATCGAGCGCTGGAACCGCGCCGCGCTGGAGGCCCGGTGGTCGGGCGAGTTGCTCCTCGTCACCACTCGCGACGCCGCGCAGGTTGCCGCGCCCGCCTTCGACATGACCTGGTTCGTTCCCCAGATCGTCAAATATCGAAAGCTGATCGGCGAGGTGCTGCTGATCACCCTTGCGCTCAACCTGCTCGGCCTCGCCGCGCCGCTCTTCTTCCAGAACGTCGTCGACAAGGTGCTGGCGCACAACAGCCTGGCAACGCTGCAGGTGCTCGCCATCGGGCTGGTGATCGTCTCGCTGTGGGAAGTCGCCTTCGGCTGGCTGCGTACCCGACTCTATTCGGAGACAAGCCAGAAGCTCGACGTCGAGCTGGGCAGCCGCCTCTTTCGCCACCTGCTCCGCCTGCCGCTCGCCTATTTCGAGAATCGCCGCGTCGGCGACACGGTGACCCGCGTCCGCGAGCTGGAAACGGTGCGCGAATTTATGACCAGCGCCTCGCTCACCGTACTGGTCGATCCGCTGTTCACGATCGTCTTCCTCGTCGCGATGTGGCTCTATTCGCCGCTTCTCTTCGTCATCGTCGCGCTGACGCTTCCCGCCTATGTGAT
>NZ_DATFFD010000140.1:0-4100 GCF_035250425.1 Sphingopyxis sp.
GGTCGCCTATCTCGTCGCGGGCGTCCTTTTCATCCTCGCGCTGCGCGGCCTGTCGTCGCCGGCGTCGTCGCGCCGCGGCAACCGCTATGGCATGGCGGGCATGACGATCGCGGTCGTCACCACCTTGCTGACGCATGCACCGGTTACGGTCGATGGCGGCGTCGATACGATCGGCCTCGTCGAAATCCTCGCCGCGATCAGCATTGGCGCCGTGATCGGCATCGTCATGGCGCGCAAGATCGCGATGACCGCGATGCCGCAGCTCGTCGCGGCGTTCCACAGCCTCGTCGGTCTCGCCGCCGTCGCGGTGGCAGCCGCCGCCTATCTCAACCCGCAGGCATTCGGGATCGCCGATGCCGCGGGGCAGATATTCACCGTCAGCCGCGTCGAAATGGGGCTCGGCATCGCGATCGGCGCGATCACCTTCTCGGGATCGGTCATCGCCTTCCTGAAGCTCAACGGCAATATGTCGGGCGCGCCGATCATGCTGCCGGGGCGGCACGTCATCAATCTCGGCACGCTTGCCGCGATCATCGGCCTCGTCGCCTATTTCACCTTCGATCAGTCGCCGTGGGTGTTCTGGACCGTCACGGGCCTCAGCTTCCTGATCGGCTTCCTGCTGATCATCCCGATCGGCGGCGCCGACATGCCGGTCGTCGTGTCGATGCTCAACAGCTATTCGGGCTGGGCCGCGGCGGCGATGGGCTTCACGCTCGGCAACACCGCGATGATCATCACCGGCGCGCTCGTCGGCTCGTCGGGTGCGATCCTCTCGTACATTATGTGCCGCGCGATGAACCGCAGCTTCATCAGCGTGATCGCCGGCGGCTTCGGCGGCGACGATGCGGCGGCGGGCGCGGGCGGTTCGAAGGAACAGCGCCCGTGGAAGCCGGGCAGCGCCGAAGACGCGGCGTTCCTGATGAGCCAGGCCGAGAATGTCATCATCGTCCCCGGTTACGGCATGGCGGTCGCGCAGGCGCAGCATGCGCTGCGCGAAATGGCCGATCAGCTCAAGAAGGAAGGCGTCAACGTCAAATATGCGATCCACCCGGTCGCGGGACGGATGCCGGGGCATATGAACGTCCTGCTCGCCGAGGCGAATGTGCCCTATGACGAGGTGTTCGAGCTTGAGGACATCAACGGCGAGTTCGCGCAGGCCGACGTCGCCTTCGTCATCGGCGCCAACGACGTGACCAATCCGTCGGCGAAGACCGACAAGACCTCGCCGATTTATGGCATGCCCGTGCTCGACGTCGAAAAGGCGAAGACCGTATTGTTCGTGAAGCGCTCGATGGGCGGGGTCGGCTATGCCGGCGTCGACAACGACGTCTTCTACATGGACCAGACGATGATGCTGCTCGGCGATGCCAAGAAGATGGCCGACGACATCGTCAAGGCGCTGAGCGGCAGCGGGCACTGACGCTTTGCCGCAAAGTTTTGCCCTCGGCCTTGCCGGGGCGCGCCACTTTATCTAGCGATAAACGGGACCGGGCCGGCAACGACCCGGTCCTGTTGTATTTTGGAGGACCATCTTGCGCAAAATCGGCCTGATCGGAGGAATGAGCTGGGCATCGACCGAGCTCTATTACCGCCACCTCAACAAGGGCGTGCAAAAGCGCCTGGGCACCGCCTGTTCGGCGCCGATCCTGATGGAGAGCCTCAACTATTGCGACCTGTCGCGCATCACGACCCCCGAAGGGTGGACGCATGCGAAAGAGGTGCTGATCGCCTCGGCCCAGCGGCTTGAGGCCGCCGGCGCGACCGCACTGATGATCGCCGCCAATTCCATGCACAAGGTGGCCGAGGAAGTCGCTGCAGCGATCTCGATCCCGCTGCTCCACATCGTCGACGAAACCGGCGAAAAGATGCAGGCCGACGGGGTCAAGTCGGCCGCCGTGATCGGCACGCGCAATGTGTCGACCGAACCCTGGTTCCGCCAGCGGCTGGTGCGCCACGGGTTGACGCTCGCACCCTATGACACGAGCCGCGTCGACGAGATCGACCGCATCATTTACGAAGAGCTGATGCTCGGCAAGGCGAACGAAAGTTCGCGCCGCACGATGAAGACCTTCATCACCGACATCGCGAAGCAGGATATCCAGGCGATCGTGCTGGCGTGTACCGAGCTGGTGATGCTGGTCGATACCGACGCCAATGTCCTGCCGATCTATGACACGACGCGCATCCATGTGGCCGCGGGCGTTGACTGGATTTTGGGAGTCGACGCATAAATCGCACTAAAAATCCGTTCGCATCGAGCGAAGTCGAGATGCCCATCGGTCGAGTACGACTTTGGGGTGTCTCGACTTCGCTCGACACGAGCGGAAATGCTTAGCTCATCTTGGTCCATGTCACCGTCCGGCAGAACAGGCTGACGCAGCCCTTCATCGACAGTTTTCCGCCCTTCACGCGCAGATGCGCTTTATAATATCGCCCGTCCTCGGGGCTATAGCCTTCGCCCTTCCAGCCGTCGCCGTGCGGCACCAGATCCCAATAGATTTGAAGCCCGGTGACCTTGCGGCCGCGCTTCGCCTTGTCGGGATTGCGCTCGTCGAGCTGGCCGCCGGCGGGCTGCTTGATCAGCAGGCGCTCGACGCGCCCGCACATCTTGTTGCCGCACGCGGCCATCACGACGATGCCCTTGCCATCGTCGGTCTTCCATCGTCCAGCGATTGGCGCGGGCGCTGCCGCCATCGACGGCACGGCAATCAGGGCGACAAGCGCCAATGCGTATCTGTGAATCAAAGCGACCTCTCCCCGGTTAGCTACACATATGTCAGCAACATCGCTTGGCATCCGTCAAGTCTTGCACCATGCTCCCCGAAAATTAGGGGAGAGACATATGCGATTCCATGGCCTGCGCCACGCGGCGACGCTCTGCATCGTGGCGGCCTTTGCCGCCAGTCCGGCGGCGGCGAAAGTGATCAGCGTCGGTGCAACAACGCCCGACGCCAGCGAAAAGCTGCAAGAAGCGCTGATCCTCGCGCAGCCCGGCGACGTGGTGCAACTCGGCGCGGGCGTGTGGAAGCTGACCGATGGCCTGTCGCTCGACGTCGCCAACGTGACCGTGCGCGGTGCCGGGGCGGGCGAGGGCGGATCGATCCTCGACTTTGCCGGGCAGCAGGGCGCGGGCGAGGGGCTGCTCGTCACCTCGGACGATGTGTTCCTGACCGAGTTCGCGGTGCTCAACACCAAGGGCGATGGGATCAAGTCGAAGGGCGCCGACCGCATCGTCTATCACAAGCTGCGCGTCGAATGGACCGCGGGGCCGAAGGAAACCAACGGCGCTTACGGCATCTATCCCGTCGAAAGCACCGACGTGCTGATCGACAGCGTCTATGTCCGCGGCGCGTCGGACGCGGGCATCTATGTCGGCCAGTCGAAGAATATCGTCGTCCGCGATTCGATCGCCACCGAAAATGTCGCGGGCATCGAGATCGAGAACAGCTACGACGCCGACGTCCACGACAATGTCGCGACGAAGAACACCGGCGGCATATTGGTGTTCGACCTGCCCAGCCTGCCGATGCAGGGTGGCCACAATGTCCGCGTCTTCGAAAATATCGTGAACGACAACAGCACGCCCAATTTCGCGCCCAAGGGCAATATCGTCGCGAGCGTTCCGACCGGCACCGGCGTGCTGATCATGGCGAACCGCAATGTCGAGATTTTCGATAATGTGTTCGACCAGAACGGCACTGCGAACGTGATGATCGTCGGCTATCGTTACGAGCATAAGGACCCGAAATATCAGCCGCTGCCCCGGCAAATCGTCGTGCGCGGCAACCAGCATGGCAAGGCCGGGTATACGCCGAAATTCGCGGGCGGCGACATGATCGCGGCGGCAATGGGCGGCAGCATTCCGCCGATACTGTGGGACGGCGCGGGCGACGCGATTGTGCTCGACAAGGTCGGCGTGCTGTCGCTGAACCTGCCCGATGTGAAGACGCCGCAAAGCGAGGCGAAGCCTGCGCCCGCCGACCTGTCGAAGGGCACGCCGCCCGCGGCGCTGCCGGCGATCACGCTGCCCGAAAGCATGGAGGCGAAGGTCCGGTGAAACGCATATTTGCCGCGGTTGGAGCGGCGCTGCTATGTGCGAG
>NZ_DATFFD010000141.1:0-5888 GCF_035250425.1 Sphingopyxis sp.
CGCCGCTATATGACGCCGATCATCGCGGTGGTGGGCATGGTGTCGCACCACGCCGCCGACGCCGCCTATGTCGTGCTCATCCCGATGGCAGCGGTCCTTTTCGCATCGGTCGGGCGTCATCCGCTCGCGGGAATTGCCGCCGCGCTCGCCGCCGTGTCGGGGGGCTATGCCGGCAACATCATGCCCGGCCAGCTCGACGTCCTGCTGTTCGGCTTCACACAGGAAGCCGCGCGCATCGTCGAGCCCGGCTGGACGATGAACCCGCTCGGCAACTGGTATTTCATCCTCGGCATCGTCGTCTTTTTCACCCCGATCATCTGGTTCGTCACCGACCGGATCGTCGAACCGCGCCTCGGCGCGTGGAACGAGGCGATCGACGACGAGCTGCGCGCGGATCTGGAAAAAGGCGACCTCAACGACGACGAGCGGCGGGGGCTTCGCCGCGCCGGTGTCGCCGCGCTGCTGATCGTCGCGCTGTTCGCGGCGCTCTGCCTCTGGCCCGGCTATACGCCATTCATCGACCAGAGCGCCGAGGGGCCGATCCGGTTGCAGCCGCTCTATGGCTCGATGATCGCCGCGCTGTTTCTGCTGTTCCTGCTCACCGGCGTCGTCTTCGGGCGCGCCGCCGGCACGGTCAAAAATTCGAACGACGTGATTGCGATGATGCGCGAGGGTGTAAAGACGATCGCGCCCTATCTCGTCTTCGTTTTCTTCGCAGCGCATTTCGTCGCGATGTTCAACTGGTCAGGGATCGGACCCATTATCGCGATCGGCGGGGCGGAGAAATTGCAGGGCATGAACCTGCCCGCGCCGCTGCTCCTTGTCTGCGTGCTGCTGCTGTCGTCGACGATGGACCTGTTCATCGGATCATCGACCGCCAAGTGGAGCGTCTTGTCGTCGGTGGTCGTGCCGATGTTCATGCTGCTCGGCATCAGTCCCGAAATGACGACCGCCGCCTATCGCATGGGCGACAGCTATACCAATATCATGACCCCGCTGATGAGCTATTTCCCGCTCGTCCTCGTCTTCTGCCAGCGCTGGGACAAGTCGATGGGGGTCGGCTCGCTGCTCGCGCTGATGCTGCCCTATGCGCTCTGCTTCATGGCGACGGGGATCACGATGGTCGTCGCTTGGGTCGTCTTCGACCTCCCGCTCGGCCCGCACGCACAGGTCTTTTATCAAGTCGCGGCGCACGCCGCGCCGTGAGGGAGCGCATGATGAAATCCGCCGCCGAACATGCAACCATGTCCAATAAGCATTGGGGCCGGCTGCTCACCGGCCCTAGCCTGACTTCGCCGCTGCGCCAGGAGGTCGGTTCCCATGTCCGTTGACCTCAAATCGCTCGAAGCAGACATGACCGCCTGGCGCCGGCACATCCACCGGCATCCCGAACTCGGCTTTCACGAACAGGGCACGGTCCGCTTCATCCTCGACCTGCTCGAAAGCTTTGGGGTCGACGCGGTTCACACGGGCATCGGCGGCACCGGCATCGTCGCAACGGTCCGCGCCGGCGGGTCGAACCGCGCGATCGGCATCCGCGCCGACATCGACGCGCTGCCGATGATCGAGCTCACCGAGTCCGATCATAAATCCTGTACCCCGGGCGTAATGCACGCCTGCGGCCACGACGGGCATACGACGATGCTGCTCGGCGCCGCAAAATATCTCGCCGCGACGCGCAATTTCGATGGCGCGGTGCACCTGATCTTCCAGCCCGCCGAGGAATCGCTGGGCTATCAGGGCCCGGGAGGCGACCCCGACGGCGGCGCGAGCGCGATGATCCGCGACGGATTGTTCGAGCGCTTCCCGATGGACGCCATCTTCGGCATCCACAATCGCCCGGGCATCGCCGCGGGCAAGCTCGCAGGGCGCGCGGGCGCGCTCTATGCCGCCGCCGACAAGTTCGAGATCGTCGTCACCGGCAGGGGGGGCCACGCCGCGCGCCCGCACCTGACGGTCGATCCTGTGCTGGTCGCCGCGCAGATCATCGTCGCGGTGCAAAGCATCGTCGCGCGCAATACCGATCCGATGGACGCCGCGGTGGTATCGATCTGCAAGGTCGAGGCGGGCACGGCGTTCAACATCATCGCCGACGAGGCGCGCATGGGCGGCACGGTGCGCACGCTGTCGCGCGCGAGCCAGGATGCGACCGAGCAGCGGCTGCGCGAGATCGTGACCGGCGTTGCCGCGTCATTCGGCGCGGCGGCGGAGTTGCACTACGAACGCGGCTACCCTGCCCTGCACAATCCGGCCGGCCTCTATGCCAAGGTCCGCGAGATCGCGATCGGCATCGTCGGCGCCGACCGCTTCGTCGATCTCGACGCGCCGGGCATGGGGGGCGAGGATTTCGCGCGCTACCTCGACGTCGTCCCCGGCTGCTTCCTGCTCCTCGGCAACGGCGACGAGGGGCCGGGGTCGGTGATGCTGCACAATTCGCACTATGCCTATGACGACAGTATTTCGCCGACCGGCGCCGCGCTGTGGGTCGCCTTGACCGAGACATTCCTGCCGAAATAGATGTTTTAGGGAGACGCCTTGATGCGCCGTTCGACTGCCGCCTTGTTCCATGGTTCCGCCGCATTGCTGCTTGCGGCGGCGCAGCCCGCATCGGCGCAGGAAAAAGCCAGCATCTACCGCGACGATTTCGGCGTACCCCATGTGCAGGCGGAAACGTCCGATGCCGTGATGTTCGGCGCGGGCTATGCGATCGCCCACGACCGCCTCGCGGCGATGGAACTCGCGCGGCACAATACGCAGGGCCGGCGCGCCGAGCTTGTCGGGAAATCGGCGATCGAAGGCGACAAGATGATGCGCGGCCGGAAGCTTTCGGACGCCGTACTGATGCAGCGCTACACGGCGCTGGCGCCCGAACATCGCAAGATGATCCAGGCGATGGTCGACGGCATCAACAAGCGTATCGACGAAGTGAATGCCGACCCCGCGCGGCTGACCCCGCTCGAATTCATCCGCTGGGGGATCAAGCCGACGCGCTGGAGCCTCACCGAATATCTCGCGCTGATCAGCGCAGCGCCGCTGGGACGCGACACTTATGAAATCCGCAACCTCGAATTTCTGAAGGCGATGACCGCACGCTACGGTCAGGAGAAGGCGTGGGCGATCTTCAACGACGTCGTGCCGATCTCCGATCCCGATTCCCCGACCACCATCCCCGCGGGCGACGATCTTGCCCCGGCCCGGCCGATCCCCGTCCCCGTCCTCGCCCCGGCGCAACTGGCCCCCCATCGCAATGTGGCGGTGGCGACGGCGCAGACGAAGCCCACCGAACCGGTGAAAGGCGCAAGCCGCTGCATGGTCATCGGCCCCGAAAAATCGGCGAGCGGAAAGGTGCTGATGCTGGAGGCCACGGCCGACGGCCCCGAAATCCATCTTAAAGGGGGCGGCTTCGACAATGCGGGCTTCGGCTCGACCGGCTGGGGCGTCCCGACAATGGGGCGCGGCGCGCAGCACGGCTGGCTGCTGGTGTCGGGCAGCAGCGAGGCCGGCACCACCTTCGCCGAAAAGCTCAATCCCAAAAACCGGTACGAATATTGGTACAAGGGTGCCTGGAAGACGATGGAGCACCGCACCGAAACCTTTAAGGTCAAGGACGGTACGCCCTTCACGCACGAGGTCGCGTGGACGATCCACGGCCCGGTGATCGCATGGGATGTCGAAAACGGCACCGCTTTTTCGCAGCAGATGGGCGTCCACGGCCGCGAACTCGACACATGGGTCGCCTTTGCCGAAATGGGCCGCGCCAAGAGCCTGGCCGAATTCAAGGCCAAGGGGGTCGACCGGCTCGGCTGGAATCTCGGCGCCTGCTATGGCGGCGAGGATGGCACGATCGCCTATTTCGAAGCGGGTGCGCTCCCCAAGAAGGCGGCCGGCGTCGACCCGCGGCTGCCGACGCCCGGCACCGGCGAATATGAATGGACCGGCTTTCTGACCCCTGCGGAAAAGCCGCACATGATCAACCCCCGCCAGGGCTATTTCATGTCATGGAACAGCAAGGCGACGGGTTGGTCGCAGGAGGGCGACAATGCCCGCATCGGCGCGACCTTCCGCACTTGGCTCGGCGACCGGCTCGCGAAGGCGGGCCAGTCGCTGACCCTGCTCGACATGCGCGAGTTCAACGGCAAGATCTTCAACGCGCTCGGCGCGGTCGATCGCAATCAGGCGGCGCCCGACTTTTTCGCGCCCTATATCCGGGCCGCGATCGCGGCGAGCGACGACCCCGAAGTGAAGCGCGCGGGCGAATATATGCTCGGCTTCAATGGACTCTATCAGGACCGCGACGGTGATCAGCGCTACGACAATCCGGGGCTGACGCTCTACCGGGCCTGGCTCCAGACTGCGCCGAAAACGCTGTTCGGCGACGATATGGATGACTGGTGGAAGACGATCGATGAGGGCCGCTACCTGACCTATCAATCGAGCCTGTTGCTGCGTGCGTTTCAGGGTAAGACGGCGGGCGCGCCACTGGGCGTCGACTATTTCAACGGGCGCGACCGCACCGCGATGATGATCGACACGATCAAGGCGACGATCGCCGAGGTCAAACCGCGCTTTCCCGGCAAGGATATGGCCGAATGGAAACAGCCGGTCTTCTGGAAATATTTCGACGCGTCGCTGGAGACGCCCGAGCGTCCGCAAATGGCGGAGGATTATCCCGAGCATCGCCTGTCGGCGGTTCTGCGCCTCGGCCCGACGATGGCGCCGCACAATGGCGGCGAAAGCTGGGTCGGCTTGATGGAAATCGGCGCCGACCGGCGCGCGCTCTATTCGGTGATCGATGCGGGCGGCCAGAATCTGTTCATCGATCCCGACGGCAAGGGGAATCCGCATCTCGCCGACCAGACGATGATGCACGAGACCAACGAGCTCAAAAAGATCGATCTTTCGCCCGGCGCGATACACAAGGCCGCCGCATCGACCATGACGCTCGAATATCCGCCGCCCGCCCGTTAGCGCGCGGCGGTCCCGATTGACCGCTGTCGTCTCACCCGCAATCTTTGGCGAGATATCTGGGCGAGCCCTGGCGACCCCTCATTTCGTCCCATCCGCAAGCACCCGCTCGAGACCGGGGACAAGGCCGGCGCCGGTCTTCAGTTCGACCTGCGACCCGGCGAGATCGTCGCCATAAGGCTCGGCAGGACCGCCGAGGCATTTCGACAGGAAATGCTCGGCGATCGCCGCGAAGGAGATGTTCGTCGCGTCTTTCGCATAGACGTGACCCTCGTCGGGGTAAAAGGCATAGGTCACCGGCTTGCCGCGCGCCTTCAGCGCATCGACAATCTCTTCCGACTGGCTGGGAAAGATGCGCGGGTCGTTGGCGCCGTTGGTGACAAGCAGCGGCTTTGAAATCGCATCGACGCGCGCGATCGGCGAGCGTCGCATCAGGTCCGCCGCACCTTCCTTTGTCGCCGGGTCGCCCACGCGGTTGACGAACTGCGGACGCTGCCAGGTCCACCAGTCGGGCATCGACGCGACTTGCCGCACCAGATTGCTCGGCCCCGCAAGGTCGACGCCGCACTGGAAAGTGTCGGGCGTGAAACTCAGCGACACGAGCGTCGAATAGCCGCCATAGGACAGCCCCATCACCGCGACGCGGTCCTTCGCGGTCACCCCCTTGTCGATCGCCCATAGCACGCCGTCGAGCAGGTCGCCGTGCATCGTTTCCGACCATTTCCGGTCGCCCTTCGCCATGAAGTCGCTGCCAAAGCCCCCCGACGCGCGAAAGTTCACCGACAGCACCGCATAGCCGCGGTCGGCGAGCCAGGCGTGCTGCGGATCGAAGGCCAGATCGTCGCGAAGCCAGGGGCCGCCGTGAACGAGCAGCACCAACGGAACGGGGGCAACCGGCATCCCGTCGGCGCGAAGTTTCGCGG
>NZ_DATFFD010000142.1:0-22124 GCF_035250425.1 Sphingopyxis sp.
CGCCGACGTCATGCCCCGTCGCCGCCAGCCGGTCGATCGCTTCGCGAACCACCTCGTCGGTCAGCTTTCCGGCTGCTATCAGCGTCGCGACGAACATGGCATCTCCTTCTTTCTCGACCGCCAAAGCGCGGCTGCCCGTGGCACTTATCGCCGGACCCACCGCCAGCGGCAAGAGCGCTTTGGCGGTCGCACTCGCAAAATCTCTTTCCGAGACAGGCGCGCGCGCACTCGTCGTCAACGCCGACGCGAGCCAGGTCTATGCCGACCTTCGCATCCTCTCGGCACGCCCGACCGACGCAGAGATGGACGGCATACCCCACCGCCTCTTCGGCCATATCGACGCCGCCGAAGCGCATAATGCCGTGCGCTGGGCCGACGAGGCGCGCGGCGTGATCGCGGGCGCGCATGCCGCGGGGCAGATCCCGGTCCTCGTCGGCGGCACCGGCCTTCACATGCGCACGCTGCTCCACGGCATCGCGCCGGTGCCCGAGATCGATCCCGATATTCGCGAGGCCGTCCGCGCGCTTCCCGTTGCCGACGCCCATGCCGCGCTCACCGCGGCCGATCCCGACGCCGCCGCCCGCCTGAACCCAGCCGACACCACCCGCGTCGCGCGCGCGCTCGAAGTCGTGCGCTCGACCGGCCGCACCCTCGCCGACTGGCAGCGAGCGATCGAGGGCGGCATCGCCGACGACATCGCGCTTGCCCCGCTGATCCTCCTGCCGCCGCGCGACTGGCTCCGCGAGCGTTGCGACGCGCGCCTCGTCCAGATGTTCGACCATGGCGCGGTCGAAGAGGCCGAAGCCCTGCTCGCGCGCGGTCTCGACCCCGACCTTCCCGCGATGCGCGCGATCGGGATCCCTCAGATTGCCAGCCACCTCGGCGGAGACATCACCCGCGCCGAAGCGCTCGAGCTGACGCAGGCGGCAACGCGCCAATATGCAAAGCGCCAATATACGTGGTTCCGCAATCAACCCCCCGCCGACTGGCCGCGCCACACCGAGTCATTAAACATCGATTCTATCAGGGAATTAGCAATAATATTGCGTGATAAGCTGTTGACAGGTTAGAATCATACACCTATTGCCCGCACCCTGTTGCAGCGCACAAGGCGCTGCCTTTTTGTGTCTGGAAGGAGTTTCGTCGTGACGGAAATGAGTGGTGCCGACATGGTGGTTCAGGCGCTGGTCGACCTCGGGGTCGATACAGTGTTCGGCTATCCGGGCGGCGCGGTCCTTCCGATCTATGACGCGCTCTACAAACACCCGACGATCAAGCACATCCTCGTCCGCCACGAACAGGCGGCGACGCACGCGGCCGAGGGCTATGCGCGCTCGACCGGCAAGCCCGGCGTCGTGCTCGTCACCTCGGGCCCCGGCGCGACCAATGCCGTCACCGGCATCACCGACGCTTTGCTCGATAGCATCCCGATGGTCGTGCTGACGGGTCAGGTGTCGACCGCGTTGATCGGCACCGACGCGTTCCAGGAATGCGACACCGTCGGCATCACGCGCCACTGCACCAAGCATAATTATCTGGTGATGGACCCCGACCGCCTCGGCCCGATCATGCACGAGGCGTTCCATATCGCGACGCACGGCCGCCCCGGCCCGGTCGTGATCGACATCCCCAAGAATGTGCAGGTCGCGACCGGCCAATATGTGATCCCCGAAAAGATCGCGCACAAAAGCTATCGCCCGCAGGTCGAACCCGATGCCGACGCGATCACCGCCGCCGTCGCGATGATCGCCGCCGCCGAGCGCCCGATCTTCTACACCGGCGGCGGCGTGATCAACGCCGGCCCCGATGCGAGCGCGGCGCTGCGCCAGCTCGTCGCGCTCACCGGCGCGCCCGTCACCTCGACCCTGATGGGCCTCGGCGCCTTCCCGTCGGACGACGAGAAATGGCTCGGTATGCTCGGCATGCACGGCACTTACGAGGCCAATATGGCGATGAACCGCGCCGACCTGATCATCGCGGTCGGCGCGCGCTTCGACGACCGCGTGACGGGGCGTCTCGACGCTTTCTCGCCCGAATCGAAGAAGATCCACATCGATATCGACCGCAGCTCGATCAACAAGATCGTGCCCGTCGACCTTGCGATCGTCGGCGACGCCGGCCGCGCGCTCGATGCGATCATCGCGGGCTGGCAGGCGGCCGGCCACAACGGCCGCGACCTGGGCGAATGGTGGCGCCGCATCGACGGCTGGCGCGCGACGCGCTGCCTCGACTTCCCCGAAAAGAAGGACCCGGCCGCCGAAATCATGCCGCAGCGCGCGGTGAAGGCGCTGTTCGACGCGACCCGCGGCATGGACCCGATCATCACCACCGAGGTCGGCCAGCACCAGATGTGGGCGGCGCAGCATTTCGGCTTCGCGGCGCCGAACCGCTGGCTCACCAGCGGCGGGCTCGGCACGATGGGTTACGGCTTCCCCGCCTCGGTCGGCGCGCAGATCGCGCACCCCGACCGCCTCGTCATCTGCATCGCGGGCGAAGCCAGCCTGCAGATGAACATCCAGGAAATGGGCACGGTCAGCCAGTACCGCCTGCCGGTGAAGATCTTCATCCTCAACAATGAATGGATGGGGATGGTCCGCCAGTGGCAGGAACTGACCTATGAAAGCCGCTATTCGAACAGCTATTCGGACAGCCTGCCCGATTTCGTGAAGCTCGCCGACGCGTACGGCTGGACGGGCCTGCGCATCGACAATCTCGGTGAGCTCGAGGACGGTATCCAGACGATGATCAACACCCCGGGTCCGGTGATCGTCGACTGCCGCGTCGCGCAGCTCGCCAACTGCTTCCCGATGATCCCCTCGGGCGCTGCGCACACCGAAATGCTCCTCCAGCCGAGCGACGTCACCGGCACGATGGACGACGAAGCCAAGGCACTGGTGTGATGATGGCTACTTCAATCTTCTCCCCCCAGGAGGGGGAGAAAAGACTTGGCTCGGCAACTCGTTGCCTAGCAAGTCTTAGAGAGGGGGAGCGGCCCTTCAGGCCGCGCGCGCCTTTGGCGCGCATACCCCTCACCCAGCTCCGACCAGGCAGCAAGCTGCCAAGTCTTCACAACCCTCTCCCGCAAGGGGAGAGGGGAAGGTGTGCCCCATGAAAATCAAAACCGAAGCCGGCGAGCGCCATGTGCTCGCCATCACCGTCGATAACGAGGCCGGGGTGCTCGCCAAGATCACCGGGCTGTTCACCGCGCGCGGCTATAATATCGAAAGCCTGACGGTGGCCGATATTACCGCCGATCACGCGCTGTCGCGCATCACCATCGTCACCTCGGGACCGCCGCCGATCATCGACCAGATTATCGCGCAGCTCGACCGGCTCGTCCCCGTCCACAAGGTCATCGACCTCAACGACGCGGGCGAGGCGCATGTCGAGCGCGAAATCGCGCTGGTGAAGGTCGCGGGCACCGGCGACAAGCGCATCGAAGCGCTGCGCATGGCCGACGTCTTCCGCGCCAAGGTCGTCGACACGACGCTGACCAGCTTCATCTTCGAAATCACCGGGAACAGCGACAAGATCGACCGCTTCATCGCGCTGATGCGCGAATGTGGGCTGGTCGAGGTCGGCCGCACCGGCGTCGTCGCCATCGCCCGCGGGTCGGAGGCGCTTTAGAGTTTTAGAGTTACCGTTCAATCATTCGTCATGCTGAACTTGTTTCAGCATCCATGGCCCGAGGCCGCGTCTTTCGGCCATGGACCCTGAAACAAGTTCAGGGTGACGATAAAACTGACAGGAAAGAATGACATGCAGGTTTATTACGATCGCGACGCCGACCAGGATCTGATCAAGGGCAAGAAGGTCGCCGTCGTCGGCTATGGCAGCCAGGGCCACGCGCACGCGCAGAATATGCGCGACAGCGGCGTGAAAGAGGTCGCGATCGCGCTCCGCCCCGGTTCGGCGACCGCCAAAAAGGCCGAAGCCGCGGGCTTCAAGGTGCTTTCGAACAAGGAAGCCGCCGAATGGGCCGACGTGATCATGATCGCCGCCCCCGACGAGCATCAGGCGAAAATCTACGCCGACGACATCGGCCCGAACATGAAGCCCGGCGCCGCGCTCGCCTTCGCGCACGGCCTCAACATCCATTTCGGCCTGATCGACGCGCGCCCCGACATCGACGTCTTCATGGTCGCGCCCAAGGGCCCCGGCCACACCGTCCGCAGCGAATATCAGAAGGGCGGCGGCGTCCCCTGCCTGATCGCGGTCGCACAGGAAGCGCAGGGCGCGGGTTCGTCGGGCAACGGCTATGCCAAGGCGCTCGCCCTCAGCTACGCGAGTGCTGTCGGCGGCGGCCGCAGCGGCATCATCGAGACGACGTTCAAGGAAGAGTGCGAAACCGACCTCTTCGGCGAACAGGCGGTGCTCTGCGGCGGCATCACCCACCTGATCCAGGCCGGGTTCGAAACGCTGGTCGAGGCGGGCTACGCCCCCGAAATGGCCTATTTCGAATGTCTCCACGAAACCAAGCTGATCGTCGACCTCCTCTATGAAGGCGGCATCGCGAACATGCGCTATTCGATCTCGAACACCGCCGAATATGGCGACATCAAAACGGGTCCGCGCATCATCACCGACGAAACCAAGGCCGAAATGAAGCGCGTCCTCGCCGACATCCAGTCGGGCCGCTTCGTCAAGGACTTCGTCCTCGACAACCAGGCCGGCCAGCCCGAACTGAAGGCGAGCCGCAAGGCCGCCGCCGCGCATCAGCTCGAAAAGACCGGCGCTGAACTGCGCGCGATGATGCCGTGGATCGCCAAGAACCAGCTCGTCGACAAATCGAAGAATTAAACCGCGATCCCTATTTTCCGTTCGTGCTGAGCTTGTCGAAGTACCGTCCTTTCTTCTGCGACGACTGAAGAGAGGAACGGTCCTTCGACAGGCTCAGCACGAACGGCCTTGTTCTTGCCGACTTTCGCTTTAGGGAGCGCGCATGCCGAACTCTCCCTTCGACACCCACCGCAAGAACCTCGACGCCCTCGCACGCGAGAGCCGCCGCCGCGCCCTCGCTCCGCGCGCCGGCCGCGATTTCGCGTCGAACGACTATCTCGGCCTCGCCGATTCCGCGGCGCTTCGCGATGCACTCGCGGCGGGGATCGAGCGCGGCCTTCCCGCCGGCTCGGGCGGCTCGCGCCTGCTCCGCGGCAATCACGCCGAGCATGAGGCGCTCGAAGCCCATGCCGCGCGCCATTATGGCAGCGAGGCCGCGCTCTTCTTCCCGACCGGCTTCGCCGCCAACGCCGCGCTCTTCGCCACGCTGCCCCAGCGGCCCGACCTCGTCGTCCACGACGAGCTGATCCACGCCAGCGCGCACGACGGCATGAAGCTCGGCCGCGCCGGGACCAGCGCCGCCGCGCACAACGATGCGCAATCCTTCGACGACATCATCACCCGCTGGCGCGCGGGCGGCGGCGCGGGCACGCCATGGATCGCGGTCGAAAGCCTCTACAGCATGGACGGCGACCGCGCCCCGCTCGCCGATCTCGCCGCCGTCGCCGACCGCCACGACGCCATACTCGTGGTCGACGAGGCGCACGCGACCGGCGTTTTCGGCCTCGGCGGCGCCGGCCTCGCGCACGGCCTCGCGCGCCGCGACAATCTGATCACCCTCCACACCTGCGGCAAGGCCTTGGGCGCCGAAGGCGCCTTGCTCTGCGCCCCCGCGATCGCCACCGACTTCATCGTCAACCGCGGCCGCCCCTTCATCTTCTCGACCGCGCCCTCGCCGCTGATGGCCTGGCTCGTCCGCCAGGCGATCGAGATCGTCGCGAACGAGCCCGAGCGGCAGGCGCGCCTCCACAGCCTCGTCCGCCACGCCGCCGAACGCCTCGTCCCCTTGGGCATCCCCGCCAGCGGCACCCAGATCCTGCCCGTGATCATCGGCGACAACGACCGCACGATGCGCATCGCGGGCCAATTGCAGGGCGCGGGCTTCGACATCCGCGGCATCCGCCCGCCGACGGTGGCACCGGGCACCGCCCGCCTCCGCATCGCGATCACGCTCAATGTTGACGAGGCTAACATCGACGATATGGCCGACGCGCTCGCCGAAGCCATGGCCGCGACATGACGCGCTTCGTCGTCACCGGCACCGACACCGGCATCGGCAAGACGGTCTTTTCCGCCGCGCTCGCGGGCGCGACCGGCGCGCCTTACTGGAAGCCGATCCAGGCGGGCCTCGAAGACGAAACCGACAGCGAAACCGTCGCCAAATTCCTCCCTGTGGCGAAGCCATGGGGAGGGGGACCGTTCGCGAAGCGAGTGGTGGAGGGGCCAGCGACCTCGCGCCATAGCCCCTCCGTCGGCCCTGCGGGCCGCCACCTCCCCACAGCTTCGCCGCAGGGAGGATCGATCATCCCCGAAGCCTGCCGCCTCGTCACCCCCGCCTCACCGCATCGCGCCGCCGAAATTGACGGCGTTAACATCGACGTCGAAACGCTGACCCCGCCCCCCGGCGACCTGATCGTCGAAGGCGCCGGCGGCGCGCTCGTCCCCGTCACGCGCACCACCCTCTACGCGGACCTCTTCGCGCGCTGGCAAATCCCCGTCATCGTCTGCGCGCGCACCAGCCTCGGCACGATCAACCACAGCCTGCTCACGATCGAGGCATTACGCGCCCGCAATGTGCCGATCCACGGCCTCGCCTTCCTCGGCGACGCGGTGGAGGACAGCGAGGCGATCATCTCCGATATTTCGCGTGTCCGCCGCCTGGGCCGCTTGCCAATCATCGATCCGCTGACACGCGAAACCCTCGCCGCCGCGTTCAGCGCGAACTTCGACCTCGCCGACTTCGTTTGACTTTTCCGTCGTCCCCGCGAAGGCGGGGATCCCGCTTTTCTTTGAGCGGATGGCCAAGAAGCGGGATTCCCGCCTTCGCGGGAATGACGAGGTAGAAGATCACCATGAACCAATCCCCCGTCTGGCACCCCTTCACCCAGCACGGTCTCGGCGACCCCATCCCGCTGATCAGCCACGCAAAAGACGCGCGCCTCTATGACACAAACGGCAACAGCTGGATCGACGCGATCTCGAGCTGGTGGGTTACCACCCACGGCCATACGCACCCGCGCATCATGGCCGCGATCCGCGACCAGTCCGAAAAGCTCGACCAGCTCATCTTCGCCGGCTGGACGCACGAGCCCGCCGAGACCCTCGCCGCCGAACTGATCCGCATCACCCCCGACCCGCTCACCCGCGTCTTTTTCTCGGACTCGGGCTCGACCAGCGTCGAGGTCGCGCTCAAGATGGCGCTCGGTTACTGGTATAACATCGGCGAGCCGCGCAACCGCATCCTCGTCCTCGAACATAGCTATCATGGCGACACGATCGGCACGATGTCGGTCGGCGAACGCGGCGTCTACAACCGCGCCTGGCAGCCGCTGCTGTTCGACGTCGACACCATCCCCTTCCCCCACGAAGGCTTGGAACAAGCGACGCTCGACGCGCTCGAAGCCGCCTGCTCCGCCAAACCCGCCGCCTTCATCGTCGAACCGCTGATCCTCGGCGCCGGCGGCATGCTCATCTATCCCGCATGGGTGCTCGCCGAGATGCGCGCGATCTGCGCCCGCCACGGCGTCCTCTTCATCGCCGACGAGGTCATGACCGGCTGGGGCCGCACCGGCACCCGCTTCGCCTGCGATCAGGCGGGCGTTATCCCCGATATCGTCTGCCTGTCGAAGGGCCTGACCGGCGGCGCGCTCCCGCTCGCGGCCACGCTCTGCATCGAACCGATCTTCGCCGCCCATTTCTCGACCGACCGCGCCAAGACCTTCTATCATTCGAGCAGCTACACCGCGAACCCGATCGCCTGCGCCGCCGCCAATGCCAATCTCGAAATCTGGCGCGACGAGCCCGTCCAGCAACGCATCGACGCGCTCGCCGACGCGCAGGCCGCGCATCTCTCGCTGCTCACCCACGACCCGCGGATCGCCAACCCGCGCCGCCTCGGCACCATCGCCGCGCTCGACATCACCGTCCCCGACAGCGGCTATCTCTCGAACCTCGCGCCGCGCCTGATCGCCTTCTATCGCGACCACGGCGTCCTGCTCCGCCCGCTCGGCAACACGCTCTATGTCATGCCGCCCTATTGCATCACGGCGGAGGAACTGGCGCAGGTATGGGGTGCAATCGCGGCGTCGCTCGACAGCCTTTAGCAAGAGGGCAACACTCAACCAGAAGTTACCGTACCCCGGCGAAGGCCGGGGTCCAGGGCGCAACCAGCAGACGTCTGCTTTCTAATGCTCTGGGCCCCGGCCTTCGCCGGGGAACAGGAGCGGTAGCGAACGTCCGCTCCCCACCCCAAAGCCGGGTCAACCGCCAAACTTCGCATCGGCCGGGATCACCGCCCAATTCTTCTCCGCCGCCGCGATGAAGCCCGCGCGGTCCTTGTCCCACTTCGCCTTCACCTCGGCGTTGAAGTTGAGGTACAGCTTGCCGCCCACGACCGCATATTGCAGCGGATCGCCCGGCGCCAGATAGCCGCGCGACATCGCCCACGCGCAATGCCCGCCATATTGCGGCATGAACGCCGCGGGATCGGCGGCAAAGCGCGCCGCATGTTCGGCGCTCGCGAAATGATAGACTGCACCGTCATGCTAGACGGCGAACGCGGCATCGCCCTTCACCGGCACACCGCCCTCCTCGAAATAGCTGACCGCGTCATAACCGCTGACCGCGACATGGCCGCCTTCGACCCCGACATAGACCGGCGCGGCATAGGCATGCGGGGTAAAGGCCGCGAGCGACAGCGGCGCGACCACCGCGGCGAGCATCAGGAACAGGGCTTGGTTTTTCACATTTCATCTCCATCTGGAGGGGGAACGACCCCGTGCCGGCCCCCGTCGCATCCCAGTTCGCGCCGAAAGCGCAAAGGGTTACGGCAGCAGTTCGGCTTAGGTTCATCTCTGCACAGCAATCTGCGCCGCAGGGGATACGGGGTCTGGGAACGCGATCGAGATGACGAAAAAAACCGGCCTCCTCCTCCCCCTCTTCGCGGCGCTCGCCTTCGCCGCGCCCGCACTGGCACAGAATGACAGCTCGCTTGCCCAGTCGGGCCAGCCGCCGCAGCGCACCTCGGTCCTCTACACCTATGGCGACGAACCGTGCCCCGAACCCAAAGGCGACGAGATCGTCGTCTGCGCGCAGCAACCCGAAACCGAACGCTACCGCGTGCCCAAGGAACTGCGCGAGGAGCTGAAGGAAGATGTTCCCGCCGGCGGCGGCAGCTGGGCCTCGGCGGTCGAGGGCTATGACAATGTCGCCCGCGCCACCCGCCCGGGCAGCTGCTCGCCCGTCGGCAGCTACGGCTTCACCGGCTGCGCCGCCGCGGCGATGCGCGAATGGTTCGAGGCGCGCCGCGCGCCCTAGAATAGGGACCGGCGGGAAACATTGTGTTTCCCCGGAGCTTATTGACGCGGCCCCGCCCGTTCGCATAGCCTGAGCCTTCCCCAACAGGAGACTTCCTCATGCGTCGCATCGTCCCCCTCGCCGCCCTCGCACTCGCCGTCGTAGCGACCCCGATCGTCCTCGCCCAGGGCGGCTCCGCCCCCGGCGCGCCCGACAAGACGCGCGTCACCGCGGGCACCTACGCCGCCGACGCCGGCCACACGATGGTCGTCTGGGAAGTCGATCACCTCGGCTTCAGCAAATATACCGGCATCTTCGGCGACGTGACCGGCACGCTCGTCATCGATCCCGCAAACCTCGCCGCGGCAAAGGTCGATGTCACGATCCCGGTATCGAAGGTCACGACCGCCAGCGCCGGCCTGACCAGCCACCTGCTCCGCGCCGGCAAGGATGGCGGCAAGCCCGACTTCTTCGGCGCCGCCCCCGCCGACGCCAAATTCGTCTCGACCAGCGTCGTCCCGGGCAGCGATGGCGACGAAGCCAAGGTCACCGGCAATTTGACGCTCAACGGCGTGACCAAGCCCGTCACGCTCGACGTCGATTTCCACGGTGCGGGCATGGGCATGAACAAGAAGGAAACCATCGGTTTCCAGGCCGAAACCACGATCAAGCGCAGCGATTTCGGCGTGTCGATGGGCATTCCCTACGTCAGCGACGCGGTCGAACTCGAAATCCACGCCGCGTTCGAAAAGCAGTAAGCCGCTCACGCCAATCTGTCACACGCACCGCGTATGAACAGGGCGGGACCTTCGCGGGTTCCGCCCCTTTTCGTACAGGAGCCATGTGATGAGCGAACTGGTACGCGAAATTGTCGAAGTGAACGCCTCGATCGACGGCGACGAGGAAAACCCGCTGCTAATCGTCGAGGCCGAGGGTCTTGCTCCCACCACCGGCTGGGCCAATGTCCGGCTCGACCCGCATGTCTACATCACCCCGCCCGAAGACGGCGTGCAGGATTTCGACCTCGTCGGCGACCGTCCGGCAGAGGCCGCTGAAGCACTCACCGAGATCGAAGCCGCATGGGAAGGCCCGCTCGAAGACTGGGTCATCGGCGTGCGCGTCCACGCGGTCCACAATCTGATCGAGGACGAGGTTTTCGAACCATGGGACGACGACGAAAGCGAAGCCGCCTGACCCCTCCCCTTTCCGGTCCCCCTGTACTGCGCCGGGCCGCGGGATATCTCGCGGTCCGGCGATATTTTCGGTTCATCGCAGAGCCAGCAAGCGCGGCGTAGCCTCCCGTCATTCAAGGGAGGATCATTATGCGCACCCTGCTTCTCGCTCTCGCCCTCACAACAACGCCCGCCTTCGCGCAGGCCAATCCCCAAATCGACTATCCAGCCTTCCAGGCGCTGACCGCCAGCGTCGCCCCGACGCGCGCCACCCGCCTCATCGCCTTCGACGCGTTCAAGGCCGAGGCCGCCAAACCCGGCACCCTGCTCCTCGACGCCCGCTCGAAAGACGCCTTCGCGCGCGGCCATATCAAGGGCGCGGTGAACCTGCCGCTCACCGACTTCACCGCCGAGAGCTTGGCCGCGGTGATCGGCGCCGACCCGAGCCGGCCGATCCTCATCTATTGCAACAATAATTTCCGCAACAACGCCGCCCCCGTGCCGATGAAGGCCGCGCCGCTCGCGCTCAATATCCAGACCTTCATCAACCTCGTCGGCTATGGCTATCCCAACGTCCGCGAACTCGCCGACGTCGTCGATTTTGGCGATCCGAAGGTGGAATGGGTGACGGGTTAGCGCCCGAAGCCGCCCACCTCCAACCCCTCCCGCAAGCGGGAGGGGGGCGAGACTTGCCGCGCCGCAGACGCGCTAGTCGTAGCGGGGTGGGCACGCGGTGCAGGACCATTCTCGCGCAATTTTCACACTCCCCCCTTGCAAAGCGTGACATTTTGCGTCACTGGAACGGCCATGCGCGGCAACGCCCTTCTTCTTCTGCGACTTACACGCCCTTGGGCGTGACACTGGCTGCGCGCTAGTCGCGGCCACCCGCTCAAGGGTCCGATCGACAAGCAGCGCAACCACCGGAAGAAGTTTTACCATCATGACCATGCTCCGCGATCCGTCCGCGAAATATTCCGCTTTCCCGCAGGTTCCGCTCGCGAACCGCGAATGGCCCGGCCGCGTCACTACCAAGGCACCGATCTGGCTCTCGACCGACCTGCGCGACGGCAACCAGTCGCTGATCGACCCGATGGATGCCGAGAAAAAGACGCGCTTCTTCGACCTGCTCGTCAAATGCGGATTCAAGGAGATCGAGGTCGGCTTCCCCGCCAGCGGCGCGACCGACTTCGACTATATCCAGAACCTCGTCCGCGATGGCCGCATCCCCGACGACGTCACCCCGCAGGTGCTGACCCAGAGCCGCGCCGACCTCATCCGCACCAGCTTCGACAGCCTCGCGGGCGCGAAGACCGCGATCGTCCACGTCTATAACGCGGTCAGCCCCGCGTGGCGCAAGATCGTCTTCGGCATGGAAATGGCCGAGATCAAACAGATCGCGATCGACGGCGCCAAGCAGCTCCGCGACAATGCCGCGCGCCTGCCCGGCACCGACTGGCGGTTCGAATACAGCCCCGAAACCTTCTCGACCGCCGAGCTCGATTTCAGCATCGCCTGCTGCGAGGCGGTGATGGACATATTGCAGCCCACCACCGACAAGCCGATCATCCTCAACCTCCCCGCGACGGTCGAGGCGGCGACGCCGAACATCTATGCCGACCAGATCGAATATTTCGGCAAGAATCTGCCCGGCCGCGACAAGGCGATCATCAGTCTGCACACCCACAACGACCGCGGCACCGGCGTCGCGGCGGCCGAGCTCGGCCTGCTCGCGGGCGCCGACCGCGTCGAGGGCTGCCTGTTCGGCAATGGCGAGCGCACCGGCAACACCTGCCTCGTCACTATCGCGCTCAACATGTACACGCAGGGCGTCGACCCACAGCTCGACTTCTCGAACATCGACGAGGTCATCCAGACGGTCGAATATTGCAACAACCTGCCCGTCCACCCGCGCCACCCCTATGGCGGCGAGCTCGTCTACACCGCCTTCTCGGGCAGCCATCAGGACGCGATCAAGAAAGGCTTCGCCGCGCGCGAGCGCCAGAATGACGAGCGCTGGGAAGTCCCTTACCTCCCCATCGACCCCGCCGATTTGGGCCGCAGCTACGAAGCGGTGATCCGCGTCAACAGCCAGTCGGGCAAGGGCGGCGTCGCCTGGGTGCTCGAACAGGACAAGGGGCTGAAACTGCCCAAGAAAATGCAGGCGAGCTTCAGCCATGTCGTCCAGGCGCTCGCCGACCAGACCAGCCGCGAACTCGGCGCCGAAGATATATGGGGCGCCTTCGACCACGCCTATCTGGTCACGACAGGCAAGCGCTTTCAGCTCGTCGACTGGTCCGAAACGCACAGCGGCCCCGACCGCATCTTCGCCGGCAAGCTCACCATCGACGGCACGGCGCGCAGCGTCAGCGGCCGCGGCAACGGCCTGATGAGCAGCGTCATCGCCGCGCTGGCCGAAAGCGGCGGCCCGATCATGGACATCGTCGATTACAGCGAGCACGCGATCGGCCAGGGCAGCAATGTGCAGGCCGCCGCCTATGTCGAATGCCGCACCGCGGACGGGAAAAGCCTGTTCGGCTGCGGACTCGACACCGACGTCGCGACGGCGAGTGTGCGGGCGATCCTCAGCGCCGCCAACGGCGCGTAGAAGTCAGCCCCTTCACCGCTTCGCGGTAGTGGAGGCGCGCGCGACCGCCGCCCGCCCGTCGGGGAGATCGCTCAGGCGAAAGCGCACCGCCGGAGAGCTATTCCCCGGCGGCGCCTTACAATGTCCCCGCGGCGCCCCATATATATATTATCGCGGCACGCGTTCTTCGTAGGCCGCCGCGACTGAGAGACTTGCGCGCTCCCGCTTACAAGGAGGAGCCGCGCGCCATGAATCCCGAAACGAGCCCCGCCGACCCGACAGTCATCGACGAGAGCGCGACCCCCGCCAGGACGCGCTCGAACAGCTTCTTCCGGCAAAAGCGTACCCCGCTGCCCCGCGACGATGCGCGGCGACAGGGCGATATCAGCCAGCTCGCCTTCCTGACGATGGGCGGGCGCGATCCCGCGATCGCCTTCCTCAACACTGAAAACGCCGAACTCGGCGGCCGCCCGCTCGCCGTCGCGACCGCCAGCGATACCGGCTATGAACAGGTCGCCACGGCGATCCGCGCCTGGACCCGCGATCCGGACTCCGCGCGCGATCCGGGCTTCGAATGAGCCGTGCGATGAATCTCGCGCTCCCCGAGAGCGAGGTGAAGCAAATCTGCCTGTCGCAAGGCGTCAGCATCAGCGCGATCGAGCCTCTGCAATCGGGCGGCACCCGCCTCGTCTGCACTACCGCCGCCGGCGCCGAGGAAATGCGCCTGCGCCTGCGCGGCCATATCATCGACGGCGCGGTCACCCGCCACCGCTTCTACCGCCCACCAGACGCGCAGGGAGGCTATTAGCCCCGGCGGCCGGCGGAACGCCGCCGTGGCGCATTTCGATGACGAGCGGCTTTGCCTCGGCCCGATCGTCTCGATGCGACCCGGAGTCATTCGGTGCAGGCTGCGGCGCGCGCCAGCAGAAATTCGCGCTCGCGCTCGTTGCTCGACAGGGCCGCCGCCGCCTCGAACTGCCCCCTCGCTTCGACCGGCCGTCCGGCGCGAAACAGGAAATCGCCGCGCGCGGCGGGCAGCGGCGCATAATTGCGCAGCGCCGCCGCATCGGCGATCGCGTCGACCAGCCGCAATCCGGCCTCGGGGCCGAACGCCATGCTGTGCGCGACCGCGCGATTGAGCTCGACCACCGGCGATGGCATCACCCACCCCAACCGGTCGTAGAGGCCTGCGATACGCGGCCAGTCGGTTTCCTCCGCCGACCGCGCCCGGGCATGGCATGCCGCAAGGGCCGCCTGCAAAACATAGGGGCCATCGCCGCCGCCGAGCGCCTCGGCACGATCGAGCGCATTCAGCCCGCGGCGGATCAGCAACTGGTCCCAACGCGTCCGATTCTGCTCGGTCAGCGGGACGAGCCGCCCGTCGGGTCCGCCCCGCGCCGTCAGCCGTGACGCCTGAATCTCGACCAGCGCGAGGAGCCCCAGCACTTCGGCTTGTTCGGGCATCAATCCCGCAAGGATGCGCGCCAGTCGCTGCGCCTCGGCACAAAGCGGCGGTCGGACGAGCGACGGCCCCGCGGTCGCGGCATAGCCTTCGTTGAAGATCAGATAGACGACCTCGAGCACCGACCCAAGCCGCGCCTGCAGCTCGGCCCCGCGCGGAACATCGAACTGGGCTCCCGCCTTGGCAATCGCCTTCTTCGCCCGCGTGATCCGCGCCGCAATCGTGGCGTCGTTCGACAGAAAGGCGCGCGCGATTTCCTGCGTCGTGAGCCCGCCGACCAGCCGCAGCGTCAGCGCGGCGCGCGCTTCGGGCGAAATTACGGGATGGCAGGCGGCAAAGACCAGCCCAAGCAATTCGTCGCCGAGCGGATCGTCGAGCGCGGCTTCGACGGCTTCGACGCTCATATCGCGCTCCTCGTCGAGCTCGCGGGCGATTTCGGCATGTTTCCGCTCCCGCATCGCGCGGTGCCGGGCGCCGTCGATGAGCCGCCGCTTCGCCGCCGCCATCAGCCAGGCGCCGGGCTTGTCGGGCACCCCCGACTTCGGCCATTCGGTCAGCGCGATCAGCAGCGCCTCCTGCGCCAGTTCCTCGGCCCGGTCGACATCGCGCGTCATCCGGGCGAGCGCGGCGATGAGCCGCGCCCGCTCGATCCGGAATACCGCCTCGATCGCCCTGTTGGTCCGGTCTTGGGTTTCATCAGCCGCCATGCCCGCCTTCTCGGGCAAGGGCGCCGGGGAGGCAAGCATGACGGAGGCGGGGATTATTCGCCGGCGAGCTTGGCGCGCAGCATCTGGTCGTGCGCCAGGATTTCGGGGGTCACCGCATCGCCGAAATCCTCCATCTCATAGAAGGGACGGATTTCGAGCTCGCTCGGCCCGGGCATCGGGTTCGGACAGCGCTTCGCCCAAGCGACCGCCTCGTCCATGTCCTTGACCTCCCAGACCCAATAGCCCGAGACGAGCTCGCGCGTCTCGGCAAACGGTCCGTCGATCACCGTGCGGCTCGCGCCGTCGAACGCGATGCGCTTGCCGGCCGACGAGGGCTTCAGCCCGTCACCGTCGACCATCACGCCGGCGTTCACCAGTTCCTCGTTGAATTTGCCCATCGCTTCGAACATTCCGGTCATGTCCTCGGTCGGCGGCAGACCCTTTTCGCTGTCCTCGGTCGCTTTGACAAAGACCATTACACGCATCGTCCATCTCCTTTTTTGATCGGGCCAACAGCGGCTCCTGCCAACACGACGAACGAGCCGCCGCCAAATCGACGCGAGCCACGAAAAAATATTCGGGCGACCCCGACAGCCGAAGAACGCTGCCGACATTCGTGCAGCGCCCCCTCCCGCCGTGAAGGCCAGCCGCCGGCTGCTCGCGGCCCGGCCGCCCCAAACGGCGAAGGGCGGCCTCACGGCCGCCCTTCGTTGCGTCACAGCTGTTCCCGGCCGAAATGCCGGGGTGGGCGCCGCCCACCCCGCGCATCTTACAGACCGTCCAGACCCTTGCTGACCAGAATATTCACCGCAACGCGGCGATTCTGGGCCTTGCCTTCGGGGGTGGTGTTGTCCGCCGCCGGGTCGGCTTCGGCCATCCCGGTGGGAGTCAGCATGCGATAGGGCTTCCAGCCGCACGCCTGCTGAAGATGATTGACGACGCGGCTCGCCCGCTTTTCGCTGAGCACCTGGTTGAGTTCCTGGCTGCCCGTCGAATCGGTGTAGCCAACGACCAGCAGCAGGGCGTTGTCCATCCCCTCGGCCTGCGTTGCCGCATTGCAGAGATCGGCTTTCGCCTGCTCGGTCAGCACCGCCTTGCCGGTGTCGAAGTTCACGTTCGTCGTGCCCTTGACATTATACTGGTCGATATCGCCCACGCGGCTGCGCAGCGCCTCGGTCGCCGCCGTCTGTTCGGCAAAGCGCTGGTCGGTGCCGGTGTGAATCATCGATGCGGTGCGGAGATCCTTGCTCTTGAGCTCGACCTGGCTTGCCACCAGTCCGCCGTCCCACTGCAACGTGTCGATGGTGACGGGCAGGCCGTTGAGCAGCTGAGCCGCGCCAAGCTTGTCGCGATCGAGGCCCAGGAACCCGCCTTTGCTCTTGATCTTGGTATAGTCGGCGATCGCGACGCTGGTGCTGTTACCGTCGGCGGTCGCGACCTTGATCCGGCCATCGGTACGCGCGGCGATGATGCCCTCGACCTTCGGCCCCTTGGTCATCTGATCGGGCGACGGCAGCGTGCCGACGACGGTCGCCATGACCTCGCCGTCGTTTGCATTCTGCTCTTGAGCCGCGAGACTCCCCGTTGCGGTGCCGGCCAGCAAGGCCAGCGCCAATAAAATTCTCGGACTCTTGGAAACGGCGCCCATATACTTCTCCTTCTAAACAGCCGCCCGCGCAGATGGACCCGCGTATTCGCGTGGTCCGTTCTGGGACAAGATTACTCGCGGCGAAGTCGAAAGTTGCGCAGGTCGTCGCACGGTCGGTGCGACGAACCGTTAAGATCGTGTCGCAAAAGCGTAATTTTTTTGTTTTGCAGCTTTGCGAGGCAGAAATTCAGCGGCCCGCCACCGTCAACGCGGCGATCATCCGCACGCCCGCCCCGCCCGATACCCGCTTGCGCAACCTTCCGTTTACGTTAAGGTCAGTTGCAAACCGCAACCGGAGAGACTGATTCATGGCCCTTCCCCCGATTTTCGACCGCCTGCGCCTGCCCGTGATCGGCTCGCCCTTGTTCATCGTTTCGGGACCCGAGCTTGTCATCGCGCAGTGCAAGGCGGGCGTCGTCGGCAGCTTCCCGGCGCTCAATGCCCGCCCGCAATCGCTGCTCGACGAATGGCTGCACCAGATCACCGAGGAACTTGCCGCGTGGGACCGTGCCAATCCCGACCGGCTCTCGGCGCCTTACGCCGTCAACCAGATCGTCCATAAATCGAACGACCGGCTGCTCGACGACATTGCGACGTGCGAGAAATGGAAAGTGCCGATCACGATCACCTCGCTCGGCGCGCGCGAGGAGCTGAATCAGGCGGTCCATGGCTGGGGCGGCATCACGCTTCACGACATCATCGACGACCGTTTCGCGCGCAAGGCGATCGAAAAGGGCGCCGACGGGCTGATCCCGGTCGCCGCGGGCGCGGGCGGCCACGCCGGCCGGCAATCGCCCTTCGCGCTGGTACAGGAAATCCGCTTATGGTTCGACGGACCCGTAGCCTTGTCGGGCGCCATCGGCCACGGCCGCTCGATCCTCGCTGCGCAGGCATGCGGCGCCGACCTCGCCTATATCGGCAGCGCCTTCATCGCCACCGCTGAAGCCAATGCCGAGGACAGCTATAAGAACGGCATCGTCGAGGGGCGCGCGGGCGACATCGTCTATTCGAACCTTTTCACCGGCGTGCATGGCAATTACCTCCGCCAGTCGATCGTCGCCGCGGGCATGGACCCCGAAAACCTGCCCGAAGGCGATCTCAAGACGATGAACTTCGGCTCGGGCGGCAATACCAAGGTCAAGGCATGGAAGGACATCTGGGGTTCGGGCCAGGGCATCGGCCCGGTCACCGCGGTGCGCCCGGTCGCCGAATATGTCGCCGAGCTCGAAGCGCAATATCTCGCGGCGCGCCGCGAACTTGAGGCGAAGGTCAGGCTCTGATCAAATCGGGATTTCCGGTAACGACCAATTGCGGACGTTTTAGTTCCTCCCCGGAACGGGGAGGGGGAGTGCTGGGTCGTCCAGCCCCCCGAGCTGGACTTGGATTGCCGGGGGCAATCCAACCCGGCACTCCGCGAAGCGGTGGTGGAGGGGTCGGGACGGTGCGTCTTGACGAGAGGTTTCGACCCCTCCGTCAGCCCTGCGGGCTGCCACCTCCCCGTTCCGGGGAGAAACTGACTATGTCCGCTCTCCACCCCAAAGCCGCGGTCTATTTACCGAACAGCTTGTCGATCGCCTCGTCGAGATAGGGGCGGTCGACGAACAGCCGCATCGGGTCGCGCCGGTTGAGCCAGAAGCCCGCGCCATGCCGGTCGGTCAGGGCGCGGCGGGTCGTATCCTGCAACAGACGCAGGCGCATGATCGCGGTACGCCGCGCCAGTCGCGGATCGGTCGGCGCGTGGAGCGCGAAATGCGCCCGGATCCCCTCGACCCGCGCCGCGATGACATCGCTATAGCCATGATGCGGCCCGCGGTGCAGCGCATGGCCCGACCGCAACGCTATCGGCTCGCAAGCGGGGAGCATCAAGCCGTTGCGACCGAAATGCTGGAGCGCGAAGCCCTCGCCATGCAGTTGCTCGAACATCGCCGCCATTTGCGGGCGCTGCGACAGGGCGATGGGGATCAGGTGATGGCGCTGGAACCCGCTTTGCGGCGGCGGTGCGCCCTGCCATCCCCGCGGCGGCATCAAGCGTCGCGGCCGAACTCGACAAGCACCGTCGACCGTTGGCTCCCGCCACTCGCCACGCCCGGCGACAGGTCGATCCACTCTCCCGCCTCTAGCCCGCGCATCGTCCGCGCATATTGAACCGGCCCGTTGAGCATCATGTCGAGCGCGAGACGCGACAGCCGCCGGACCATTTCGGCGACCGTCCAGCCGACCGGAATCCGCGCTTCCAGTTCCTGCCCCGCGAACAGCGCCAACCCCCGCGTTCCCATGCTGGCATCGGCGCCATTTTCGCGGCGCCGGAATGCGACGAGGTGAAGCACCGGCGGCATTCCGCTGGCCAGCATTTCGGCGATCGACGCGCGAAATTGCGGCGCATCCGACCACAGCCGCGCCGGCGACCAGAAGATATGGCTGGCGTCGAACAGGTCGATCAACAGCACCATCATCTTGAAGAATTCGCGCATCCGTGTCGGCTGCACGGTCGAGGATCCCGGCACCCCATCGCGCTTGGGGTCACGCTCCGGGATAAAGACCCAGCACGCCCCGCTCTCGCGCCATCGCCGTGGCAAGCTCGCCGCCAGCAGGCTGGTCGACGGATGGTCGGGATCGGCGAGGTCCAGCGCGGCATCGGCGGCGGGGCCGGCCAGAACCGACACCGCCCCGAACCTCAGGCGGAAACGCGGTTCCGCGACATGTGCGGCGGCATCGGTGCCGTCGCCGTCGACCCGCTCGGGCCGCAGCCCCATTCGGCGAAGCGCGGCTTCGACGGCCTCGTTCGAACCGCCCTGCATCGCCGCTCCGACGATCAGGGCAAAGGGTTCCGGCGGAACCGGCAGGATCAGCGCGTCAGGGTTGCCGACATCCATGCTATTGCGCGGCCTTTTTTGGGTCGTCCTTGCATCGCAAGACTAACCCCGATGTACAAACGCTTATTGCCCGATGTCGGAAAGTTAACCTAGATCGCGACCTGGCTTCCCAGTTCGACGACGCGATTGGTCGGCAGGCGGAAATATTCCATCGCGCTTTCCGAATTACGCAGCATCCACGCGAACAGCTTTTCGCGCCAGATCGGCATCCCCGGCTTGCTCGCCGCGATCAGCGTCTGCCGCGACAGGAAAAAGCTGGTTTCCAGCATCTTGAACTCGCCGCCGCAGCTCGTGACGCGGGTCAGCGCTTCGGGCACGTTGATCGGCTGCATGAAGCCGTAATTGAGCACCAAGCGGTGGAACCCTTGTCCCAGATCCTCGAGCAGGCAGAATTTCTCCTCCTGCACGAACGGTACGTCGGCGATCTTGATCGTCAGCAGGATGATCCGTGCGTGCAGCACCTTATTGTGCTTGAGGTTGTGGAGCAGCGCGTGCGGGACGCCGTCGCTGCTCGACGTCATGAACACCGCGGTGCCCGGCACGCGCGTCGCGCTGTTCGCCGCCGACTTCACGAACACCGGGATCGGCATCGCGCCTTCGGCCATCTCCTGCTGCATCAGCTTGCGCCCGCGCGACCATGTGGTGAGCAAGGTGAAGATGATCAGGCCGATCGCGAGCGGCACCCAGCCGCCGTCGGGCACCTTGATCAGGTTCGCGCCGAAATAGGCGATGTCGACGATGAAAAAGACCGCGAGGACCGGCAGCGCCTTCCACGCCGGCCATTTCCACAATGTGAAGAGCACGACGCTGAGCAGGCAGGTATCGATGAACATCGCCCCCGTCACCGCGATGCCATAGGCCGCGGCAAGGTTGCTCGACGATCCGAAGAAGATCACGAGGATGATCACCATCACCATCAGCCCCCAATTGACGATCGGGATATAGATCTGCCCCGCCGCCGATGCGCTCGTATGCTCGACGCGCAGGCGCGGCATGAAGCCGAGCTGGATCGCCTGCTGGGTCAGCGAGAAGGCGCCCGAGATCACCGCCTGGCTGGCGATGATCGTCGCGAGGATCGCAAGGATGACGACGGGCACCTGCCACGCATCGGGCATCATCTGGAAAAAGGGATCGGCGATCAGGTCGCTGCGCGGTCCCATGTCGGCCTCGAGCACCATCGCGCCCTGCCCCATATAGTTCAGCATCAGCGCCGGCAGGACAAAGGTCAGCCAGCTAAGCCCGATCGGCCCGCGCCCGAAATGCCCCATGTCGGCATAAAGCGCCTCGGCCCCCGTCACCGCGAGCACGACCGCGCCCAGTGCGATAAAGGCGGTGAAACCGTCGACGTAGAAGAAGCGCAGCGCGTTCACCGGGTTCAGCGTTTCGAGGATGATCCCCGGATGATCGACGATATGGATCATGCCGAGAATCGCGAGCATCGTGAAATAAGCGAGCATGATCGGCCCGAACAACGCCCCGACCTTCGCCGTCCCATGCGCCTGGATCGCGAACAGCCCGATCAGGATCGTAAGAGCGATCGGCACGATATAGGGCTCGAACCCCTTGTTGACATAGCTCAATCCCTCGGTCGCCGAGAGTACCGACATCGCCGGGGTGATCATGCTGTCGCCATAGAAAAGCGCGGTCGCGAACACCCCGAGCAGGATGATCGGCCATGTCCAGCGCTTCTCGCCCGACGAGCGGCTGATCAGCGCGAGTAGCGCCAGGCTGCCCCCCTCGCCCTTGTTGTCGGCCCGCATGATCGTCAGCACATATTTGAAGGTGACGACGAGCATCATCGACCAGAAGACGAGGCTGAGCACCCCATAGATATGCAGCCGGTCAGCCTCGATCGGATGATGCCCGGCAAAGGTTTCGCGGAACGCGTAGAGCGGGCTGGTGCCGATGTCGCCGAACACGACACCGATCGCGCCGACGGCAAGCTTCAGCTTGCCATCGCTGTGATGCCCATGCCCATAATGGGCCGTTTCGGCGCCAGCAGTCGCGGCGCCCGCGGCGCCGCCCGCCCCCTGTTGCGACTCAGCAGTCATAGCGGGCCTTTAGACGAGCCTGAGCCTTTGTAATAGGTTTCAATTTGGGACGTCCGGCGCCGGCACGCCGGCCGGAGTTTCGGCGGGCAGCTGCGGCCCAAGCGCCTGCCGCAATTGCGCCAGCCGCATCTCCAGGTCGGGCCGCCACGGCGCATCGGCGGGACTGCGCGCGAGGAGCTGGCTCCACACCGCCTCGGCGCCTTTCAGGTCGCCGCCCTGCGCCAGCGCCAGCCCCGCGAAGAAGGGCGGCGCCGGATGCGCCGGATCGCGCTT
>NZ_DATFFD010000143.1:0-10979 GCF_035250425.1 Sphingopyxis sp.
GACAAGGTTTCGCTTGCCGCAAAGGCATCACGCGCTATGGCGGCGCCGTGCGGACAGGTGGCCGAGTGGTTTAAGGCAGCGGTCTTGAAAACCGCCGTGGGTGCAAGCTCACCGTGGGTTCGAATCCCACCCTGTCCGCCAATCAGGCGAAGTGCAGCCTTCGATATTTTCCGCGGAAATAGAGCAAGGGATCGCGGTGCGGTTCGAACTGCGCGCGCACCACGCGGCCGACGAGGATGAAATGATCGCCCGCTTCGTGCAGCGATTCGTGCTGGCACTCGAACGATACGAGCGAACTGCCGAGCAGCGGCACGCCGGTCTGTCCGGGCGCCCATGGCTGGTTGGCGAAACGATCCTCGCCCTTCGCCGCGAAGCGATTCGACGTCGGCTGTTGGCCGATCTGCAGCACATTGACTCCGAAATGCGCGGCTTCGCGCAGCGCCGGCGCGGTCCCGGCGGTGTTGGCAATGCACACGAGCAAGAGCGGCGGGTCGAGCGAGACCGAGGTGAAGCTGTTCGCGGTGAGGCCGACCGGCGTGCCCGCATTGTCGAGCGCGGTGACGATCGTGATGCCGGTCGCGAAACAGCCCATCGCGTCGCGCAGCGTGCGGGGGTCCGATCCCGCCTTGAACTCCATCGCCTCGCGCGGCTGGCGCCGTTCGAGGAATTCGAGCAGCTGGCCGAGCAGCGCTTCCTTGCGGTCGGATGCGAGTTCGAGGTCGCATTCGTCGATGTCGGCGCTCTCGCCCATGGGCAGCGCGCCGTTGAAGGTGTCGCTGATCGCGCTGCACTGCGCGGGAGAAAAGCCGCCACGGACGACGAGCGCCGGGATGGCCAGTCGGGCGGGGACGCCATTCGCGATCGCGTCCTCGTCGACCGGCATGTCCACCAGCACCAACCCGGCAGCGAGGAGGACGCCATCAAGCGCCAGCGCGCGCGTCGCGATCCATCCGCCGCGCCCGGCGGTCACGACGACGGGGCGCGAACCCATTTGCGCGAGCACGGCGCGCAGATCCTCGATATGCGGCGCCAGTCCGTCCGCTTCGCCGGCTTCGCGCAGGTCGAGATTGACGACGCGGCGCCCCGATAGCACCAGCGCGTCGGCGACGTCACGCCACGCGGCGCGGTCCTGCCCGACGTCGGGAATGAGCAGCACGGCGGGATCGTTTTCGTCGCCCAGCATATCGGCCGACAGAGGGACGCCGCCGAAACCCTTATATTCGATGAGGCTCAAACATCCCCCTTGCCGCGCCGGCGGGCGCGGACGCCGGCGGCTGTCGATGTGATCAAGTTGCGAAGAATCGGATCATATCGAAAGCCGCCGCGCCGCGCCAGCACGCCAGGCATATTACGCGCGCATCGATGCGAGCCGCTGGTCGACGATCGCGCCGGCCTCGGCGATGATGCGGTCGATGAGTTGCTGGCAGGTCGGGATATCGTGGATCAGCCCCTGCACCATGCCCGCCCAGAACACGCCCTTCGAAAGGTCGCCGGTCTCCAGCAATTCGCGGCCCGCCTTGCCGTTCACCAATTCCGCAACGTCGGCGAAGGTGGCATCGGGCACCGCGAGGCGGCGCACGACCTCTTCGCTCACGTCGCTCTTGCCGACGCGTGCGGTGTTCTTGAGGCTGCGGAAGATCAGGAAGCTGCCGCGTTCGTCATTATCGACATAGGCCTGCTTCACATTGTCGTGGATCGGCGCCTCGACCGTCGCGCAGAAGCGTGTTCCCATGTTGATGCCCTCGGCACCGAGCGACAGCGCCGCGACGAGCCCGCGGCCGTCGCCGAAGCCGCCCGAGGCGAGCATCGGGATCTTCACCTTGTCGGCGGCCGCGGGGATCAGGATCAGGCCGGGGATATCGTCCTCGCCCGGATGGCCCGCGCATTCGAAGCCGTCGATCGAAATGATGTCGCAGCCCGCGCGCTCGGCCGACAATGCGTGGCGCACCGCGGTGCATTTGTGGAGGATGGTGACGCCATGGGGTTTGAGCATCTCCCAGATTTCGCGCACCGCCTGTGTGCCCGCGGTCTCGACGATCTTGATCCCGCCGTCGATGATCGCCTGGGCATAGGCCTTGTAATCGGGGGCGTTGATCGTCGGGAATACGGTCATGTTCACACCGAAAGGCTTGTCGGTCATCGACCGGCACTTTTCGATTTCCTCGCGCAACGCTTCGGGGCTTGGCTGCGTCAGCGCGGTGATGATCCCAAGACCGCCGGCGTTCGACACTGCGCTCGCCAGTTCGGCATAGCCGACGCTCTGCATCCCGCCCTGAACGATCGGATGCTCGATGCCCAGCATTTCGGTGATGCGTGTCTTGAAAGCCATTCGATCTCTCCTGTGGGTTCTGCCCTTACGGCATCTTCGCTCCGGTCCATGAAATAACTTGACGCTTACGTCAACGTCGGGTTGATTAGGAATATAGTTAGATAGCGAAGGGAATCGGAATGACGGCGGGCGAAGGCATATCGGATCGGGCGCTGACCATCGCCACAAAGGTCGAAACCTTCGTCCGCGAGACGGTGGTTCCTTTTGAGAAGGATCCGCGCCGCGACCATCATGGCGCCCCGACCGACGAACTGGTCATGGAGATGCGCGAGCACGCGCGTGCGGCGGGCGTCCTGACCCCGCACATTCTCGGCGACGGCGATCATTTGAACCAGCGCGAGACTGCTGTGGTGCTGATCAAGAGCGGTCTGTCGCCGCTCGGGCCGCTCGCCTGCAACACGATGGCGCCCGACGAGGGCAATATGTACCTGCTCGGCAAGGAGGGCAGCCCCGAACTCAAGGAGCGCTTCCTGAAACCGATGGTCGAGGGGCGCGTGCGTTCGGCCTTTTTCATGACCGAGCCCGCCGAAGACGGCGGTGCGGGGTCCGACCCGTCGATGATGAAGACGACGTGCTACCTCGACGGGAACCATTGGGTCGTGAACGGCCGCAAGACTTTCATCACCGGCGCACAGGGTGCGCGCGTCGGCATCGTGATGGCGAAGTCCGAACAGGGCGCGTGCATGTTCCTCGTCGACCTGCCCGACCCCGCGATCCGGATCGATGACGTGCCGAACACGATCGACAGCTCGATGCCCGGCGGCCATGCGACGCTGACGATCGACAATCTGCGCGTGCCCGCTGATCAGATGCTGGGCGAAGCTGGCGAGGGCTTTCGCTACGCGCAGGTGCGCCTGTCCCCTGCCCGCCTGTCGCATTGCATGCGCTGGCTCGGCGCGTGTATCCGCGCGCACGAGATCGCGACCGACTATGCCAACCGCCGCGAAGCGTTCGGCAAGCCGCTGATCGACCATGAAGGCGTCGGCTTCATGCTCGCCGAAAATATGATCGACCTCAAACAGGCAGAGCTGATGATCGACTGGTGCGCGTCGGTGCTCGACACGGGTTCGCTCGGCACGGTCGAAAGCTCGATGGCCAAGGTTGCGGTGTCGGAGGCGCTGATGCGCATCGCCGACCGCTGCGTCCAGGTGATGGGCGGCACCGGGGTCACCGACAAGACGATTGTCGAACAGGTCTTTCGCGAAGTTCGCGCCTTCCGCATCTATGACGGCCCGACCGAGGTCCACAAATGGAGCCTCGCCAAGAAAATCCGCCGCGACTGGAAAGCCGGCCTCGCCTGACACGACCATCAGTTGCGGCGAGAAAGGCGTAGCGTCAAAGTGCTTGACGTTTACGTCAACGTCCGGTTCACTGGCCGGAACGAGATAGTGGGAGAAGGACGGGTGCGCGCATGACGATCCTCTATGACGAAGGCCAGCAAGCGATCGCGACCGAGTCGCGGCGCGTATTGGAGGCGCGGGTCGGCAAGGACGCGTTGCTGCCACTTCTCGAAACCGTCGGCGAATATCACCGCCCCTTCTGGGATACCGCGAAGGAACAGGGCTGGACCGCGCTGGCGCTTCCCGAAGCCGATGGCGGACTGGGTCTTGGCTTGATCGAACTGGGGCTGATCGCGCATCAGGCGGGGCGAAGCACTAGCGGCGCTCCATTTCTGACGTCTGGATTCGGCGCAGCGAAGGCGATCGAGCTCTTCGGCTCCGACGCACAAAAGGCGCGCTGGCTGCCGGGGCTGGCCAGCGGCGAAACCATTGGTGCGATTGCCTTTGCGGCGGGTCCCAATGCCCTTCCCCCGCAGCCCGATGTGACCTTCACCGGCGACAAGCTCGACGGCACGGTGCGCGGTGTTTCGGCCGGATTGGCGGCCGACGTCGCGATCGTCCTTGCGAATGGACCGGATATGCTGATGCTCGCGCTCGTCGATCTGGCCGGCGTTCAGCGTTCGGCTGTCGCGAGCTTCGATAATAGCCGTCTGATTGCGGACCTCAGCTTTTGGGGAGCGCCGGCCGAAACGCTCGCCGCTGGTGGCGCCGCGCGCGATGCAGCGCTCCATATCCTGGCGTTGCAAGCCGTGGTGACCGCGCACGAGCAGACGGGCGGTGCCGAGGCGCTGATGGAAATCGCGCGCGATTATGCCCTCACCCGCCGCGCCTTCGGCCAGCCGATCGGCGCGTTCCAGTCGGTGAAGCATCGGATCGCCGAACTCTATGGGCTCGTTGAGCTGGCGCGCGCGAATTGCATTCACGCCGCCGCGCGCGAAGGCGCCGCCGATTTCATCACCGCCGCCGCCGCCGCGCGCCTGTCGGCGACCGAGGCCTACGACACCGCGGCGCGCGATTGCATCCAGATCTATGGCGGCATCGGCGTGACGTGGGAGATCGGCCTGCACCTTCATATGCGCCGCGCACGCAGCCTCGCGATCGAGCAAGGCAGCAGCCTGTTCTGGGAAGATATCCTCGTCGACCAGCTTGCGGGAGAAGCGGCATGAGTGATCTTGAAGCCTATCGCGCGAAGGCGGCTAAGTGGCTCGCTTCGATGGCACCGACTTATGGCCGCGATGCGCGCAAGGGGCTGTCCGAAGCCGACGATCTGGCGCTTGGTCGCCGCTATCAGAAGGCGAAATTCGACGCCGGTTACGCCGGGATCAATTGGCCGGTCGAATATGGCGGCCAGGGGCTCGGTCATCTTGAAAAGGTCACCTTTGACGCCGAGGAAATGAAGCACGGTTTCCCGAGCTTTTATTTCGGCATTTCGCTCGGCATGCCGGTTCCGGTGCTGATGCAGTTCGGCAGCGACAAGGAGTTCGTCAAGGAACGCGTGCTGAAGGCGCTGCAGGGCGAGGAAATCTGGTGCCAGCTTTTCTCCGAACCCTCGGGCGGCTCGGACCTTGCGGGGCTGCGCACCAAGGCCGAACCCGACGGCAACGGGTGGAAGATCAACGGCCAGAAAGTGTGGACCAGCTGGGCGCATTATAGCGATTATGGCGTAATCGTCGTCCGCACCGATCCCAATGTGCCGAAACACAAGGGGCTCACTTACTTCTGGGTCGATATGAAGGCGCCGGGGGTTACCGTGCGTCCGATCAAGCTCGCGGGCGGCGATAGCCACGTCAACGAGGTCTTCTTCGACGATGTGAAAATCAGCGACGATCATCGCATGTCGCCGGTGGGCGGCGGCTTCGCGGTCGCGATCGCGACGCTGATGATCGAGCGCTATGTCGCGACCGACAGCGCGGGCTTCGGCCCGCATCTGGGCCTGTTCGTTGAGCTGGCGAAAGAGGTGCAGCTCAATGGCCGCCCGGCGATCGACGACGGCCGCATCCGGCAGCAGATCGCGCGCAACTATGCGATGCGCTCGGGGCTCGATTCGATCAACGTGCGTGCGCGGTTGATGATGCAGGCGGGCATGATGCCGGGACCCGAGGGCTCGCTCAACAAGCTGGTCGCGGTGCGTTCGAGGCAGAAGCTGTCGGAGCTTGCGATCGACCTGCAAGGCCATGACGGCTTCCTCTTCGACGAACATGCCTCGCAAAAGGAGGATTGGGCGTCGAGCTGGATCAACGCCCCCACCGGCCGCATCGCGGGCGGATCGGACGAGACGCTGCTCAATACGATCGCCGAAAAGGTCCTTGGCCTGCCGCAGGACCATCGTCCCGACAAGGGCATTCCGTTCAACCAGATTCCGGCCTGAGGAGGCGCGCCCATGAAAATCGATTCCAGCATTGCAGCGGTCGTCACCGGCGGCGCATCGGGCCTCGGCCGCGCCACCGCCGAAACGCTCGCCGCATCGGGCGTGAAGGTCGCGATCTTCGACATCAACGACGCGCTCGGCGAGGAGGTTGCGGCGTCGATCGGCGGGCTATTCGTGCACGTCGACATCACCGACGAGCAATCGGTGCTCGAAGGCTTTGCCAAGGCGCGCGCCGCGCATGGGCAGGAGCGCGTCTGCGTTCATTGCGCGATGACCTCGCGCCGCGGCAAGACGCTCGCCTATGATAAGGAAACCGGCAAGTTCCGCCGCACGCCGACCGAGGATTATGCCTATGGCGTCGCGGGGATATTGACCGCGAGCTATCGCATCGGGTCGATCGCGGCCGAAGGCATGGCGAACCTTCCCGAAATGGAAGACGGCGAGCGCGGCGCGATCGTCTTTACAGCGTCGGTCGCCGCGCAGGATGCGCAGATCGGGCAGGTCATCTATGGATCCGCCAAGGCCGGGGTGAATGGCCTCGTCCTGCCGATGGCGCGCGACCTGATGGACCTCGGCATCCGGGTCAATTCGATCATGCCCGGCGTGTTCGGAACCCCGCTACTCGGCAATATGAACCCGAAGGTGAAGGAGAGCCTCGAAGCCTCGGTCCCCTTCCCCAAGCGGCTCGGCAAGGCCGAGGAATATGCGAGCCTTGCGATGGAGATGGTTCGCAACACCTATTTCAACGGCCAGGCGGTGCGTCTCGATGGCGCGATCCGCATGGCTCCGCGTTAAACAATGAAGCCTTCCCTTTTCCGCTCGCGTCGAGCGACGTCGAGACGCCCATCGGCCGGGCGTGCCTTCACGGTGTCTCGACGTCGCTCGACACGAACGGAATTCAGGGAACGCTATTTCACGCTTTTCTAATCCCCTTTTAAGAAGGAATATTCTCATGGCCGAAGCCTATATCATCGACGCCGTTCGCACCCCGCGCGGGATCGGCAAGCCCGGCAAGGGCGCATTGTCGCACCTTCACCCGCAGCATCTCGCCGCGACCGTGCTCGCCGCGATCCGTGACCGCAACAATCTCGACACCGCGACGGTCGACGACATCGTCTGGTCGACGTCGAGCCAGAACGGCAAGCAGGGCGGCGATCTCGGCCGCATGGCGGCGCTGTCGGCGGGTTACGACACAAAGGCGAGCGGCACGACGCTCGACCGTTTCTGCGGCGGCGGCATCAGCTCGGTGAACTTCGCCGCGGCCAGCGTGATGAGCGGAATGGAAGATTGCGTCATCGCAGGCGGCACCGAGATGATGAGCTACACCACCGCTTTTGCCGCCGAACAGGCCAATGCCGGCCTCCCGCCGCGCCTGATGGGATCGGGGCATGAAGCGCTCGATGAACTGCACCCGCAATCGCATCAGGGCGTGTGCGGCGACGCGATCGCGACGATTGAAGGGATCAGCCGTGAGGCGCTCGACGCGCTCGCGCTCGTCAGCCAGCAGCGCGCCGACCGCGCGATCACGGAAGGCCGCTTCAACAAATCGGTCGTGCCGGTTCTTAATACCGACGGCAGCGTCGCGCTCGACCATGAGGAGTTTCCGCGGCCCGAAACCACCGCCGAAGGCCTCGCCTCGCTGAAACCAGCTTTCACCGGCCTTGCCGATTTCGACCTCGGCGGCGGCTTCACCTTTCGCAAGCAGGTCAACCGGCGCTATCCCGATGTCGAAATCCAGCATTTCCACCATGCCGGCAACAGCTCGGGCGTCGTCGATGGCGCCGCCGCGATCCTGCTCGCATCGAAGGACTATGCCGACAAGCATGGGTTGAAGCCGCGCGCGCGCGTTGTCGCCTATGCCAATATCGGCGACGATCCGACGCTGATGCTCAATGCCCCGGTTCCGGCGGCGAAGAAGGTGCTCGAAAAGGCTGGGCTGACCAAGGACGACATCGACGTCTGGGAAATCAACGAAGCCTTTGCCGTCGTCGCCGAGAAGTTCATCCGCGACCTCGATCTCGACCGCGAGAAGGTGAACATCAACGGCGGCGCGATGGCGCTTGGCCATCCGATCGGTGCGACGGGGTCGATCCTGATCGGCACCGCACTCGACGAGCTCGAACGCTCGGGCGGCCGATACGGCCTCGTCACCATGTGCGCCGCGGGCGGCATGGCGCCCGCGATCATCATCGAACGTATCTGAGCGACAGGAGAATAGCATGACCGGACCGCTGAAGGGCATCAGGATCATCGAATTCGCCGGGATCGGTCCTGGCCCCTTCTGCGGCATGATGCTCGCCGACCATGGGGCGGAGGTGATCCGCATCGACCGGCCCGGCGGCTTCATGGACCCGCGCGATCCGCTAAGCCGCAACCGCACCTCGATCGCGCTCGACATGAAGAACCCCGACGCCGTGCAGATCGCGCGCGATCTTTGCAAAAGCGCCGACGGCATCATCGAGGGCTATCGTCCCGGGGTGATGGAGCGGCTCGGGCTCGGTCCCGAGGTACTGCTCGCGGACAATCCGAAGCTGGTGTACGGGCGCATGACCGGCTGGGGGCAGTTCGGCCCCTATGCACAGGCGGCGGGGCACGACATCAACTATATCTCGCTGTCGGGCGTCCTCCACGGCATCGGGCGGGCGGGGGAAAAGCCCGTCCCGCCGGTCAATTATGTCGGCGATTTCGGTGGTGGCGGCATGATGCTCGCCTTCGGCATATCGAGCGCGCTCGTTCATGCGGCGCGTACCGGCGAGGGGCAGGTGATCGACTGCGCGATGACCGACGGCTCGGCGCTGCTCGCCGGTATGACCTGGGGGTTTCACGCCGCAGGCCGGCTCAAGGACGAAGCCGGCGTCAATATGCTCGACGGCGCCGCGCATTTCTATGACAGCTATGTGTGCGCCGACGGTAAGTTCATCTCGATCGGGTCGATCGAGCCGCAATTCTATGCGCTGCTCCGCGAAAAGACCGGGCTGACCAACGACCCTGATTTCGACGCCCAGATGGACCCGTCGAAATGGGGGCCGCTGAAGGAAAAGCTGACCGCGCTGTTCAAGACGAAGACACGCGACGAATGGTGTGCGATCATGGAGATGACCGATGTCTGTTTCGCGCCGATCCTGTCGCTGAGCGAGGCGCCGCAGCATCCGCACAATGTCGAGCGCGAGACGTTTCTGACGGTCGGCGGCGCGGTCCAGCCGGCCCCTGCCCCGCGCTATTCGGCGACGGTCAACGACACGCCGCGCCCGGCACCGGCGGTCGGCGCCGATGGCGATGCCGTGCTGGCCGGTCTTGGTTATGACGCGGATGCGATCGCGAAGCTGCGTGAAGGCGGCGCGCTGCGGTAACTGTTCAGGCGCCGCGGGCGGTCATCGCGTCCCAGAGGCCGCGCCCGCCAAAGCCCGCGGCCTGCCGTCCGAGGCGCTCTGCCCAATAGGCGTCGTTGCCGTGTGCGCCGCGCCAGCGCATTAGCGGCACGGTCACGCGGTGGAGGTCATATTCCTCGGTGAAGCCGATCGCGCCATGCACCTGATGCGCAATCGCGGTGAGGACGCCGACGGCGCGATTGGCGCGCAGTTTCGCCGCCGCGATTTCGAAATCGGCGGCTGACGGATCGAGGCTCACCGCGTCGAGGCGCGTCGCCAGCGCCGCAGCGGCGGCCTCGACGGCGCGCACCTCGCACGCCATCACGGCGAGCGATTGCTGCACCGCCTGGAACTTGCCGAGCGGTCGGCCGAATTGCTGCCGCATGTTCACATGATCGATCGACAGCGCCAGCGCTCGCCCCATCGCGCCCGCCATCAGGCTGACCATCGCCGCCGGCTGGAGTGTCTCGTCCGCGATCAACTCCGCGACCGGGAGATCGGGCACCATCACGCCTGCGATTTGCAGCACGGCGTGCACGTCGCCCCAATCGCCGCCGAACCCACCATCCTCTTCGGAAACAAGCAGCAACGCAAAGCCCGCTTCCTCGACGGGCGCGATCCCCGCGGTCGCCGCCTCGGCGAAGACCGCGCGCGCGGTGTCGCACAGCATGTCGCGCGCGGCGCTCATCGCAGGCCCAATCCGCGTGCGATGATCCCGCGAATCACCTCGCGCGTTCCTCCGCGCAGCGAGAAGCTGGGCGACGCGATGAGCAGCGCACGCAGCAATTTCGCGAGATCGTCGGTATCGTCCCAACGGCTTGTCACGATCGCCTGCACCCGGCGCGGCATATCCTGTTCAAAGGCATTGCCCAGTTCCTTGACGACCGATGCTTCGACCATCGGATCTTCGCCCGCCGCGAGCTTCGCCGCGGTCGACATCGACAGGTGGCGCAGCGTCCACATTTCGGCGGTGAGTTCGCCGATCAAAGTCGCGAGCGCCGGCTCGGGATCGGTGCCCGCCGCATCGATCAGCGCGACGAGCAGCGCGTGGCTCGACAGATAGCGCTCGGGACCCGATCGCTCGAGCCCGAGTTCGGCGGTGACCTGTTTCCAGCCCTGCCCTCGCTCGCCGACCAACGTGCCGCGCGGAACGAGTACATCGTCGAAGAAGACTTCATTGAAATCGTGATTGCCCGCCATGTCGATGATCGGGCGGATCGTGATGCCCGGCGTATCGAGGTCGATCAGCAGCTGGCTCAATCCGGCGTTGCGCTCGCTGCCTTCTTCGGTGCGGACGAGCGCCAGCATGATGTGCGAGAAGTGTGCGCCGGTGGTCCAGATCTTCTGTCCGTTGATGCGCCAGCCTTCGGCCGTGTCGCGTGCCGTCGTTCGCACGGCGGCGAGATCGGATCCCGCACCCGGTTCAGACAGACCGATGCAGGCGTAAAGTTCGCCCTTCGCGATGCCGGGAAGATAGCGCTGACGTTGTTCCTCGCTGCCATAGCGCAGGATCAGCGGCCCGGTCTGTCGATCGGCGATCCAGTGCGCGCCAACGGGCGCTCCCGCCGCGAGCA
>NZ_DATFFD010000144.1:0-23871 GCF_035250425.1 Sphingopyxis sp.
CCCATCTGCGTCCATAGCTCGTCGCGCGGGAACCAGTCGTCGGCGTCGGCCTTGGCGGCGAGCGGGGCGATCTGTTCGTCGGCGAAGCGGGCGGTGGTGTCGCGGATCATGTCGGCGGTTTCGCCGAGCGCGAAATCGAAATCGGGGGTGGCGCGCATGGATTACCTATCGATCAAGGGCAGGACAGGGCGCGATAGTGCAGCAAAATATCAGCATAGGGAAATTGAAACGAGGTGAGATTTAGCATAAGAAAAATTTATGATAAAGCGTACGCATATCCGTCAGTTCCTCGCCGTCGTCGACGCCGGCAGCTTTACGCAGGCGGCGCTGCGCATCCGCGTGACCCAGCCGGCGCTGTCGACCGGCATCGCCGAGCTTGAAAAACTGGTCGGCACACCGCTGTTCATTCGCAACCGCCGCCAGATCAGGCTGACCGAGGCGGGCGGGCGTTTTCTCCCCATCGCGCGCGATCTCGAACGCGGCTTTCGCGCCGCCGACAGCTTCGGCCGCGAGAGCGATCCCCGTGCAAGCGAACTCAAGCTCGGCGTGATCCGCTCGGCGCCCGCCGAATTGCTGCAAGCGATCGCGACCGCGCTGCGGCCGAGCTTTGCGATCGAACTTATCGAGAACAGCGACTCCGAACTCCGCGCCGCGCTCGGCAACGGCCGTATCAACATGGCGCTCGTCCCGCTGCGGACGGGCGAGCGCGGCGATCATGTGATGCCGCTCTACGAAGAACCGCTCGCGATGTTCGTCGCGTCGGACCATCCGCTCGCAGGACGCATCGAGGTGGCGCCTGAGGAACTTGCTGCCGAAACGATGATCGCGCGCCGCTCGTGCGAATTCCTCGATGCGACGAGCCGTTTCTTCACGCGCCACGGCGTCCGCCCACGCTTTGCGCTGCGCAGCGAGAGCGACGAGCGCTGCCTGCGCATGGTCGCAGCGGGGATCGGGATCACCACGGCGCCCGTCTCGCTCGCGATCGACGGCATCGTGCCGCTGAAGGTCGCGGGTTATGATTTCCGCCGCGAGTTGGGCCTGATCGCCGATCCCGCCTGGCGCAGACTTCCCGAAATCGCGCCGCGGCTCGCGCACGCGCTTGATACGATCGGCGCGATCGCGGCCGAGTGGCGTCAGGCGAAGGTCGATACCGCCGCATGACCGGAAGCCTCACAAGCCTGGCTTGCCCCCCAGAAAGGCCATACAGCTTGATCGCCGCATACAGCGGCGGCAATGGCGGGGCATGACCGATACGCTGACCCATCTCGACCGGCTCGAGGCCGAGAGCATCCATATCATGCGCGAAGTGATGGCCGACGCGGCCAAGCCCGTGATGCTGTACAGCGTGGGCAAGGACAGCGCCGTCATGCTGCATCTCGCGCGCAAGGCCTTCTATCCCTCGCCGCCGCCGTTCCCGCTGCTCCATGTTGACACGACGTGGAAATTCCAGGCGATGTACGAGCTGCGCGACCGCATGGCGGCCGAGAGCGGCATGGAATTGCTCGTCTATCAGAACCCCGAAGCCAAGGAGCGCGGGATCAATCCGTTCGACCACGGACCGCTCCACACCGATATGTGGAAGACCGAGGGGCTGAAGCAGGCGCTCGACCTCCACGGTTTCGACGTCGCCTTCGGCGGCGCGCGGCGCGACGAGGAAAAAAGCCGCGCCAAGGAGCGTATCTTCTCGTTCCGCACCGCGACCCACGGCTGGGATCCGAAGAAGCAGCGGCCTGAACTGTGGAATCTCTACAACGCGCGCAAGGCGAAGGGCGAAAGCATCCGCGTCTTCCCGATCTCGAACTGGACCGAGCTCGATATCTGGCAATATATCGCGCGCGAAAATATCCCAATCGTCCCGCTCTACTTTGCCGCCCCGCGCCCGACCGTGGAGCGCGATGGCCTGCTGCTGATGGTCGACGACGACCGCTTTCCCCTGCTCCCCGGCGAAACGCCCGTCGAGCGCTCGGTGCGCTTCCGCACCCTCGGCTGTTACCCGCTCACCGGCGCCGTCGAGAGCGAAGCCAGCACGCTCAGCGAAGTGATCCAGGAGATGTTGCTGACCACCACCAGCGAACGCCAGGGCCGCATCATCGACAAGGACGGGGGTGACGCCAGCATGGAGAAGAAGAAGCAGGAGGGGTATTTCTAATGACCGATCCTGTTTACGTCACCGACGCGCTGATCGCCGAGGATATCGACGCCTATCTCGAACAGCATCAGCAAAAATCGCTGCTGCGCTTCATCACCTGCGGCTCGGTCGACGACGGCAAGTCGACGCTGATTGGCCGCCTGCTCTACGACAGCAAGATGATCTTCGAGGACCAGCTCGCCGCGCTCGAAGCTGACAGCAAACGCGTCGGCACGCAGGGGCAGGAGATCGATTTCGCCTTGCTCGTCGACGGCCTCGCCGCCGAGCGCGAGCAGGGGATCACGATCGACGTCGCGTACCGCTTTTTCACGACCGAGAAGCGCAAGTTCATCGTTGCCGACACCCCGGGGCACGAACAATATACGCGCAACATGGTCACCGGCGCCTCGACCGCCGACCTCGCCGTGATCCTGATCGATGCGCGCAAGGGCGTGCTCACCCAGACGCGCCGCCACAGCTTCCTCGCGCATCTGATCGGCATCAAGCATATCGTGCTCGCGGTGAACAAGATGGACCTCGTCGATTACGACAAGGCGATCTTCGACCGCATCACGCTGGCCTATCGCGCCTTTGCGAGCGAGATCGGCATCACCAACTTCACCGCGATCCCGATCTCGGGGTTCAAGGGCGATAATATCACCGCGCTGTCGGATAACACGCCGTGGTTCAAGGGCCCGGCACTGATCGAACATCTCGAAACCGTCGAGGTCGGAAGCACCGGCGACGAAGCCAAACCCTTCCGCTTGCCCGTACAATGGGTCAACCGCCCGAACCTCGATTTCCGTGGCTTTTCGGGCCAGATCGCAGGCGGCAAGATCGCGCCAGGCGATCCTGTCCGCATTCTGCCGAGCGGCAAGACGACCACCGTCAGCCGCATCGTCACCCTCGACGGCGATCTTGAAGAGGCCGTCGCCGGCCAGTCGGTCACGCTGACGCTCGCCGACGAGGTCGACTGCTCGCGCGGCGACGTGATCGCCGCCGCCGATGCGCCGCCCGAGGCCGCGGACCAGTTCGAGGCGACGCTCGTCTGGATGGCCGAGGAGGCGATGATCGCGGGCCGCGCCTATTGGCTGAAGCTCGCGACGCAGACCGTCTCGGCGACGATCCAGCCGCCGAAGTACGAGATCAACGTCAACACGCTCGACCATCTCGCGGCGAAGACGCTCGAACTCAACGGCATCGGCGTCGTCGAACTGTCGACCGACAAGCCGATCGTCTTTGAGGCCTATGGCGACAACCACACGCTCGGCGGCTTCATCCTGATCGACAAGCTCACCAACGCGACCGTTGCCGCGGGCATGCTGCACTTCAGCCTCCGCCGCGCGCAGAATGTCCATTGGCAGGCGACCGACATCGACCGCGACATGCGCGCGAACCTCAAGAACCAGCGCCCCGCGCTCCTCTGGTTCACCGGCCTATCGGGTTCGGGCAAATCGACGATCGCCAACCTCGTCGAAAAGCGCCTGCACCGGATGAACCGCCACAGCTTCCTGCTCGATGGCGACAATGTCCGTCACGGGCTCAACCGCGACCTCGGCTTTACCGAGGCCGACCGGATCGAGAATATCCGTCGCGTCGGCGAGGTTGCGAAGCTGATGAGCGACGCCGGCCTGATCGTCATCACCGCCTTCATCTCGCCCTTCCGTGTCGAGCGCGAAATGGTGCGCAGCATGCTGCCTGAGGGCGAGTTCATCGAGGTGTTCATCGACACGCCACTGGCCGAGGCCGAGCGCCGCGACGTCAAAGGCCTCTACAAAAAGGCGCGCGCGGGTCAGCTCAAGAATTTCACCGGCATCGACAGCCCCTATGAGGCGCCCGAGAGCCCCGAAATTCGCATCGACACGACCGCGATGACGCCCGAAGAGGCGGCGGACCTGATCATCGATCGCTTGTTGGGATAATATATTGGACGCGGGGGAAACGGACGAACAACTGGCCGAACGGCTCGCTACGGCAGCGGGCGCGATCCTGCTCGACCTGCGCGCGCGGGGCGACCTCGAAGGCAAGGCGCTGGGGCAGGCGGGCGATCAGCGGGCCAACGCGATGCTGTGTCGCGAGCTTCGTGCGGCACGGCCCGACGACGCGCTCCTCTCCGAAGAGGAAAAGGACAATCCTGTCCGCCGTGGCCAGTCGCGTGTCTGGATCGTCGACCCGCTCGACGGCACCCGCGAATATGGCGAGGGCCGCGACGATTGGGCGGTGCATGTCGCGCTCGCCGTCGATGGCGTCGCGACGGTCGGCGCGGTTGCGCTGCCGGGGCTCGGCATCACGCTGACCTCGGGTGATCCCGTCGCGCTCCAGCCGGCAAACCAGCCGCTCCGCATGCTCGTCAGCCGCACACGCCCCGCCGCCGAAGCCGTTTTCGTCGCAGAAAAGCTGGGCACCGAACTCGTTGCGATGGGCTCAGCGGGCGCCAAGGCGATGGCGGTGGTGCGCGGCGAGGCCGATATCTATCTCCATACCGGCGGCCAATATGAATGGGACAATTGCGCCCCCGTCGCGGTGGCGCAGGCGGCGGGCCTGCACGTCAGCCGCGTCGATGGGTCACCGATACGTTACAACAATCGGGAGACTTATCTTCCCGACCTGTTGATCTGCCGTAAGGAGTTTGCCGCGGACGTGCTGCGCCTCGCGGCGGAATATTTGCCCCGCTAAGCGGAGCCCAAATCCCGTTCGTGTCGAGCGAAGTCGAGACACCCGTCGGGAGCGCGTGCCTGCGAGGCATCTCGACTTCCGGCGCAGCCGGAAGTTTATCCTGAGCGCCTGCCACGGCAGTCGAAGGGCTCGATGCGAACGGATGGAAAAGTGACGGCGGGCCCATTGTCACGCGTCGCCTCCTCGCCTAATCCGTTGCATCGAGAAACCGAAAAGCGACGGGAGATACGCAATGACCGACCTGCCTGAAACCAACCTCACTATGCTGACGCTCGTGAAGCCCGAAGGGCAGCTCGAAGTGTCGCTCGAGCGCCGCCCGATGCCGGTGCCGAAACCGCATGAAGTTCTGGTCAAGGTGCTCGCCGCACCGATCAACCCGTCCGACCTTGGCCTGCTGTTCGGTGGTGCCGACATGTCGACCGCGCGTGCGTCGACCAGGGATGGCCAGCCGCTGATCACCGCCGACGTCCCGCCCGCGGGCATGCGCGCAATGGCGGGCCGCGTCGGCGACGCACTCGCGATCGGCAACGAAGGCTGCGGCACCGTTGTCGCCGCGGGCGATACGCCCGAGCCGCAGGCGCTGCTCGGCAAGACCGTCGCACTGCTCGGCGGCGAGATGTACGCTGAATATCGCTGCCTGCCGGTCCAGATGACCATGGCACTGCCCGACGGCACCGATCCCAAGGACGGCGCCTCCTGCTTCGTCAACCCGCTCACCAGCCTTGCCTTCACCGAAACGATGAAGGCCGAGGGGCATAGCGCCATCGTCCACACCGCCGCCGCATCGAACCTTGGCCAGATGCTCGTCAAGATTTGCGCCAAGGACGGCATCCCGCTGGTCAACATCGTGCGCAGCGACGCGCAGGTCGAAATTCTGAAAAGCATCGGCGCGAAATATATCGTCAACAGCAGCGCCGACGATTTCATGGAGCGGCTGGTCGACGCGATTGTCGAGACCGGCGCCACGATTGGCTTTGACGCCACCGGCGGCGGCAAGCTGGCGGGGCAGGTCCTCACCGCGATGGAGGCCGCGGCGGTCAAGCGGATGACGACTTACAGCCGCTATGGTTCGGATACCTTCAAGCAGGTCTACATCTATGGCGCGCTCGACCTGTCGCCGACCACCTTCTCAGCGCGCAGCTTCGGGCTGACCTGGTCGCTGTCGGGCTTCCTGCTCACGCCCTTCATGGCGAAGGCGGGCATGGAAACCGTAGGGCGGATGCGGAAACGCGTCGTCGATGAACTGACGACGACCTTCAAGAGCCACTACAGCCACGAAATCTCGCTGACCGAAGCGCTGAACGTCGATACCGCGCAGGCGTATAACGCGAAGCGCACGGGCGAGAAATATCTGATCCGGCCATAGCGGTATTTGCGATCAGGTGGAGTCTGCCGGTTCGCCGCAACTCCGCCGACGCTGGTGCAACTCCCATCGCGCGCGCAGCCGCGCGAACGGTTCGGGAATGTGTGCGTCGAGTTTTTCGACGCGGCGCATCCGGTCGGTGCGAAAGTGACGAAATGCGCCGCGTAGCTCGCAATGCGCCGCGACGAGGCGCACCTCGTCCTGATAGCCGACGACGATCGGCCACAGGGTGCGTTCGGTCGGTCGGCCCTCGACATCGACATAGGATATGGCGAGCTTGCGCCTGTCACGGATCGCCGCGCGGATCACCGACACATCCTGGCCGTCCTGCCGGCGACCGCGGAACGAGAAGGGCTGGATTGCCGGATCGATGATCGCCGTGCGCAGATGGTCGGGGACGGCCGCCGACAGTTTCGCGACAAGATCGCGCGCGCCGCGCGCGAGGGCATCGTCGCCGCGCTGCGCAACCCATGCCGCGCCCAGTGCCGCCGCTTCGAGTTCGTCGACCGTCAGCATCAGCGGCGGCATGTCGAACGCGCGGTCGATGACATAACCGGTCCCCGCCTCGCCGCGGATCGGAACGCGCTGCGCCAGCAATTCGGCCATGTCGCGATACAGGGTGCGCAACGAAACCTCGAACTGCGCCGCCAGCGCATGGCCGGCGACGGGCCGGCGCGCGGTGCGCAGCGTCTGAATGATCCCGAAAAGCCGTTCGGTTCGTCGCATCGTCGGATCCTGGCACGTCCATGCTGACATCATGCTGTCAGCAGCAATGCGATAGGTGGAAAACATCCTTTCGAAAAGCAGGAGACGAGCGATGACGACATTATTTGGATGGGGGCCGATGTTCGGCTGCCCGAGCCCGAGCCCCTATGTGATGAAGGCCGATATCCAGCTTCAGATGCTCGGTATCCCGTTCGATCGCGCGATCGCCGATCTCGACAGCGTTGCCAAGCACAAGGCGCCCTATGTCGAGGACGAAGGCCGCATTATCGAGGATTCGACCTTCATTCGCCTGTATTTCGAGGAGCAGTTGGGCGCCGACCTCGATCATGGACTGAACGCCGAACAGCGTGCGATCGCCTGGGCGGCTGAGCGGATGTTCGAGGACCGTATGGCGTCGATTGTCGGTCACGAGCGCTGGCTCGAAAGCGATAATTTCGAACGCGGCCCCGCGATGTTCTTTGCCGCGGTTCCCGAAGCGATGCGCGCCACGGTCATTGCCGATACGCTCGAACGCGTCCGCGCGGGTTATCAGATCAGTGGAATCGGGCGGCACAGCCGCGCCGAGCGAATGCAACTCGCGCGGCGCGACATCGACGCGGCGGCGGTGCTGCTCGGCGACAAGGCATTTTTTCTTGCCGACCATCCGACCGCGATCGACGGCATCGCCTTTGGCGCGTTGTCGGCCTGTACCGCGCCGATCTTCGACAGCGAACTGCGCGAGATGGTGGCTGCGCACGACAATCTGACTGACTATTTAAAGCGAATGGACGCGCGTTTCTTTGCGAAGGATCGTTGGCCATCGATGCTGGTCGAGGTCGAAGCGGCCTGAGAGCGGTAGCGGTCACACAATGATGTGTGTCAGCGTTTCATGCACTGGCGCACGTCGTCGCGCTTATATTCGCTGCAATTCCACAGCGCCTTTTCGAACCCCGCCTTGTCGTCGCGGAGGTAGGAAAAGGTCATCGCTGCACGCTGCGTATCGCTCATCGCATCGCTGTCGGGTTTCAGCATCGGGTTGGTCCAGCCCATGAACTTGCAATAGGGCTTATCGCCGCACAGCCGCAGCGCCGTCGTCACAAAGCTTTCGGGCGCGGCTTTGCGGTCGAGCTGGGTATAGATGGTGTCGCGGCCCGCCGCCTCGCCGGCGCCGGCAACGACGCGCGCTTCGCCGACCGCGGCGTTGGCGTCGACGCCAGCGGCCACATCGGTCGGCAGCCCCAGTGCGATTGCGTGGAGCGGCGACAATGCCGCCAACTTCGCGACCGGGCCGTCGCTGCCCGACACCGCGCCGCGGAACGCCCCCGGCGTGCCCCAATAACCCGGCCAGCGGAAAAACAGGTGCGTGTCGACGATCGCGATCTTTTCCAGGCTATCGCTCCAATAGGGGCGCACCCAGTCGGTGTGATAATGGGTCGCGAGGCCGACCGGCGGATAGGTTCCGCCCGACAGCATCATGTCGGCATTGTTCTGCGCGCGCGTCCACGCCGCGTCCGAATAGCGGCGATTGAGGGCTCCGTCGCAGGTGAAGGTGAATTGGCAGCCCGTCGTGCGCTCCGACCCCTGGAACACGACGCCGCAGATCGATTTCGGAAAGGCGGGGTGCCGCGCGCGGTTGATAATGACCTGGCCGACCGCTTGCTGTCCCTTGGCGTCGTCGCCAGCCTCGTAAATCATCGCCGCGGCGAGGCAATCACGCGCGCGAAGTCGGTCGTCGCCGTTTCCGGCATAGAGGAAGGGCCGCGCTGCGATGAAGCCCTTGGTGATCAGCGCGATGCGGGCGTTCGCGGCGCGAGCGTCCTCCTCGGTAACTGGCGCAAGCTCCATCGGCAGCACTTCGGGCACGACATCTGCGGGTGGCGCGACCGGGTGCGGCCGGGTGGCAAGGGTGCCGACGCCGCCCGGGTTGCTGGCATAGAGCACGGCACCGATGGCAAGGGCGACGAGCAGCACAAACAGCCAGCCCGTCCAGTCGCGCCGGATGGGCAACGCCGTTTGATGACCATCGGGGCGCATGCGCTGGACTCAGATCTCCGGGAGGAAATCGGGAACCGACAGGTAACGCTCGCCGGTGTCGTAGTTGAATCCCAGCACGCGGCTACCCGCGGGAAGCTCGGCGAGTTTCTGTGCGATCGCCGCCAGCGTCGCACCCGACGAGATGCCGACGAGCATGCCTTCCTCGGTTGCAGCGCGGCGGGCAAAATCCTTTGCCGACGCGGCGTCGACCTTGATCACGCCGTCGAGCAGGTCGGTATGCAGGTTGCGCGGGATGAAGCCGGCGCCGATGCCCTGGATCGGGTGCGGCGCGGGCTGGCCGCCCGAGATGACCGGCGAGGCTTCGGGTTCGACGGCATAGACCTTCAGGTTCGGCCAATGTCCCTTCAGGAACTGCGCGACGCCGGTGATATGGCCGCCGGTGCCGACGCCGGTGATCAGCACGTCGATCGGCGTATCCTTGAAATCGACGAGGATTTCGGGACCCGTCGTGCGGACATGGACGTCGATATTGGCTTCATTCTCGAACTGCTGCGGCATCCACGCGCCGGGGGTCGTCTCGACCAGCTCGATCGCGCGTTCGATGGCGCCCTTCATGCCCTTTTCGCGCGGCGTCAGGTCGAAGGTCGCGCCATAGGCCAGCATCAGCCGGCGGCGTTCGACCGACATGCTTTCGGGCATGACGAGCACGAGCTTGTACCCCTTCACCGCGGCCGCCATCGCGAGGCCGATGCCGGTGTTACCCGACGTCGGCTCGACGATGGTGCCGCCGGCTTTCAGGCTGCCGTCCTTTTCGGCCGCCTCGATCATCGCGAGGCCGATTCGATCCTTGATCGATCCACCGGGATTGCTGCGTTCCGACTTTACCCAGACTTCGGCGTCGGGGAACAGCTTGGCGACACGGATGTGCGGCGTGTTGCCGATGGTCTCGAGGATCGAATTGGCTTTCATGATCGGTGCGCTCTTTCCTTGAATTCGAATCGCGGGTCGCGGCGGACACGATTTGGCCAGTCTCCGGCGCGCAGCCATAGTGCCTCGTCCGCCAGCGCCGGCGTGGTCGCGGGTTGTAACGATGCGAGCAGATACTGTCCATAAGGCCAGTCGGCGACGCCCGAGTCCGCGTTGATATGGCCGAACGGTCCGGCGTTGACGAAACGCGCGTCCCAGTGCCGCGAAAGGCGCCAGACATAGGAGGTTTTCGCATAGGGATCGTCATCGCTGGCCACGACGATCATCGGCGTCTGCGACGACAGCGGCGGCGAGTCGGTGAAGCTTTCGACGCGCTTGTCGCGCCTCAGCTGGGTCAGGTCGGGCGGCGCGACGAGCAGCGCGCCGGCGATACGGTCGCGCGCGACGCTGCTGGCGGCGGCGAACCAATGGGCAAAGGCGTGGCAGCCAAGGCTGTGCGCCGCGACGAGGACGGGTTCATGTTCGGCGTCGATCGCGGTCGCGATCCGGTCGATCCATTCGTCCTTCACCGGCGCGTCCCAGCCGCCGAGCTCGATTCGCTCGCAGCGGTCGAAGCTTCGCTCCCACAGGCTTTGCCAATGGGTCGGGCCGCTGTTGTAAAGGCCGGGAATGGTCAGGATTTTGTGGCGGATATTCGAATTGTGCATGGCGGTCACTCCGTCAGGGGAGAGAGGGGAACCGCGGTGGCGGGTGAGTGATAGATAACTCAACTGATTAAATTGACAATATGCTTTTGACGAAAGGAGCGCGAGGTACGGCGAATGGTTTCGATCCTATCCGCCGGTTTGCCTGAATTGCGGCTCGAATGTGCGCGCACGTCGCAATTCAGGAAATATCCAGGCCCAGAGCGCGGTTACGCCAACCGCCGCAGCGCCGCCCATGACGACAGCGCCGACCGGGCCAAGCGCGGCCGCCATCGCCCCGGCGCGCATTTCGCCGAGCTCGTTCGAGGCCGAAATGGCGAGTCCCGATGCGGCGCTGACGCGGCCGCGCATATGGTCGGGGGTGTTGAGCTGGATCAAAGTGCCGCGCACGAAGACCGAGAACATGTCGGCGGCGCCCATCAGGACAAGGACGCCGAGCGACAGGAACAGGTTGGTCGAGAGCCCGAACACGACGGTCCCGACGCCGAAAACCGCGACCGCCCACAGCATTTTCACCCCGACGTTGCGCTCGATCGGACGGATCGCGAGACCGACGGCTACGCCGACCGACCCGAAGGCGACGGCGGCGCGCATCAATCCTGCGCCTTCGGGGCCCGCGTGCAGTATATCGCGGGCGAACACCGGGAACATGGCCGTCGCGCCCGCCAGCAGAACGGCGAACAGGTCGAGCGTGATCGTGCCGAGCAGGAAGCGCTCGATCCATACGAAGCGCAGCCCGTCGGCCATCTCGCGCAGCGGGTGGCGGCGGACTTCGGCGGGCGGCGGCTGGACCGGTCGCACCCGGCTGAGCGTGAAGGCCGATATGGCAAGGAGGATGGCCGAGAAGACATACACCGCGCCCGGATGCGCGGCATAGATCAGGCCCCCCGCCGCCGGACCGATCACCGACGCCGACTGCCAGGCGATGCTGCTCATCGCGATAGCGCGCGGAAGCACCGCGGGCGGGACGATATTGGGGGCGATGGCGCTCATCGCTGGCCCCGAGAAGACGCGTGCGACGCCGTGGAGCGCGGCGAGGGTGAAGAGCAAGGGCAGCGTCAACTGGTCATGCCAGGTGAACCAGCCGAGCGTCGCGGCGATGAGGAGATCGATCAGGTTCGAAAAGATCGCGACGCTGCGCCGCTCGAACCGGTCGGCGGCCCAGCCCGCGACGGGGGTCAGGATGGCGAGCGGGACGAACTGGAAGAGGCCAAGCAGACCGAGCTGAAATGACGCTTCCTTGATCGACATGCCATAGTCGGTGCGCGCGGTGTCATAGAGCTGATAGCCGATCACGACGACCATCGCGATCGTCGCCATCACCGCGGTGAAGCGCGCGAGCCAGAAATAGCGAAAGTCGGAAAAGCTGAGCGGGGAGGGGGCTTTGGGCGTTGATTCCGGTACTACCGGATCTTCGCCTTCGGGGGGAGGGATCGTCGCCATTGAAGACCGCCCTAGCGGTGTTTGCGAAGCTGTCTAGGGCGATTGTGCCTTGGCTGCCTTCGGCCGGTTGCGGACGTTTCTTCTCCCCTCCAGCTTGCGGGAGGGGAAAACAGATCGCCGCCGCAACGACAGCCCCCACCCCGTTTCCGCCATCCGGCCCCGATCCGGGTGAAATGACGGCAAACGACCGATTGCGGACGCCCGGTTTCTAATATTTCGTCATTCCCGCGAAAGCGGGAACCCAGGGCTAGGCCAGCCGACGGACGCTCTGGATCCCCGCTTTCGCGGGGATGACGAAAATGGAGGATGGCAGCTCCCCACCCCAAAACTGTCGTTCGTCGATTAGCGGGTGCCACTTGTCGGTCATGGTGGCAGAAACCCGCCATCACTTTCGGGGAGATCTAAGGAATGAATCGCAAATTCGCTCGCTTTGGCGGCGCCGCCATGGCCGCGACGCTGCTCGCGCTCACCGCCTGCAACGCATCCGACAACAAGTCGGCCACCGCGTCGAGCGCGAAAAATTGGACCGAGTTCCGCGACAATTTCCTTGCAGGCTATTTCCCGCTCAATCCGAATTTCGCGGTCTATCAGGGCAAGCATGAGTTCGACGGGCAGCTTCCCGACTGGTCGCCCGAGGGGCTCGAGAAGCAGGCCGCCTATCTCGAAAAGACCATCGCCGATGCGAAGGCGTTCGACGGCGAGATGACAGATGCCGAGAAGTTCGAGCGCGATTATCTGATCCACGTCGCGCAGGGCCAGCTCTTCTTCCTTCGCGATACCGATTTCGCACAGAAGAATCCGGCCTTCTACACCGGGGCGCTGGACCCCAATGTCTATATCGCGCGGCCCTATGCCGATGCGACGACGCGGATGAAGGCGTTCATCGCCTATGCCGAAAAGATCCCTGCGGCCGCGGCGCAGATCAAGGCCAATTTGAAGCTGCCGCTGCCCGCGACTTTCGTCAAATATGGCACCGCCGGTTTCGGCGGCTTCGCCGACTATTACACGGGCGACGCCAAGGCCGCTTTCGCCTCGGTCAAGGACGAGGCGCTGCAAAAGCAGTTCGACGAAGCCGCCGCGAAGGCCGGCGCGGCGATGACCGATCTTGCCAAATATGTCGGATCGCAGCCGGGCACGCCCGATGGCTATGCGCTGGGCGCCGCGAAATTCTCGAAGATGATCCTGACCAATGAGGGTGTCGACACACCGATCGACGAGCTGGAGCGCATCGGACAGGCCGATCTCAAGCGCAACCAGGACGCATTGAAGGCCGCGTGCGCGACCTATGCCGCGGGAATGACGATCGCCGACTGCATGAAGAAGATGAATTCCGACAAGCCCGCCGACGGCCCGGTCGCCGAGGCGCGGCGCCAGTTGCCGACGTTGCGCGCCTTCCTGATCGAAAAGGATATCGTGACGATCCCCGGCACCGAACAGGCGCAGGTTGAGGAATCGCCGCCGTACAACCGTCAGAACAGCGCCTATATCGACATTCCGGGGCCTTATGAAAAAGGCCTGCCGTCGGTCTATTATATCTCGCCGCCCGACCCCGCGTGGGACAAGCAGACGCAGGCCGATTTCGTGCCGGGGCGCAAGGATTTGATGTTCACCTCGGTCCACGAGGTATGGCCGGGCCACTTCCTCAACTTCCTCCACTCGAACCGCGCCGAGAGCATCTTCGGCAAGCTGTTCGTCGGCTATGCCTTCGCCGAGGGCTGGGCGCATTATACCGAGGAGATGATGTGGGATGCGGGGCTGGGCGAGGGCGATCCCGAGACGCATATCGGCCAGCTGTCGAACGCGCTGCTTCGCGATTGCCGCTATCTGTCGGCGATTGGGCTTCACACCAAGGGCATGACCGTCGCGGACAGCGAAAAGCTGTTCAAGGAACAATGCTATCAGGATGAGGGCAACGCGCGGCAACAGGCGGCGCGCGGCACCTATGATCCCGCCTATCTCAATTACACGATGGGCAAGCTGATGATCCGCAAGCTGCGCGAGGATTGGACAGCCAAAAACGGGGGGGCGGGCGACAAGACCAAGTGGAAGGCGTTCCACGACGAGTTCCTGTCATACGGCGGCCCGCCGATCCCGATGGTCCGCGCGGCGATGATGAAGGAGCCGGCGCCGAAGGCGGTCTTCTGAGGCCGGGCTGGCGAATCGACTGACAGGCGGCTAGCCTCTTCAAAACAGGGGGCTAGCCGATGGTCGACGTGTTCATTTCCTATTCGCGCGACAACAAGGCGCGCGTCGCCGACATCGCGGCGGCGGTCACAGCGGCGGGCTATGATGTGTGGTGGGACGCCGAACTCCCGCCGCATCGCTCCTATGGCGACGTGATCACCGAGAAGATCGGCAGCGCGAAGGCGGCGATCGTCGTCTGGTCGCACACATCGGCGCAGTCCGAATGGGTGCGTGCCGAGGCCGATGTTGCGCGCAACCAGAAGAAGCTGGTGCAGACGGCGATCGACGATGTGATGCCGCCGCTGCCGTTCAACCAGATCCAGTTCGCCGATTTGCGCGACTGGAACGGCGATCCGGGACATAGCGCCTGGCGCAAGGTCCTGATGAGCCTTGAGGAGCTTTGCGGACGCGAAGCGGTCGAAGCGCCCCCGCCGCGACCAACGCCCGCACCCGTTGCGACACCCGAGCCGTCGGAAGATTTGCAGGCCGTCCCGGGGGAACGGAAGTCCTCTCTGGCTTTGACACTCGCCTGGGCGCTTGTAGCGCTCGCCGCGATCGCGATAGCTTTGCTCGCGTGGAAACTGCTGCAACCGCCGGCGGAACCCGCTCCTTCGGCGACCGAAGCCGCCATCCTGCCAGATGAAAAGGGAGTCGCGGAAACGCCCGGAACAGCAAGTGATGGCCCGGCCGAAGCCTTCACACTCGCAGCGGTGATCGACGATCCCGAGGGCTTCACCAATATCCGCTCGGAGCGCAGCGCAAAAAGCACGATCATCGGCAAGGTGCTCGATGGCGAGAAATTCCTGACGTACAAACAATCGGGCGCGTGGTGGCGCGTGCGCAAGGCCGACGGCACGACGGGCTTCATGTTCCGCAAATATATCCGCCTCGTCGAAGGCGGCGCGCCGGCGATCCCCGCCGGTGCCGCGCCGGCGGGCGTCGGCGGCAGCGGTGTCGTCATTCCCGACTCTTCGGACCGGCTGCTTTCGGCCGACGAGCTCGGCAATTACAGCGCGCTCGAACTCCGGATCGCGCGCAACGAGATTTTCGCGCGCAACGGGTTCCGTTTCAGCGATCCGTCGCTCCGTGCGCATTTCAGCCAGTTCGACTGGTATAGCCCGACGAGCGACACGGTCGAGCTGTCCGCCACCGAGAAAGCGAATGTTGCGTTGCTGAAATCGGCCGAAACAGCGGCGCGATGACGGGATCGGCGGACCCGATTGCGGCCGCCGAAGCCGAGGTCGCGCACAGGCTGGCGGAGGGCGATGCGCTGAGCGCGTTCGACTGTGCGGCGGCGGCGCAGCGCGCCGGAGTCGACAGCCCGCGCCTGCGCTACTTGCTGGTGCGCGCGCTCGCCGCATCGGGCGACAGTCTGGGCGCGATGCACCTCTATGAACAGCTTGGCCTTGCCGCGTCGGGTGACGTCGACAGCCTCGCGCTGGCGGGGCGAATATGGAAGGACGCCGCCTTCGACAATGATGGCGATCGTCGCGCGGAGCTGCTGGGGCAGGCGGCCGCGGCCTATGATCGCGCCTGGCGGCTTTCGGGCGCTTCCTTTCCGGCGATCAACGCCGCCAGCCTTTACGCGCTGCTCGGCGAACGCGAGCGCGCGGCGGCGCTGGCGGGGCCGATTGCGGCAAATGGCGCCGCCGACGATTATTGGGACCGGGCAACGCTGGTAGAGGCGCTGCTGCTGCTGAACCGCGGCGAGGAGGCGTTGCACCATGCGCAGGCCGCGCAGGGTGGGTCGGGAGCGCGCGCCGGCGATCGGGCGTCGACCTGTCGCCAGCTGTCGCGGCTTGCCGCCAGCGGGGCGATCGACGTCGGCCATGCCGCTGCCGTCGTCGACCTGCTTCGTCCGCCCCCGGTCGGCGTCTATTGCGGGCGCATGTTCCGGGCGGGCGGCGCCGGCGAGGCCAATGCCCGCGCCGCTATCGGCACCGCGCTCGATGCACAGCCGCTGTCGGCGATGATCGGCCCGCTGGCTTGCGGCGCCGATATCCTGTTCGCCGAAGAGGCGCTGGCGCGCGGGATCGACCTTACCGTCGTGTTGCCCTTCGCCGAGGATGATTTCATCGCCCAATCGGTGCTGTCGGGCGGCGAAGCCTGGCTGGCGCGTTATGTCGTATGCCGCGACCGGGCGGCGATGGTCCATTTCGCCAGCAGTTCGCGCTACGTCAGCGACGACTGCCAGTTCGTCCTCGGCTCGCACACGATGATGGGGCTTGCCAAGCTGCGCGCGCGCGAACTGGAAACAGCGGCAATTCAGCTCGCGGTCGTCGACCCCGACGTCGCCGCACGTCCTTTGGCCGCGATTGCCGGAACCAATGCCGACATGGCGCTCTGGCAGCGGCACGGCGGCGAAACCTTGACGATTTCCGCGGGCGATCTCGACCGCAATCTCGATTTCCCTCCGGCGCCCAGGCCGCCCGAAGGGACGCGGCGCGGGTTGTACGCGATATTATTCGCCGATTTCGCAGGCTTCTCGAAACTGGGCGAAGCCGAGCTGCCGATCTTTGCGAGCGAAGTGATGGGCGGCATCGGCCGCGTGCTCGACGATTTCGGCGATGCGGTCTTGTTCCGCAACACATGGGGCGACGCCGTCTATGCCATCATCGACGACCCGGCGACGGCAGCGCGGATCGCGCTCGCGATGCAGGAGCGGCTTGGTGTCCTGCCGCCCGGTCTCGGGCTCGACGGGCGAAAGGCCGGAATGCGGACGGGCATCCATTTCGGGCCGATCTATCGCGGCATCGATCCGGTGGTCGGGAATGAGCTCTGGTACGGCACCGAGGTGACGCGCACCGCGCGGATCGAGCCGGTGACGCTGGTCGGCCAAGTCTATTGCACGCAGCCGCTCGCCGCGATGCTGGCGCTTCACAACGCCAGCGATTTCGATTGCGACTATGTCGGCAAGGTGCAGCTCGCCAAGGATTATGGCGAACTCGCGCTCTATCGCTTGTCGCGCGGCTCAGCCTGACGGCGCGCGCAACCGTGCGACGAAAAAGCCATCGAGCCCGCCCGCTTCGGCGAGCATGGCGGGGAGCGTGCGGATCAAGCCCTTGTCGTCGGCCACAATCGTTTCGGGCAGTTCCTCGGCGCGCGCGGGGTCGATGGCCCATCCGGCATGGCGATCGAGGAAGGTCGACACCTGTTCTTCGCCCTCGGCTTGCTCGAGCGAGCAGGTCGCATAGATCAGCGTTCCGCCCGGCTTGACCCATCGCGTCGCGCGCGACAGCAGTTCGGCCTGCAGCACGGCCATCTCTGCAATCTGCCGCGGTTCGATGCGGTGGAGCACATCGGGGTGGCGGCGGAAGATGCCAGTCGCCGAGCAGGGCGCGTCGAGCAGGACCGCGTCGGCCTGATCCGCCGGCGCCCACGACCGGATATCGCCCTGGACGATTTCGGCCGACAGGCCGGTGCGTTCCATATTGGCGCGCAGCCGTTCGAGGCGTTTCGCGCTGGAATCGACCGCGACGACATTCCACCCCGCCGCGGCGAGTTGCATCGTTTTGCCGCCGGGCGCAGCGCAGAGGTCGAGCACGGTCCGGCCTTCACCGGCGCCGAGCAGGCGCGCGGGCAGGCTGGCCGCCAAATCCTGCACCCACCAGCCGCCTTCGCTATAGCCGGGCATCGTTTCGACCGCCTGACCGCGTGGCAGGCGGCGGTGCAGCGGCGCGAGCGAAACGGCGTCGGGCCATTCTTCCGCTCCCGGTTCGGCGGTAAAGCTGAGATCAATGGGCGGCGGCGCGCTCCAGGCCGCTTCGGCGGCTTCGACCATCGGCAGGCTCCATTGCTCGGCCCAGCGTTCGGCGGTGGGCAGGGGCAGCGTGGCGCGCCCGGGAAGCTGCCATTCTTCTTGCTGCGCGCGCGACAGGATTGCGTGGACCAGCCGTCGCGGCCCGCCATCGACGAGCGGCAAAGCGGTCGATACGACCGCATGGCCCGGGCTTTTGAGAACCAGCAACTGCGCCAGCGCGATCCGCAGTACCGCGCGTGATTTGACGTCGTCGGGGAGGATTTGCGCCGTTGCACCGTCGATCAGCGCATCGATGTCGACCATCCAGCGCAGCGTTTCGGATACGATCGCCACGGCGAAGGCGCGGTCGGCGCCGGTCAGCCCTTGGGTGGCGGCATGCATTGCGATATCCAGCGGGTCGCCGCGCCGCAGGATCGCGTCGATCAGCCGCAGCGCGGCGCGGCGTGTCGCCGTGCCCGCAGGATCGGCTCCGCCGGACGATCGCTGGCGCCGGGGCGGGCGGCGATCAGCCATGACGGGTAATGGCGTGGTTGGCGTGACGCATGAAAAATCCTATAAGGCGGGTATCATGACCGACAGCAGCCCAAATGGAACCATCGGCGGAACGCCGCGCGCTGTAAAGCGTCCCGCGCATGTGAAAGCGCCCGCAGGCTGGACGAACAGCGCGTTGCCGTCGCCCGAGCCCATCCACGAGGACAAGGCCGAGGACCAGCCCGGCGGGCGCAACCCCGTGCGCTATGGCGATTGGGAATTGAAGGGGGTCGCGGTCGACTTCTGATCGGGACGACGCCACGGTTCGGCCGATAATCTGGGGATAGGGGCCGGAATGCAATGGCCGCCCCTGCGCAGCGCAAGGGCGGCCATGGTTTTTCGTGCTTAAACCGCCGGAAGCTCGGCGTTGAGGGGCATCTTGCCGCTCTTCACCTGTTCGGCAAAGATTTCGCGCATCAGCTGCAGCGAGAAGAGGTGCGCGAAGATCAGGGCGAGGATGCCATTCTGCATCAGCTTGCGCAGCACGTCGCCGCGCAGTTCGCGCAGCTTGTTCTCGTCGACCATCTGGAAGCCGCGGTAGATAAAGGGCTTGTCATTGCCTTCCTGCTGGATGGCGACTTCACCGTCCATCAACAGGTCGGCCTTCTTCAACTCGTCCATGAACATGCCGGTGCGCTGGCCGGCTTCTTCGAAATTCTTGCAGAATTCGAGCACGGCCTGGACCTGCTCCGACGGCTGGCCGTCGACGAACAGCGCATCGCCCTCGTCGAACTTGCCGATCGCACCCGAGGTCGGGTCGAAGCAGAGCGACAAATCTTCCGAATCGGGCTGAAGCCGCGCGAGAAGGAAGGGGTAGCGGCGGATGTAGGCCGGGACATAGACCGGATTGATCAGCTTGCCCTCGTCGTCGACGAAAGTGTTGATGCCTTCGTTGAGGCCCATCAGCGCGAGCGGAACCGGATTGTCGCCAGCCGAAAAGACGATCGGGAAGAAGCGGCAGGCCGACACGAACTCGTCCGAGGTCAGCGGGATGGCGTGCTGGCCGACCAGGAATTCGGCGTTGTCGAGCGGACGTGCGTGGAAATCGGCATGCTCGACGCTCGAAAGCGGGGCGAGATCCTTGTAGAACAGCGGCAGATTGGCAGGTGCGGGCGCAGTGGCCATGTTTGAACTCCGGTAAAGGTCCCGAAGTTCGGGACGAAAAGGATAAAGCGCCTTATTGACCCGCGCCCTGCGGCGCAAGAGGGCGATGATATGGGGCGGGCGATATGCGGCGTGGCCGACTGGGGGTGATCAGGCGACCAGTTTTCCGGGATTGAAAATGCCAGCCGGATCGAACCCTGTCTTGATCCGGCGCAGCGCGGACAAGCGCGCCGGACTATCCAGTTCAGCCAGGATGTCGCGCTTCATCTGGCCGATGCCATGTTCGGCCGAGATCGATCCGCCGAGTTCGAGGACGTGCGAGTAGATTAGCCGGTTGACCGCCGCGCCATGCTCGGCGAGCCATGTTGCGCCATCAGCGTCGGTGGGGGGCTGGACATGGTGATGGACATTGCCGTCGCCGAGATGCCCGAACGACAGCGCCCGCGCGCCGGGAAAGGCCATGGTCAGTCGCGCCGGATTTTCCGCGATGAAAGCCGGCATCAAATCGACGGGGACGCTGACGTCATGCTGCAACGCCGGCCCCTCGGCGCGTTCCGCTTCCGAGATGGAATCGCGCAGGCGCCAGAAATCCTCGCTCTCATGGTCGCTTTTCGCGATCACGACATCGCGGATCAGCCCGGTGTCGAGCGCCGCCGCGAGCTGCGATTCCAGGGCTTCGCCGAGAGCCTGATCGCTTTCTCCGGCGAGTTCGAGCAGTATGTACCACGGCTGGGCGGTTGCAAGCGGCGCGCGCGTTTGGGGGATATGCCGCAGCACCGCATCGAGGCAGCTGTGCGGAATCAGCTCGAACCCCTCGAGCTCGCGCCCGATCGCGGCATCGACACGGCGCAGCAGCAATAGCGCGCTTTCGGGCGTATCGATCCCGATCCACGCGGTCCGCCGGGCCGCAGCCGCGGGAACCAGGTGCAGCGACGCTGCGGTGACGATCCCCAACGTCCCCTCGGCACCGCAGAACAGATGTCGCAGGTCATAGCCGCGATTGTCTTTCTTGAGCGGGGCCAGGCCATCGAAAATGCTGCCGTCGGGCAGGACTGCTTCGATGCCGGCGACCAGCGCGCGCATCGATCCGTGGCGCAGCACCTGCGTTCCGCCGGCGTTGGTCGACACCAGCCCGCCGATTGTTGCCGATCCCTTGCCCCCCAAGGTGAGCGGAAAGCGGAGTCCGTGCGGGAGCACGGCGTTGTGGAAATTCTCGAGGATCACGCCCGCCTCGGCAACGGCAAGCTGCCCCGCCTCGTCGATATGGCGTATCCGGTTCAGGCGGCGCAGGCTGAGCAGCAACTGGTCGCCGCTGGCATCGGGGGTCGCGCCGCCGACCATGCCGCTGTTGCCGCCCTGCGGGACCAGTGCGACTTCCGCCTCGGCGCAGAGGCGCACGATGGCGGCGACTTCTTCGGTGCTCGCGGGCGACAGCATCGCGGCGGCGCGTCCGTGATATTTCCCGCGCCAGTCGGTCAGCCAGGGCGCCATCGCATCCGGGTCGGTGCTATAGCCTTTGGGGCCGAGCAAGTTCGCGAATGTATCGAGCAAAGATTCAGATGGCGGGCACGTCATGCCGGTCCACTCCGGAAATTTCCTGCTCCGCAAGCGGGCGGGGGGTGACAGCAGTTCATTTGATGTTCAATCATCCTTGTTAAAGGGAGCGATGGACGAATAGTATCTTTTCGTCCAGCGGGCATGGACGCGGGAGCCACAGGTGAGCGAAATCTTCGGTCGGGACGCCAAAGGAGCGGCAGCGGGGCTGTGCTGACGGCGGCATTCCTGTGGTTCGTGGCCGCTGCGCCCGCGGCCGACGCGGCGGTGCCCGTTGCGGCTCCCGAACCGTTGGTTGCGATTTCTGCTCCGACGCCCGAGCAGGCGTCTTCCTTTTGGCAGGTGGTGATCGAGCAGCAGCTGATCATTCGCGTCCCGGCGCAGCGTTCGCAGCTTAACAATTTCGCCGCGGGACCTTCGATGTCCAAACGGGCGACCGAACTGCCGGTCGTCTGGAAAGAGAAAAAAGCGCCCAAATGCGTATCCATGCGCAATATATTGGGAATGCAGGCGGTCCAGCGCGACAGTATCGATATTATTACGCGGCAGAAGCAGCGGCTGCGCGCGCAGCTCAACCGTGGTTGCCGCGCGCTCGATTTTTATGCCGGTTTCTACATGCAGGGCAGCAAGGACGGAAAGCTGTGCGAGGATCGCGATCAGATCCACGCCCGGACCGGCGCAAAATGCGAGATCGACAAGTTCAAGTTGATGGTTCCGGTCCGCGAAGACGATTAATCGCGTTTATCGCGGCCTTTCCTTGACTTTTCCTCGCCATTTGCCCAATGGCCGCGGCAACGTCCGCCTGCGTGGGAGGCAGGGCGCCAACTCTTTTTCCGGACATGATGATCTTATGAAATTTGCCGACATCGGCCTTTCCGACGAACTTTTGCGCGCCATCGACGAGTCGGGGTATAACGAAGCGACCCCGATCCAGGCGGGCGTCATTCCGTCGGTATTGATGATGCGCGACATCATCGGCATCGCCCAGACGGGCACCGGCAAGACCGCCTCGTTCGTGCTGCCGATGATCGACATCCTCGCCCACGGACGCGCCCGCGCGCTGATGCCGCGCTCGCTGATCCTTGCGCCGACGCGCGAGCTCGCGGCGCAGGTCGCCGAAAATTTTGAAAAATACGGCAAGTATCACAAGCTCTCGATGGCGCTGCTGATCGGCGGCGTGCAGATGGGCGATCAGGTCAAGGCGCTGGAAAAAGGCGTCGACGTGCTGATCGCGACACCGGGCCGCCTGATGGACCTGTTCGAACGCGGCAAGATTTTGCTGACCGGTTGCAACCTGCTCGTCATCGACGAAGCCGACCGGATGCTCGACATGGGTTTCATCCCCGACATCGAGAATATCTGCACCAAGCTGCCGGCGACTCGGCAGACGCTGTTGTTCTCGGCGACGATGCCGGCGCCGATCAAGCGGCTGGCCGACAAGTTCCTGTCGAATCCGAAGACGATCGAAGTCGCGCGTCCGGCAAGCCGGAACGAGAATATCGAGCAGTTCCTGGTAAAGACATCGGAACGCAGCAAGCGCGATACGCTTCGCAGCCTGATCGAGGCCGAGAAGGTCGGCACTGCGATCATCTTCTGCAACCGCAAGACGACCGTACGCGAACTTGCAAAATCGCTGCAACGCTATGGCTATAAAGCGGGCGAGATCCAGGGCGACATGGATCAGTCGAGCCGCACCGCCGAACTCGAACGGTTCAAGAATGGCACGATCAACATTCTCGTCGCATCGGACGTCGCGGCGCGCGGCCTCGACGTCAAGGGCGTCAGCCACGTCTTCAATTTCGACGCGCCATGGCACCCCGACGATTATGTCCACCGCATCGGCCGCACCGGCCGTGCGGGTGCCCAAGGACGCGCGTTTACGCTGGTGACGCCCTCGGATGACGAGGCGATCGACAATATCCAGAAGCTGACGGGTTACAAGATTCCAATTCATGGCGCTGGCGCGCCGGCGGCCGATGTCGCCAAGCCCGATCGCGATGCGGAAGAGGGCGAACCGCGGCGCGGACGTTCGGCGCGCGGTGGACGCGGCAAAGCCGCAGCGAAGCCCGAGAAGGCGCCGGCGCATCCGGCGCCTGCCGCCGAAGCGCAGCCTGCGAAGCCGCGCGAGGACCGGAAGCCGCGTGAAGACCGTAAGCCGCGGGGCGATCGCAAACCGGCGCCTGCCCGGCAGGACGATCTGGACGGCCCCGACGACGGCTGGAACGGCCCGATGCCGGGCTTCCTGTCGGTCGGCTTCGACAGCTGACCGCAGGACAGAAAGGCGTGCTGGTCAGATCCTGACCAGCATCTTTCCCATATTGCCGCCGGAGAACAGGCCGAGAAAGGCGTCGGGCGCCGATGCCAGCCCGTCGTGCACGGTTTCGCGCATCGTTACCGCCCCGCTGGCGATCAACCCGCCCATGTCGGCATAGAATTCCTCCATGCAGTCGATGAACTGGTCGGTGTAGATAAAGCCTTCCATGCGGATCCGCGCCGGAATGGTGCGAATGATATATTTCATCTCTTGCGGTTTCGCGTCGTTGTAGACGTCGATCATGCCGCAGATCGCGAAGCGCGCGAAATCATTGGCGGTCGCAAAGGCGGCGTCGAGATGTTCGCCGCCGACATTGTCGAAATAGACGTCGATGCCCGGCTGGCCGAGGCGTTCGAGCGCGGCGGCGAGTTGGGGGAGCACCGGCCCGGCCTTATAATCGATCGCCGCGTCGGCGCCGAGATCGAGCGCCCACGCGCATTTGTCCGCGCCGCCGGCCGAGCCGATCACGGTCATTTCGCGCGC
>NZ_DATFFD010000145.1:0-6581 GCF_035250425.1 Sphingopyxis sp.
TCGGCCGCCAACGTCAGCAGGCCATAGTCATTGTCGGCGGCAAAGGGCACCGCTTCGCCGGGCGCCAGCGCCGCCGCGCGCCCCAGATAGTCCGCCGATTCGATCCGCCGGCCGAGTTCCGCGGCGGAGCGCGACGCGAGCAGCAGCGACCAGCTATCGGCGTCGGGACGCTGGACCAGTGGCAGCAAGGCCTCAAGCGCCGCGTCGGCATCGCCATCGGCCCATTCGGCCGCCGCGAGGATGCGGCGCGCGGTGAAATTCTCGGGCTGCTCGGCCAGCAGCCGGTCGGCCCAGGTCGCGGCGACCGCCTCGCCGCCGAGTTCGAGTTCGACGATCGCGCTGAGCAGCATGAACGACGGCTGCGCGTCGAGTTCGCCGCGCGTGCGTTGCAACAGGCTGCGCGCGAGCCGGTAATTGCCGGCGCGCGCAGCGAGCACGGCCTGCAGATAAAAGAGCCGCGGGTCGCGCGGAACGATCGTCGCGGCGTGGCGCAGCGCGGTCAGCATATCGCGGTAGCGCCCCAAATCGCCGAGCGTCGCCGCCTGCTCGATCAGCGCATCTTCATTGTCGGGATCGGCGGCAAGCGCCTTCTCATACCAGCCGAGCGAGGCCTTGAGCCCATCCTCGGTCCGCACGAGGTTCGCCTTGAACGCCAGCGCCGCGCTGTTCGTCTTGTCGAGCTCGATCGCATAATCGACCGCATCGCGCGCGCCGAGCACATCGGCATTGGCGTCGCGAAAACGCGCGACATCGACCCACAAGGCCGAACTGCGCGGCAGTTCGTGCACCGCACGGTCATAGGCCTCGCGCGCCGCGCCCAGATCGCCATTGCCCAGATGCACATCGCCCGCGACCCACGCCGCTTCACCCACCATCTCGGGGATGACCGGGCCGTCGTCGAGCGTCTGGAGCGCGCGGGCACCTTCGCCCTGCATCGCATAGGCACGCGCGAGCAGCGGGCGCAGCGCCGCGTCGTTCGCGCCCGCGCCGAGCGCGCCTTTTACTGCGGCTTCGGCTCCAACCCCGTCGCCGAGCCGGATCGCGACGCGCGCCAGCTCGACGCGGCGTGCGATGTCGTCCGGGTTGTCGGCGACGACCTTCTGGAGAGCAGCGCGGCGTTCTTCGAGCGCCTTGCGCGGCGCGGTCGAAAACCCGCCGTCGCACCCGGCGAGCGCCACAGCAATCAGTGCGCCGAAAACCAGGCGTCTCATTTTCCGTCACCCTGAACTTGTTTCAGGGTCCATGGCCCGCCCTCGCCCAATGCGCAGCGCACGACGGGAGTTTCGGCCATGGATGCTGAAACGAGTTCAGCATGACGAGGATGGAGAAAGTGCCCCAAATCCATTCAGGCCTGCATCCGGTACTGCTTGAGCAGGTCGTACAGCGTCGGCCGGCTGATCCCCAGCAGCTTGGCGGCCGCCGAAATATTGCCCTCGCTCTGCGTCATCGCGCGGCGGATCGCGACGCGGTCGGCGGCTTCGCGCGCGCTGCGCAGGTTCAGCCACGCCTCCTCGCCTTCTTGCTCGCCGCCCGCCATGTCCAGATCCTCGCGCATCACCAGCTTGCCGTCGGCCATGATCACCGCGCGCTTGATGCGGTTTTCCAGCTCGCGGACATTGCCCGGCCAGCGCCCCTCGTCGATCGCCTGCAAGGCGTCGGGCGCAAAGCCGCGCACCGCGGGGTTCATCTCGGGCGCATATTGATGGAGGAAATGCCGCGCGAGCAGCACCGCATCGCCCGGCCGTTCGGCGAGCGACGGGATTTTCACCACCATCTCGGCAAGCCGGTAATAAAGATCGTCGCGAAAACTCTGCTCGGCAATCATCGCATCGAGGTCGCGGTGCGTCGCGCAAACGATCCGCGTGTCGACCGCGATCGCCTTGCGCCCACCAATCCGCTCGATCGTGCGCTCCTGTAGGAAGCGGAGCAATTTCACCTGCAGCGGTAGCGGAATATCGCCGACCTCGTCGAGGAACAAGGTCCCGCCATGCGCCAGCTCGATCTTGCCCTCGGTGGTCTTCACCGCCCCCGTAAACGCGCCCTTCTCATGCCCGAACAATTCGCTTTCGAGCAAATTCTCGGGGATCGCGGCGCAGTTGATCGCGACGAACGCGCCGTCGCGCCGCCCGCTCGCCTCGTGCAGCCCGCGCGCGAGCAATTCCTTGCCGGTGCCGCTCGCACCGAGCAGCATCACCGACACGTCGAGGTTCGCGACGCGCTCGATCGTGCGCGCGACCTTCAACATCTCGGGCGCCCCCGTGATCATCCCGCCGAGCACGCGATTGTCGCCCGCGCCCTGCTCCGCCAGCCGCGCATTTTCGACCTCGAGCTCGCGCACATGGAAGGCACGGGCAACGATCAGCCCCAGCTCGTCGATATCGATCGGCTTCTGATAGAAATCCCACGCCCCGCTCGCGATCGCGGTCAGCGCGCTCGCGCGTTCGCCATGCCCCGACACGACGATCACCTTCGTATCGGGCTTGGCCTCGAGGATCGCCTTCAGCGTCCGGAACCCCTCGCGCGTGCCGTCGGGATCGGGCGGCAGGCCAAGGTCGAGCGTCACCACATCGGGCTCCTCGGCGCGCAGCGACTCGATCGCCGCATCATGATCGCCCGCGACGATCACCTGATAATCCTCATACGCCCATTTGAGCTGCGCCTGCAGCCCGGGGTCATCCTCGACCACCAGCAATTTGCGCAGATTGGCCCCGCTTTCGTTCATTTATGTCCCACTTTCATCACACGCGCATCGAGGCCCGCGTCGCCGCGCGCATCGGCGAGCGGCAGCCAGAGCGTGAAGCTGCTCCCCTTGCCCGGCTCGCTCGCCACTTCGATCGCCCCGCCCATCGCCTGCGCGATCTGCAGCGCTTCGAACGCCCCCAGCCCGAAACCCGATTCCTTCGTCGATACAAAGGGCTTGAACAGCTCGTCGCGGATGAAATCGCGCGTCATGCCGCACCCCTGGTCGATCACGTCGATCCGCACCCGCCCCTGTTCGGTCACCGCGACGACCTGCACCGGCGTCTCGGGCGCCGACGCGTCGATCGCGTTGGCGACAAGATGCTGGACAATCTGCCGGATCGCGCCCGCATCGCCCCACGCCGACAGCCCTGCCTGACAGCCGACGAACAGCGCCCGGCGCTGCCGCATCTCGGCCGCGATCTCGTTCAGCACCGGCTCGACCAACGTCCGCCCCGCCTCCGCCGCCGGACCGCGCTCGCGCGGCGACAGGCGAACGAGCAGGTCGGAAAGCCGCCCCGCCGAAATCTTCAGTGTCTCGACCATATCGGCACGGAAATCGGGCTTGTCGGCGTGGCGTTCGGCATTGCGCGCGAGCAATCCGATCTGGCTCGCCAGATTCTTGATGTCGTGCATGATGAAGGCGAAGCGACGATTGAACTCGTCGAACCGCCGCGCCTCGGACAAGGCCTGCTGGCTTTGCGCTTCGGCCAGATAGCTCGCCGCCTGCTGCCCGGCGATGCGCAGCACGTCGAGATCCTCCCAGTCGAGCGCGCGCGACACCGCGGGGCGATGCAAGACGACGATCGCGATCATCCGCTGGAAATGCAGCACCGGCACCACGACCCACGCGCGCGTATCGGCGATCAGCCAGTCGGGGATCGCCAGATCCTCGCCGGGATTCCCTCGGCGCTCGGCGTCGAGGTCGACGATATGCTGCGTCTCCTGCAGCATGAAGGCCGACCGAAGCGACAGCGTCGCATCCTCGCTCGCGCCGTCCGGCCAATGCCAATGCTCGGCGATGCGAAAACCGCCCGACGCGCCGGGCAGCATCAGCAGCGCGCCCGGGCTTCCGGTCAGTTCGGCGAGCGCCTTGGCGACGCGGCGGTGCAAATTGCGGTCGTCCTCGCCCCCATCGCCCTTGGCGCCCTGCCCCAAAGTCGCGGTAAAGCGCATCCATTCGGCGCGATAGTCATAACGATGCTCGAAGAAATGCTTGGAAATCATCACCGACAGCCAGGCTCGCGATCGTGCCGAGGCGAGCATCAGGCCGCCGATGCCGAGCGCCACCAGCAACGAGATCGCCTGCGCCAGTTCGGCATAATCGCCGCCGGCAACGCGCGCGACCGCCCCCGTCAGCGCGATCACGATCAGATAGGCGGCGGCGCCCAGCAGGATCAGCGTGCGCGTCGCGGCGGTGCGCGACAAACGCATCCTTTCGCGCCCGATGTCCATCGCGGCGACGACATAGACCGGCAGGGTGAGCAGCACGATCGCCGGAAGCAGCGCGATCAGCATCGATGCGATTTTGCCGGTCAGCGCGCCGATCAGCTGGACGTTGAGCTCATAGGCCCACAGCATCGCGAACCCGCCCGCGACCGCCATCACCGGCATGCGCTGCCCCGCGCTCGCGTGGCGAACCCCGCCGTCGATCATCAGCAGTCCGCCGATCGCCACGACCGCCGCGGCAAAGCCCATCGTCGGCGTCATCCAAGGCTCGGCCGCCGCACCGGCGCGCAAATGCGCCGCCGCGCCGAGCAGCAGCGTCAACAGGCAGATCGCCGCGAGCATGCGCGCGATCAGGCGCAGCGGCCGCGACATCGGCGCGCGCGGCGACCAGAAGGTCGCCCCCAGCCAGAGGAGCATGGCGAGGTCGCGCACCGTCTGGACGACCAAAGATTGCGACGATCCGGGACCATAGGCAGTCAGCGATGCGCACCACAGCGCGGTGGCGGCGGCGGTCGCGGCGAGCAATCGCGGCGCCGGCATCAACGCCGCCATCCGCGCGCGCGGCCGCATCAGCAGCCACAGCGCGACGCCGGCAAAGCCCGCCAGCGCAAGGCCCGACAGGATCTGGGACAGGCCGGTCAGCGGGCCCACGGCTAGCGGGCTCCCTCCGGCCACAGCACGACGCGCACCGTCTGGAGCAGGATCAACAAGTCGAGGAAGGGCGAATAATTCTTGGCGTAATAGAGATCATATTCGAGCTTCACCCGCGCATCTTCGACCGACGCGCCATAGGGATAGTTGATCTGCGCCCAGCCGGTCAGACCCGGTTTCACCATGTGGCGTTCGGCATAATAGGGCAGCTTCTTTTCGAGTTCCTCGACGAAGCTCGGGCGTTCGGGGCGCGGCCCGACAAAGCTCATGTCGCCCTTCAGCACGCACCAGGTCTGCGGCAATTCATCGATGCGCAGCTTGCGGATCACGCGGCCGACGCGCGTGACGCGCGGATCATTCTCGGCCGCCCACACCGCCTTGCCCGCCGCCTCGGCATCGGTGCGCATCGAACGGATCTTGAAAATGTCATAGGGCTCGCCGAACAGGCCGACACGCGGCTGGCGGTAAAAGACCGGCCCGCGGCTATCGAGCATCACCGCAATCCCCGCGATGACGATCAGCGGCAGGCCGATCACCAGCACGATCAGGCTCGCGAGAATGTCGAACATGCGCTTGCCGACCTTCGAAATGCGCTGCCCGGCCGAAAAGCCGTCGGAAAATATCAGCCCGCTGGGGTTCGTCGTCGCCAGGTCGACGCGCCCCGTCTCGCGCTCGATGAAGCTCGCGATGTCGTTGACATGCACCCCCGTCGTCTTGACGCGCAGCAGGTCGTTCAGCGGCAGCGCATTGCGCCGTTCCTCGAGCGCGAGCACCACTTCGCCCGCGCGCAGCATCACGACATGGTCCGACAGATTGTCGAGCTTTTCGCGCGGCACGGCGCCCGGCACGGTCTTTTCGGCCGCACTCATCGCAACGAAGCCGACCATCTCGAGCCCGCTCCCCGGCGCGTCGGCCAAGGCCGCCAATCGCGCCGCGCGCGGCCCCGCGCCCAGTACGAGGATGCGGCGCCGAAACGCTTCGGTTCCCCCCGACTGGGTCAGCACGAGACGGATCAGGAACAGCACCGCGATGGCAAAAAGCATCGCGTACAGGCTGTTGGCGCGCCACAATGTCGCGGTCGGCAACAGGAAGCCGAGCACCGAGAGGAAGATCACGCCGAGCGAGATGGCCGCGAGCAGGCGCGCGGTGGCGAAACGCATCGAGCGCAGCCCCTCGTTACCGTACATTCCGGTCGCCATCATCGCGAGCGAGTTGGCGACGCCAAAAGTCACAAGCGGCAGCCAGCGGCCGGCGAGCGGCCCGGCATCGAACCCCGCCTGGTGCGCATAGAGATGCCACGCCCCCTCGGCCGAGCCGAGCAGCGCGAAAAATTCGATCAGCGCCAGCCAGACGACGGCGTGCGGAACATAATGTTTGAACAGCCGAAACATGGAAAATTTCCAGACCCTTTCGTTCGCCCGATACTACAGCCGAGGCGTCAACTGTCGGTTAATTTTACACTCGTCATTTCGGGCAATGAAAGGATGACCCGCCGCATCCGACGCGATAGACCGTGCGTTATGACGCTGATGATCCAGCCTGTTATCCTGTGCGGCGGCGCGGGCACCCGCCTGTGGCCCGAATCGCGTGGCACCCGCGCGAAGCAGTTCCTGCTGCTTCACGGCCAGCGCAGCCTGTTTCGCCAGACGGTCGAGCGCACCCCTGCCGGTCCCGATTTTCTCCCGCCGATCGTGCTCTGCGGCGACGGCCATGTCGCGATGGTCCGCGAACAGATGAACGAC
>NZ_DATFFD010000146.1:0-11955 GCF_035250425.1 Sphingopyxis sp.
CACGCCGGGCGCCGCACACGCGCTCGCGCGCTTTGGCGGCGGCGCGGCTCTGATCCTGCCGGAAGGGAAGGAGACCGAGGCGCTGGGCGAGCTGCCGCTGCACGCGCTTCGTCTCGCGCCCGAGGCGCTGACTTCGGCCGCGCGCTTCGGGATTGAGCGGATCGCCGATCTTTATCCCATGCCGCGTGGCCCGCTCGCGCGGCGTCTCGGGCGCGATACGGTCGAGCGGCTCGACCAGGCCCGCGGCTTTTTGCCCGAGCCGATCGTATCCGTCGTGCCATTCGAGACGCCCCTCGTGTCGCGCCGGCTTATCGAGCCGATCGCGACCGCCGAGGCGATTGAACAAGTGATCACCGATCTCGCCGCCGATCTGGTCGCCGATCTCGAAAAGCGCGGGCTGGGGGTACGTGCTGCGGTCCTCCGCTGCGAGCGCGTCGATGCGCGCGAACAGCTGGTGGCGGTGGGCACGGCACGCGCGACGCGCGATGCGAAGCATTTGGTCCGCCTGTTCAAGCTGCGCATCGACAGGATCGAGCCGGGACTCGGGATCGAGGCGATGGCGCTCGCGGCCCCGCAGGTCGAGGAGCTCGCGCCAGAGGCAATTGTCTCCGCGCTCGATGCCGGGTCGCGGGCGCCCGATATCGCACCGCTCGTCGACCAACTCACGGGGCGCGCCGGCGCGGCGGCGCTGTTCAGGCTCGAGGGACGCGAAAGCGACGTGCCCGAGCGCGCGATCGTGCGCGCCGGCCCGCTTGCCGAGCCTGCCGGCTGGCCCGCCTGGCCCCGGCCGATCCGCTTGCTCGCGCGGCCCGAGGCGCTGTCCGGCGTCATTGCGCTGCTCCCCGACCATCCGCCGCGCCGCTTCGCGTGGCGCGGGCGGAGCTATCATGTCGTCGCGGGCGATGGCCCCGAGCGCATCTATGGCGAATGGTGGCGAACGACCCGCGAAATGTGGGCGGTGCGCGACTATTTCCGGGTCGAGACGGAGAACGGCGAGCGCTTCTGGCTCTTTCGGCGCGGTGACGCGATCGACGACAATACCGGCGATTTGAGCTGGTATATGCACGGCGTGTTCGGATGACGGCTCCCGCCACGACCTATGTCGAGCTTCAGGTCACCAGCCATTTTTCCTTCCTGCGCGGTGCCTCGGCGCCCGAAGAATTATTCGCCGCTGCCGCGCTGATGGGACATTCAGCGCTCGGGCTATGCGACCGCGGTAGCGTTGCGGGCATGGTGCGCGGCCTGTCGGGTCAGGAGGCGACCGGCGTCCGGCTGATCCCGGGCGCACGCGTCGATCTGCGCGATGGCCGTTCCTTGCTGCTCTATCCCAAAGACCGGGCCGCCTGGTCGCGGCTGACACGGTTGCTCTCGCTCGGCAAGGCGCGCGGCGGCAAGGCCAATTGCTGGCTCGATTGGTCCGATGTCGCGGCATGGGCCGAAGGACTCGTTGCGGTTCTGCTCCCTGACGCGGCCGACGAGCGCACCCGCCTCGATCTCGGCGAACTGCGCGAACTGTTCGGCCCGGACGCATATCTTGCGCTCTCGTTCCGCCGTCGTCCCGGCGATTTCGCGCGGCTGCACGCGCTCGACGCGCTGGGCCGCAGTGTCGGCGTGCGCTGCGTGGCGATGGGCGACATCCTATACCATGCCCCCGAGCGCCGGCCGCTGCAGGATGTGCTGACCGCGATCCGTGAGAAAACAACCGTCGATGCGCTCGGGTTCAAGCGCGAGCGCTTCACGGATCGCGCCCTGAAATCGCCCGCCGAGATGGAGCGCCGTTTCGCTCTCTTTCCCGATGCGATCCGGGCGACCGCCGACATCGCGGCGGCGTGTCGCTTCGACCTCGGCGAGATCCGCTATCAATATCCCTATGAGGAAGTGATGGCGGGGCGGACGGCGCAGGAGGCGCTCGCCGAGCTCACCGAAGAAGGCGCGGCGCGCATGTTTCCGGGCGGCGTGCCGCCTGCCTATCAGAAACAGATCGATCATGAGCTCCGCCTGATCGGCGAGCTTGGCTATGCGCCGCGTCGGATAACAGGGCGAGGCTGTTAAACAGCCATGCCCCCACCAGTTCGGCGACAAGGAACGTCCCCGTCAGCGCCAGGGCGATCGTCAGGCTTCGGCTGTTCGCCCCCGCTGTGTGATCGTGCCCGGAATGGCCTCCGCCATCATGACTATGCGCGTGCGCCATCGTCGATCCTTTCTTCTCGCCGTAGCCCTCCACCTCCATAACGCGCATAGAGCGTCGGGAGTACGAAGAGGGTCAAAAGCGTCGCCGAAATCAGTCCGCCGATGACCACCGTCGCGAGCGGTTTCTGAACTTCGGCACCGGCACCCGTCGCGAGCGCCATCGGCACAAAGCCCAAGCTCGCAACCAGCGCGGTCATGACCACGGGGCGGAGCCGCTGCAGTGCGCCTTGGCGCGCGGCTTCGGCGCGCGCCATGCCCGATCGCATAAGCTCCTGGATCGACGACACCATCACGAGACCATTGAGGACCGCGATGCCGGAGAGGGCAATGAAGCCGACCGCCGCCGAGATGGAAAAGTCCATTCCGCGCAGGAACAGCGCCAGCACCCCGCCGATCAGTGCGAGCGGCACGCCGGTGAACACGATCGCCGCATCGCGCGCCGAACCGAGCGCACCATAGAGAAGCAGCAGGATCAGCACGAAGCAGGCCGGGATCACCAGCTGGAGCCGGTCGCGAGCGGAGGCGAGATTTTCGAACTGGCCGCCCCATTCAAGATAGCTGCCCGCCGGCAAGCGGACATCCTTCGCGATCGCCGCGCGCGCATCCTCGACGACGTCCGAGACCGCGCGGCCTCGCACATTGGCCTGCACCACCACGCGCCGCTTGCCATTGTCGCGGCTGATCTGGTTCGGTCCGTCGGCGATGCGGATATCGGCAACGCTCGCGAGCGGCACAAAAGCCCCGCCCGCAACCGGCACCTGCACCTGTTCGAGGACCGAGAGGTCGGCGCGCTGCGTGTCCGAAAGCCGCACCACGACAGGAAAGCGCCGGTCGCCCTCGTAGATCGTGCCGGCTTCGCGTCCGCCGATCGTCGCGGTCACGACATCCTGGACATCCTGGGCAGTGACGCCGAGCCGCGCCATAGCGTCGCGGTTGACCCTGATGTCGAGCATCGACAGGCCTTCGGTTTCCTCGACGCGGATATCGGTCGCGCCCTCGGTCCTCTCGAGGATCGCCGCGATCTGCCGCGCGGTGCGGTTCATCGCGTCGAAGTCGTCGCCGAAGACCTTGATCCCCAGGTCGCCGCGCACACCCGCGATTAGCTCATTAAAGCGCATCTGGATCGGCTGGGTGATTTCATAGGCATTGCCCGGGAACTTGTTCAGATCCCGCTCGAGGCGCTCGACCAGCTCGGCCTTGGTGAGGCTCGGATCGGGCCATTCCTTGCGCGGCTTCAGAATGACGAAATTGTCGGTCGCATAAGGCGGCATCGGATCCGATGCGAGGTCGGCGGTTCCCGTCTTCGAAAAGGCGAACGCGACCTCGGGCTGCCGCGACAGCATTTGTTCGATTGGGACCTGCATCGCCTGGCTTTGCTCGACCGAGGTCGAGGGAATGCGAAACGCCTGGATCAGGAGATCGCCTTCGTCGAGCTGCGGAAGGAACACCTGCCCGAGCGACAGGAACGCCGCGATCGCGACGACGAAGCCGCCGATACCCGCCCCCAATGTGAGCGAGGGCCTTTTCATCGCCTTGTCGAGCCCGGGCTCATAGCGCTGCTTGAGCCAGCCCATGATCCGTCCCTCTTTCTCCTCGACTCGTTTCGAGAGCCAGATCGCGATGGCGGCGGGTATGAAGGTGAGCGAAAGCACAAAGGCGAAGGCGAGCGCCATGATCACGGTGAGCGCCATCGGAATGAAGGTCTTGCCCTCGACCCCGCTCAAGGTGAGCAGTGGGACATAGACGAGGATGATGATCGCCTGGCCATAGACCGATGGCCGGATCATCTCGCGGGCGGCCGCCGCGACCGTGGCGAGCCGCTCGCCGGTCGTAAGCACCCGGCCTTCGCGATGCTGATGTTCAGCCATCCGCCGCAGCGCGTTTTCGACGATGATGACCGCGCCGTCGACGATGAGGCCGAAATCGAGCGCGCCGAGGCTCATCAGGTTCGCCGAAACGCCGGTGCGCAGCATCCCGAAGCTGGTCAGCAGCATGGTGATCGGAATGACCAGCGCCGCGATCAGCGCTGCACGGAAATTGCCGAGCAGCAGGAAGAGGACGACGATGACCAGCAGCGCGCCCTCGGTGAGATTCTTGCCGACCGTCCAGATCGTCGAATTGACGAGCTTGGTGCGGTCGAGCACCGGCTGGACGACAACATCGGCCGGCAGCGATGCGTTGATCTCCCCCAGTCGGTCGGCGACCGCGGTCGCGACGGTCCGGCTGTTTTCGCCGATGCGCATGACTGCGGTGCCGACAACGACCTCGCTGCCATTCTCCGAAGCGGAACCCATGCGGACCGCCTGGCCGGTGCGAACCGCCGCAACCTGGTCGAGAGTGATCGGAACCCCGGCGCGCGTCGCAACGACCACGCGCGAGAGCTCGGCGGCGTCGCGAACCAGCGCGTCGGACCGGACCGCCAGCCCTTCGCCGTTCCGGTTGACGACGCCGGCGCCGATGCTCGTATTGTTGCGTTCGAGCGCTTCGGCGAGATCGGTGAGGCTGAGGTCGAGCGCGGCGAGACGCTGGACGTCGGGGACAACCAGATATTGCTTCGAATAGCCGCCAATCGCATCGATCCCCGCGACCCCGGGAACATTTTTGAGTAGCGGCGTGACGATCCAGTCCTGCGTGGTGCGCAGATAGGTCGCCTTGTCAGCCTCGCTGATCAGGCGCTCGCCCTCGGGCGTGATGTAGCTCCCGTCGGTCTGGAGGCCCGGCTCACCGGTCTTGTGAACGTCGTCCTTGCGGTGGGCGAGGCGCACCGTCCACATATAGACTTCACCGAGCCCGGTCGCGATCGGCCCCATTTCGGGCTGGACCCCCGGGGGTAAATTCTCCTCGGCGCTGTTCAGCCGTTCGGCGACCTGCGCGCGCGCGAAATAAATGTCGGTCGCATCGGTGAACACAGCGGTGACCTGCGCAAATCCGTTGCGGCTGAGCGACCTTGTATGGTCGAGACCCGGAATGCCGGCGAGGGCGGTTTCTATCGGGAAGGCGACCTGTTTCTCCACCAGTTCTGGCGAAAGCGCCGGCGCGCGGACGTTGATCTGGATCTGGTTGTTGGTGATGTCGGGAACCGCGTCGATCGGCAGACGCGACAAGGCAGACGCGCCGACGATGGCGGCGATGGCGGTGAGCAGGACGACAAGCCAACGCTTGTCGACCGCCCAGGTGACGATGCGGGCGATCATGGCTTAATGCTCCTCGCCCGCTTCGCCCTTGCCGAGTTCGGCCTTGAGCGCATAGCTATTGGCGACGGCAATCTGCTCGCTACCCTTGAGGCCCGATCGGACGATCACATTGGTGCCCGCGCGGTCCCCGAGCACGACGGGGACAGCTACGAAACCATCCTTCGTGCGCACGAACACGACATTTTTGCCCTCGACCGTCTGCACGGCAGCGGCGGGAACGCTGATCATGCTGTCGCTGCTATCGCCGGCGAGCGCGACCGAGGCGGTCACCGCTTCGCCGACGCGCCACTGGCCAGCACGATTGTCGAGGATCGCGATTGCCGGCACAAGGCGCGTCGCGGGATCGAGCGCCGGCGAGATGAAGCTCACCTTGCCGGTCGCCTGACGCCCTGGGGCGCTGACCGAGACCGTCGCGCCCGGACGGATGCGCCCCGCATCCGCGGGCTGGAGGTTGAGCGACAACGACACGCTCGACAGATTGGCGACGCGATAAAGTTCGGCATCGGCGGCGACCGTCTGGCCAAGGACGACGCTGCGCGAAATCACCTGTCCCGAGATCGGCGCGGCAATCGCGATCCGGTTGAGCTGGCCGCCGCCGCCGCCCGCTGCCGACACCTGCTGGCGCGCCAGCTGATTGGCGATGCGCGCTTCGGTCGCGGCGGTGCGCGCGGCGATCACATCCTGCTCGGGCGACACGCGCTGAGCGAACAGCCGTTCCTCGCGCGCAAGATTGGAATTGGCGAGCGCGAGGCGGGCCCGCGAAGCTTCGACCTCACCCTGCAACTGGGCCGCCTCGCGGCTTTCGATGATCGCGAGCGTCTGGCCGCGACCGACGCTCTGACCAAGGTTGCGATTCAGCGCGACGATCCGCCCGCCAATCGCCGCCGATACCGCCTGCGTTCCCTGCGGGTCGCCCTCGATGGTCGCGGGGAGCTGGAGCGCCCCGGCGCTGCCGACAGTCGGCCGGCCAAGCACGATGCTTGCCACCTTGATCTGCTCGGCTGTGAGCGCGACATGTCCCTCCTCAGCGTGACCGCCTTCTTCTTCGCCATGCTCTTCCGCCTGTTTGGCGCTTTCACCGCTGCCGCACGCCGCGAGCAGCAGCGGCAGAGTGACGACGAGAAGGCGCTTACGATATGTCGTGGATGTCATGATTCAATTCCCTTCGGTGGGCGCGGGAGCCGTGAGGCGTTCCAACCGCGCCTTGGCGAGCTGATAGGAAACAAGCGCTTCGATCGACGCGACGCGCATCTCGGTCAATGTCCGCTCGGCATCGAGCAGTTCGAGCTGTCCGAACTTGCCCTCGCGGTAGCCGATCCGCGCGATGCGGGCGGCCTCCATCGCCGACGAAAGGGCCGGACCGCTGGCGTTGCGGGCCGCCGCCGCCGCATTCGCGGCCTCTACTTCGGCATCGGTGATCTGTTGCTCGACGTCGAGCGCGGTCATGCGGCGCTGGGCGTCGGCGCGGCGCCGCATGGCATTCGCCTGATCTACGGCGGCACGGCCATTGTTGAACAACGGCAGCGGCATCGAGATGGTGAATACCGCCGCCACATCGTTGGTCGCCTCGAGGCGCCGAACGCCGGGGCCGACGGTCAGGTCGGGGACCCGCTGCGCCGCCGCGAGCCGGACGCCCGCATCGGCCGTGTCGAGATCGGCGTCGGCCGCCGCCAATGCCAAAGTGCCGGCCGCGGATGCAGGGCGCGGCGGACCCATCACCGTCGCCGCGGGCGCCCCGAGAACGGTCATGTCGAGAGGGCCGAGGGTTGGACGCCCGACGCGGCGCGCCAGATTGACCCGCGCGGCTTCCGCCAGTCGGCGCGTCTGATCGACGCCGGCCTCGGCTTTAAGCCGCGACACCTCGGCCCGTTCCTGTTCGAGCGGCGAGGCGCGGCCCGCCTGGACCCGGATGGCCGCGGCCCGCGCTGTGTCGGTCGCGATCCGGAACTGATCCTCGGCGATCGCGAGCCGGACTTCGCCAGCGACCGCTTCGATGTAAAGTTCGCTCACCTGCTGACGAATATCGGCCTGTGCGATCGCTTGGGCGATAAGGGCCCGCCGCGCCTGCGCATCGGCGACGGCGATGCGCGCCGGGCGCTTGCCGCCGAGTTCGAGCGGAATAGCGAGACTGACCGTCGCGTCGGCACCATTGATTCCATTGTATGGGCCTGTTCCCACGAAATTCTCGACCTCGACCGCAATTGCGGGATTGGGTCGCAGGCCGGCGACGCGTCGCGCAGCCTTGGCGGCATCGACTTCGGCGCTGGCGGCTTCGGCCGCCGGAGCGCTTCCGCCTGCGAGGACCACCGCTTCGTCGATGGTGAGCAGCGGCGCCGGTCGCGACTGGCTGCTTTCCGCACCCTCCTGCGCCTGCGCTATGGTGACACATGATGTGGCTGCCATGAAGGCAGCAACGAACCTGTACATAATATTCTATCCTGATTGATCGGAGAAACCGCCGCCGCAACAAGGGCAGCAGGCGCTGTGAGATCGTCAGGCGAGCGGTGGGTCGAGCAAGGGCGGCGACGCGCGTGACGGCAGCGCCGCAAATGATGCGGCGAAGACCTGAACCTTCTTGAGCGCAGGAACGAGATCGGGAGCCGCGGCCCACTGGTCGGGCGCCACCGGGCAATGATGGCTGCCATGGGCAATTTTTGATGCTGGCTCGCGCGTGTCCTTCTCGCGATCGTCGGATCCGATATGGAAGGCTGGAGCATCGTCCGACGCATGAGCGGAAGCGGACTCGGCGAGGTGCATGCTGCAAAGCAGCACGGCCAGGATCATCAGCATCCGCATCATCGCGCCAGACATAGCCCCACCTTATCCATGCCGGGCCGAATTGTCGCGCGGCGCTAGCCGGGCCGCCAGATCGGGCGGCACCGGCATTGGCCGGAACGCGCTGATCCTGGCGCGCCCGGTATTCCCCGTCGGCAAGCGGCGGGTGAGCGACCCCAGAGGGACGAGAGCGAGGCGGAACAATTGCCCCGCCGCTTCGCGCCAGTCGCGCAAGCTCAACGCGAAATCGAGCATATGCCAATGCGATATCAGATGCGGCGTGAAATAGGACTGCGCCAATATGTGCGCGCGTTCGAGCGCCTGCCACGCTGCGGCGTCATCCATGATCCGGCGACTGGCGCGGTATCGCCCCATCTCCTCCGCGATCAACCCCATCGCGGTGTGCCGAATCTCGCTGCTCATCGATCGTCCCCTGCCTTTCGATTCGGTCACGCTTGTGCACCCTGTAGCAGCTACAGGGTCAAGTGGAACTTCGAGGCGGGACGGCACGCGACCGCGCTCGGAACGGGATCGCATGGCGGCTGGCTGAGCTTGAAGGGCAGCTGTAGCGGACATGGCCTAGCGGCGCCTTGCCAGAAACAGCGTGATGGTCCCGGTCGCGGTATGAACGTGGCGCGCCTCGCGCACATCGTCAAAACCCGCTTCCGCCATCAGACCCGGCAGCATGCCGTCGGCGTTGGGCTGCGTATCCTCGACACCGTCGAGCCGCTGGATCGTCTGCCGAAACAGGAACCGCATCAGGCTCGCCTGTTTGCCATAATCGGCAACGAGTAAGCGGCCTCCCGGACGCAGCGCGGCGTGCATCGCGGCAAGGCCGGCGCGTTTCTCGGCCATGGGGACCTGATGAAACATCAGGCTCGACACGACGGCATCGGCGGCAGCGGCTTCGAGATCGCGGGCAAATCCCTGGCGCCATTCGATCGACACGCTGGCCGATTGCGCCTTGTCGCGGGCGATCGACAGCGCTTCCGCGTCCGGATCGATGCCGATGACCACGGCATCGGGCGACGCCGCCTTCAGCATGACCGCGAAGCTGCCCGTGCCGCAGCCGATATCGAGGATGGTCTCACCCGCGCGCGCGGCGAGCAGTTCGAGCATGGCGCCGCGCCAGCGCATTTCGCGAGTCCAGCGCCGGATGGCCCGGTCATAGTCTGCCGTGTCGCCCGTACCCAGTGGCGGCGTATATTGCGCCTCGGTCATAGCGCCGCCTCACCCGGCTTGTGCGATGCGAGTTCGCGCAGCGCGTCGCGGATGATGTCATAGGCCGAATGGAGGAACAGCAGTGCGATGACGCCAGCGACGAGCAGGTCGGGCCAGGCGGCGCCGGTTATGGCAACAAGCCCGGCCGCAACGATGACGGCGACATTGGCCAGCGCATCATTGCGCGAAAAGAGCCAGATCGCGCGGGCCGTTGCGTCGCCTTCGTTGCGAAAGCGGCTGAGCACGAGCGCCGCCGCGATGTTGACGAGCAGGGCGACGACGCCAATGCCGCCCATCAGGTGGGCCTCGGGCGGGATGGCGTGAAAGCTGCGCCAGATCGCGGTGCCAATAACCCCGACACCGAGCAGGGCGAGGAAACAGCCCTGGACCAGCGCGGTTCGGCTGCGCGCGACTGCCGACCAGCCAAGCGCGATCAGTCCGACGAGGGTGATCGATCCATCGCCGATGAAATCGAGCGAATCGGCCTTGAGCGCCTGTGACCGCGCGAGGAAGCCGCCAGCCAGCTCGATCACGCCGAAGCCGAGGTTGAGAAGGACGACAATCCAGAGCGCGCGCCGATAGGCGGGGTCGACGCCCGCGCGCTTTTCGTCCGCTTCGCAGCCGCAATCGCTCATACCGTCATCCTTTCCCTTCGCGAGTCGGCGCTCTATATGCACCCTCTAGCAACTATAGGGTCAAGCGATGAAAATCGGAGAGTTGGCGCGCGCGACCGACACCAAGGTCGAAACGATCCGCTATTATGAAGTCGCGGGCCTGCTCGCGCCTCCGGCGCGGACCGGCGGCAATTATCGCTCCTACGGAACCGGCGATCTCGAGCGCTTGTCCTTCATTCGCCGCGCCCGCGATCTCGGATTTTCGCTCGAGGAGGTTCGCGAGCTTCTCGCGCTCGCCGACGACCGCGACCAGCCGTGCGGCGCCGTCGATGCGGTCGCGAGCAGCCATCTCGCGACCATCGAGCGCAAGATCGCCGACCTCTCCCAGATGCGCGACGAACTCGCGCGCATCATCGGCGGCTGCCGCCTCGGAAAGGTCGGCGACTGCAAGATCATCCAGACGCTCGGGCCGATGCGCGGCGCCGCGCGAAACTGACGCGCCGCGCATCGGTCGGTGCGGGTCACGAGGCAGGAAGCGCCTCGATCCGCGTGATGCGCCCCTTGGCGCCATCCCAGTCGAGTTCGAATGCAACGCGGTCGCCGACCTTGAGGCCCTTGAGCAAGTCCGCCGGGGCCTCGAAGCCCATCGTCATCGGCGGCCATTGCAGCGCGGCGATTTCGCCATGATCGAGCGTGACGGTCCCCTTGGCTGTATCGATCGCGGTGATTTTTCCTTCTCCTTTTCCATGCTGCACCGAAGCCGGAGCGGCTGCGGTCGTTTCCTTGGGGGCGGGGGTCTGCTGTTTGTCGGCCTCCGGGCTGCAGGCGCCTACGGCCATCAGCACGACCGCGCTCGCAGCCAATATGGACTTCGTCTTCATGTCGTTTCTCCTTGCTTTCATATCACGTCTCTTCGGTTTTCAACGTTGGTCGTTCGGGCCAGCGCCGCCGCATCATCAGATAGGCGGCGGGGATAATGAACATCGACAAGAGCGGTGCGGTGATCATCCCGCCGACCATCGGCGCGGCGATCCGGCTCATCACCTCGGATCCGGTGCCGGTTCCGATGAGGATCGGGAACAGGCCCGCGAGTATGACCGCGACGGTCATTGCCTTGGGCCGGACCCGGAGCAGCGCTCCATCGCGAACCGCGTCCTCGATCGGGCCGTCGCCGCGTGCTGCGAGCGCGTGCTTGAGATAGATGAGCATCACCACCCCAAACTCCGCCGCGACGCCCGCCAGCGCAATGAAGCCGACCGCGCTCGCCACCGACTGGTTGTAGCCGAGCAGATAGAGCAGCCACAGCCCGCCGGTGAGCGCGAAAGGCAGCGTCGCCATGATCAGCAGCGCCTCGTCCCAGCGGCGAAAGGTCAGATAGAGCAGGACGAGGATGATCGCGAGCGTGACCGGCACGACGATCTTCATCCGCTCGGCCGCGCGCACGAGGAATTCGAACTGGCCGGTGTAGGAGATGCTGATCCCCGGCGGCAATTTGACGTCGCGCGCGACCGCTTGCTGGATGTCCCGCACCAGTCGCTGGAGGTCGCGGTCGCGGCCATCGACATAAATCCAGGTCACCGGTCGGCCATTCTCGCTGCGCAGCATCGGCGGTCCGTCGCTGATCCGGACCGCCGCCACCGTGCCAAGCGTGATCTGCTGGCGCGAGGGGGTGAGGATCGGCAGGTTTTCGAGCTTGCCCAGGCTGTCGCGAAGCTCGCGGGGATAACGCACGCTGATCGGATAGCGCGCCAGCCCCTCGACCGTCTGGCCGATCGTCTCGCCGCCGATGACGCCGCCGACAAGGGATTGTACGTCGGCGACGTTGAGCCCGTATCGCCCCGCTGCGGCGCGATCGATGTCGACATCGATATAACGCCCGCCGGTCAGCCGCTCGGCGAGCGCCGAGGCGACGCCGGGAACCTTACGGACGATATCCTCGATCCGCTTCGCGGTGCGGTCGA
>NZ_DATFFD010000147.1:0-3953 GCF_035250425.1 Sphingopyxis sp.
ATGAACGGTATCACCACCATCCGCATCCGGCAGGGCGGCCATATCGACATTTCGGGTGGCCCCGATCTCGCGATCCTGCGCGGCGCGATGCAGGAGGAACCACCACCGGGAGCGCTAAAGTGACCAAGGTGACACCATGAACCACGATTGCGGCAACCTCTGTCACCTTAAGCGCCGCCGCGCGATTTTGCGCATCGGCATTGCCCATGTCATGATAGGGTTGCGCGGGACTAGGTAGAGGGGAGTTTCATGAAAAAATCGACGCGCGCGCTGCTCGGGCTGGTTCTGCTCGACCTCATCGTCGTCATCGGCGCCTGGTGGATGATCGAGCGGACACGCAGCGGCGCATGGAATTCGAACGATCCGGCGGGTTCGATCACGATGGTCACGACCACCGCGGGCATGCTGGTCGGCGTGATCTCGGCGGTGCTGCTGCTCGCCTTCGTCATGCACCGCCGCGCGGGGAACTGATCGCCGGAACACCATCCGAAACAAGACAGCCCTCCCGCCTGGGTCGCAGGGGCGGGAGGGCTGTGTTCCGGACCGGCGTGGTGGGCCGGGCCGGAGACGAAAATGGGTGCCTGGCTTAGCGCGCCGCGGCTTCGCGGACCTTCTGCACCGCGGGGAGAAGCAGGCCGATCAGGATCTGCACCGGGTTCGAGGTGACTGTTATGCTGCCCTGTGCGGGCTGCGCCGACTGCGCCATCGCCGGGGTCGCCGAAAGGGCGACGGTCAGCGCGAGAACGGGGGCGAGGATCATCTTCTTGGTCATGGTCATTTCCTTTTCAAAGCGGTACAATGTGTTTCGAATTGGGCTCGGGTCGTTCCCGATGACCTGCTTATGGCGCGCGGCCGCGCAGCCGGCGGTGATCGCCATCACTCGCCCGAAAAAATTTCACAAAGACCTGAAAAGAAAAGAAAGAAAAATTTATCCGCGCTTGAGCCGTACCAGCGCGCTATCGAGCGCTTGCAGGAATTGCGAACGATCGGCCTTCGAGAAGGGCGGCGGCCCGCCCATCCCGTCGCTCATTCCCGAACGCAGGTCCGCCATGATCGCGCGCGTCGCGATCGCCGGCCCGATCGACGCCATGGTGAAAGGCTTGCCATTGGGGCCGAGTACGCTCGCCCCCGCCTTCAGCGCGCGGTCGGCGAGCAATATGTCGGCGGTGACGACGACGCTCCGCGCATTCGCCGCCTCGGCGATACAGTCGTCGGCGGCATCGAAGCCGTCCGATACGACAATCCGTTCGATCAACGGGTGCTCGGGCACGCGCAGCCGGCTGTTGCTCACGACCTTCACCGGCACCTCGTGCCGCCACGCGACACGGTAGATCTCGTCCTTCACAGGACAGGCATCGGCATCGACGAGGATTTGAACAGGCGTGGACATGGGCGAAAGCGGTCAGCCGACCTCGACGCCCTTCCAGAAGGCGATGCGGCCCTTGATCGCCGCCGCCGCTTCCTTGGGATCGGGATAATACCAGGCCGCATCCGCGTTCACCTGCCCATCGACGGTGACATGGTGATAATGCGCGATGCCCTTCCACGGGCAATGGCTCGTCGTCGCGCTGTCAGAAAGCACCTCCGCATCAACCGCGCCGCGCGGGAAATAATGATTGCCCTCGACTACGACCGTATCGTCGCTATCGGCGATCACCGCGCCGTTCCACCGTGCCTGCACCATCGCGCTTATTTCTTCATATTGTCGAGTCCGGCGACGACGCCGGTCTTGGTCGACGGATTGCTGGCATTCGGCTTCTTGGGCTTTTCGGCCTTGGGCTTGCGGACTTCGCGGCTCGATTTCTTCTGGCTCTTCGCCATGGTCAATACCTTGAAAAGGCGGCGGACGCCTGTGCCCGCCACGACGATCCTACCCCCTTTGCCGCCCCGCGTCGCCTGTTATCCCGCCAGCCCGTCCCACAAGAGCTTCGCGCCGAGCAGCACCATCAGAACGTAAATGAGTACATAGAAGCGCGCGCCGTCGATCCGTTTCAGCCAGCGCACGGTGAGCAGGGTCGAAACGATCGCGAGCGGCATCAGCAGCGCGGCGGCGACGAGCACTTCGTGCGGAAAGGCGCCGAGCGCGATATAGGCGGGCACCTTCATCCAGTTGATCGCCGCGAACAGGATCGAACTGGTGCCGACGAAGACGAGGTGCGGCAGGCGGCGCGGCGTCACCCACATCTGGAACGGCGGCCCGCCGGCGTGCGCGATCTGGCTGGTGAAGCCCGTCGCCACCCCGAACAGGCTGCCGACCCAGCCCGGCGAGGTCGACGCGGCGACGACGCGCCCGCCGCGCTCGACCCACAGGCGGTAGAGGCCGAACGCCAGCGTGATCGCCCCCAGCGCCGCCATCAGCTTCGCCTCGTCGACGCGTTCGGCATAGGCATAGCCCGCGGCGATGCCGACCGCGGCGCCGGGCAGCATCCAGCCGATGATCCAGCCGTCCCACGTCTTGCGGAACGACCAGACGCTGACGACGTCCTGCACGATCAATATCGGAAGCAGCAGCGCAGCGGCGATCGTCGGCGGCAGCACCAGCGCGACGAGCGGCGTCGCAAGCGCCCCGACCCCCGACAGCCCGCCCTTGGCGAGCCCGAGCAGGATTACCGCAGCGGCGAGCACAAGCAGCGTCAGCGGGTCGGCAAGCAGGCTCATGCAGCGGCGGTGCCCGACGTTTCCGGCGCGGTCTCGGGCAGGCGCCAGTCGATCGCGCCGCGGCCATGCGCTTCCAGAAACGCGTTTGCCTGGCTGAACGGCCGCGACCCGAAAAAGCCGTTGTGCGCCGACAAAGGCGAGGGATGCGGCGCGCGCAGGATCAGATGTGGGCTTCCCGCGCCGAGGCCCGGCACATTCGCCGCCTTCTTTTGCGCATGGCTCCCCCACAGGATGAAGACCTTCGGCGCCGGATCGGCGGCCACCGCCGCGACGACCGCGTCGGTGAATTTCTCCCACCCCTTGCCCTGATGCGACGCGGCCATGCCGCTCTCGACCGTCAGGCAATTGTTGAGCAGCAGCACGCCCTGTTCGGCCCAATGCTTCAAAAACCCGTGCGACGCGGGCGGAATGCCGAGGTCGCTCTGCATTTCCTTGTAGATATTGACGAGGCTTGGCGGCGTGCGCACTCCCGGCTGGACCGAGAAGCACAGCCCATGCGCCTGCCCCGGCCCGTGATAGGGATCCTGCCCCAATATCACGACGCGCACGTCCTGCGGCGGGGTTGCGTCCAATGCCGCGAACCAGTCGCGCGGCCGCGGATAGATCGCCTTGCCCTTCGCGCGCTCCTCGCCAAGAAACGCCTTCAGCGCCGCCATATAGGGCTGCTCGAACTCGCCGCCGATGCGCGCGAGCCAGTCGGGATGCAGTTTGACCTCGGACATGCTGCGCGCTTCACCAGAGCGGCGCGGGCTTGTCCAGCCCTGTTCCCCCGGCCTTTTCCGGTAGTGCACCTTTTCTTTTATCGTGACAGAGGTCTGAAAAACGACCGGAAGTTACCGCACCCCGGCGAAGGCCGGGGTCCAGGGCGCAACCAGCAGACGTCTGCTCTCTAACGCCCTGGGCCCCGGCCTTCGCCGGGGAACAAGATGGCAGCTAACGACCGATTGCGGTCGCTCCATTCTAGTAATTCGTCATTCCCGCGAAAGCGGGAACCCAGGGATGGGCCAGCCGACGGACGCTCTGGGTCCCCGCTTCCGCGGGGATGACGAAAATGGGGGATGTCCGCTCCCCACCCCAAGGCTGTCGTTCGCGCCCTCACTTCGCCGCGTTCCCGTTGACACCACGCGCCCCAAATCCTATATCACCCGCATACCCCACCGTCCGAGATAGAGCCTGACTTTGCGCAGCGGGCTGTACGGATAGGGCGGCGGGGATTTCGACAGCGTTGAAAAGCTGCGGTAAACCGGCGACGGTTGCCTGCGGCTTTTTTCGCGTCGGTGCGCTCGCGACCTGAT
>NZ_DATFFD010000148.1:0-12450 GCF_035250425.1 Sphingopyxis sp.
CAAGCGGTCGGACATCTTTGTCACCGCGACGGGCAACGCCGACGTCATCACCGCCGAACATATGGCGGCGATGAAGAATATGGCGATCGTCTGCAACATCGGCCACTTCGACAGCGAGATCCAGATCGCGGCGCTCGCCAACTACAAGTGGACCGAAGTCAAGCCGCAGGTCGACCTGGTCGAATTCCCGGATGGCAAGCAGATCATCATTCTGTCGAAGGGCCGCCTCGTGAACCTCGGCAACGCGACGGGTCATCCGAGCTTTGTGATGTCGGCGAGCTTCACCAACCAGACGCTGGCGCAGATCGAACTGTGGACGCGCAGCGAGCAGTATAAGAACGACGTGTACGTTCTGCCCAAGCATCTCGACGAAAAGGTCGCGGCGCTGCACCTCGACAAGCTGGGCGTGAAGCTGAGCCAGCTTTCCCAGAAGCAGGCCGACTATATCGGCGTGCCGGTCGAAGGCCCGTTCAAGCCCGACCATTACCGCTACTGACCTTTCCCCTGGCGGGGAAGCGACACGGCCCGCCCCTCATCCGAGGGGCGGGCCGTTGCCGTTCCTACGCCAGATCGCCGAGTGCGTCCTTGAGTGGGCCAAGCCAGCGGTCATAGGCGCGCCAGCGTTCGACCCCGTCGCGATTGATCGGCCGGCGCACCTGCTGCGAACTTGCAGTGCGGACCGGGCGGCTGTTTTCATGGAAACGCAGGCACACCTCCTCGAAAGGCAGATCAAGCGCTTCCAGCAGCCGCCTGATTTCGCGTTCGGGATCGGCGATCAGCTCTTCGTGGATCACGCGGTGGACGCGGCCCGGCAGCACCTGATCGAAATGGTCCATCAGCCGGACATAGTCGCGATAATAGCGCCCCATATCGGCGAGCGAATAGGAGAAGGCCTGGCCGCGCGCGAAATGCTGCTTGAAGTTCGAGAAGCAGCAATCGAGCGGGTTCCGCCGCGCATCGATGATCTTCGCATGGGGCAGGATCAGATGGATGAAGCCGGTGTCGAGCCAGTTGTTCGGCATTTTGTCAATGAAATGGGGCGTGCCCGCCTTGCGGTGCAACCGCGTGCCCGCCAGATATTCCTCGCCATAGGCACGCGCCGCATCGGCATCGAGCCGGGTCGTGATCCCGGGATAGGCAAGCGGCGAGCGCCCCGGCCGGTCGATCATCATTTTTTGCACGAGCAACGCGATGTCGGGCAGTTCGGCGGTGCCTTCGACTGCGGAGTGGCTCGACAATATCTGTTCGATCAGCGTCGAGCCGGCGCGCGGCATGCCGAGAATGAAAATCGGCGCGGCCGACGCGCAGCCCCACCCGTGGCGCTCGGCGAAGAAGGCGGGGGTATAAAGCGCGATGCTGCTCGATACCTGGCGCGACAGCGCGTCGGCGTTGTGATCCAGCGACCGGCGGCGCAGCCGGTTCGCTTCGGCATAATGCGAAAAGGACGGCTCGAACGCGGCAGTCGCCTCATAGGCCTCGCCCAGGGCGAAATGCAGGTGTATGCGGTCGCGCGGCCGGGCGCGGGGATCGGCGACGGCGGCCTCCATCGCCGCGACGTCCTGGGTGTCGAAGCCCGTCGTCTTGAGGTTGGCGAGGCTCCACCAGGCTTCGCCGAATGCCGGCGCCAGCGCCAGCGCGCGGCGATAGGCGGCGACGGCGTCGGCCTCGCGGCCGACCGTCTTGAGAATATTTCCATAGCCGAGCCACGCTTCGGGCGCATCGTCGCGGATATGCAGCAACTGCTCGTAGCAGCCGATCGCCGCCGCATATTCGCCGATCTGGCCGAGCATCTGCGCCTTGGCGGCCGTGGTGCGTACATCGCCGGGATCGGCGGCGAGCAGGATGTCGAGCTCGTCCAGTGCCTCGACCGGACGATTCTGGTGCAAAAGCGCGGTAGCCAGCGCCGCGCGCGCGTCGGCAAAGCCCGGCGCGATCGCCAGCGCGCGGCGCAGGCCTGCTTCGGCCTCGGCATAGATGCCCAGCTGCATCGCGATTTCTGCCAGCATACGGACGGCGACGGCATCGCGCGGCCGGGCTTGCACCAGCGGGCGCAGGATGTGTTCGGCTTCGCGCACGCGGCCCGCCGTGATCGCGGCGCCGGCGTGCACCAGCGCGGCATCCCGTCCGCTGGCATCGATCGCAGCCTGTTCCAGCGCGGCCGCTTCGGCTGCGCGTCCGGTGGCTCGCAGCGCAGCGCCGGCAAGCCAGAGCGCGTCGCGCTGGCCGGCGTTGACCTTCAATATCTCGCGGGCCTGCGCCAGCGCGGCATCGGGGTCGCGGCCGAGCAGCCGTTCGCCCTGCGCCAATGCCGCATCGAGGCTGCCCGAACGTGCCGCATCACTCATCGCGCCATGATGGCTGGGGTGGCATCGAAAGATCAAGGGGAATGACCCTGCGGCACGGAAGGGCGCGCGTTCCGCCGCCAGAAAAGGCCGAAGCATGCGCTCCGGCCCTCTCTGTTTTCGCGCTGAAGTCGGTTTAGAACTTCGCGACGGCGCCCGCGTAGAAGAAGCGGCCGATATTGTTGTAGATGCCGCTGCCGCCCCCGGCACCGGTCAGACCCAGCGGGGGCAGGCGGTTTGTGACATTGTCCACGCCCGCATAGAGGTTGAACTTATCCCCTGCCGCGAAGTCCAGGCGGACATCGTGATACATGACCGCCTTGTAGAATCGCCTGTCGGCATAATCGGCATTTTCCGGATCTCGGCCCTGTTTGCTGAAGAAATCCTCATATTGGTTCAGGACCATCTTGCCGATGTAGCGCATCTTGTACCCGATGGTGAACGGGCCGGTCTTGAGGTCGAAGTTCCAGTTGAACGCGTCGCGCGGGTCGCCGAGTTCGTACAGGATCTGATCGGCAAAGCCGGGGTCGGTCGGGTCGAGGTAGCTGTCGTTCTGGAGCACGCGGGTGTAGATGAGGCGCGTGCTGACATCGCCGATGCTGCCGAGGCTGCGGCGATAGCCGAGCTCGAAGTCGATGCCGCGTACTTTCAGCTTCGCATAGTTGAGCGGAACGACGTCGAGGCTGTTTTCCAGGATCTGGCCCTCGATCTCGCCGCGCGGGCCGCCGCCCGGCCCGGCGCGCTCGAAGAGGTCGCAGAACTGGTTGTCGAGGTCCGACGCGTCGTAACAGGTGTCGATGATCGCCTGCGCCGACGGTGCGGAGATCACGTCGTTCACGACGATCTTGTAATAATCGACCGAGAGCGAGAGGCCCGGCAGAAAGCGCGGCTGGACGACGCCACCGATCGTATAGGAATCCGACGTTTCCTCGCGCAGTTCGGGGTTGCCGCCCGACAGGAAGGGAAGCGACGACTGGTACTGGAAATTATAGCCGACGGGCACGCCATCGGCACGGCAATTGGCTTCGCGCGTTGCCGAACCTTCCCCGATCGAATCGAGCGCGCACGGATCGACGGGTGGCGGAGCAAAATTCTGACCAAGCGGCGTGTACAGGTCGACCAGATTGGGGGCGCGCACTGCGCGCGAATAATTCGCCCGGAAGCGAATGTCGCCGATGGGCGCCCAATCCACGCCGGCGTTGTAGGAATAGACTGTCCCCGTCGCGCCCTTGTAATCGGCGATACGGCCCGCGCCGGTCAGCGTCAGCTCTTCAAAGAAGGGCGTTTCCTTGAGGAGCGGAATGCGCAGTTCGCCGAACAGCTCCTTCACCTCGAACGACGGCGGATCGAAGGTCGGGATGGCATTATAGAAGGTCATGCCGGCTGCCGTCGCTTCGTCCTGGTCATATTTCGCGGTTTCGCGGCGATATTCGGCGCCGATCGCGAAGCCGATCGGGCCGCCGGGCAGCTCGAACCACTGGCTCGTATCGCCCGACATCGACCCGCTCAGTACGAGCTGGGTGATCTTCCCGCGCGCGAAGCTGTCCTGGAGCATGTAATTGCGGGCGGCGTCCGAAATATTGCCCGAGCCGAAGAAGTTGGCGGGCTGGCATTGCGCGACGTCGTTGGCGAGCTGGGCTGCGGCATAGGCCGGGTTCGCCGCTGTCTCCAGCGCGATGCGCGCCGCGGGATCGATGCTGGCGCGGCAGACAATATTGCCGTTGGCGACGCCGTTCTGAACCAGACCCTGATCAACCGCGTCGATCGCGAGCAGGAACCGCTGCAGGTTGACGTTGCCCAGGATCCGGGTTTTTTCGCGGAACTCGCCGTAGTTCGCCGAGATTTCATAACCCCAGTCGTCGTTGAACGTCCCGCGGACGCCGCCGACGATGCGATAGGTTTCGCGGGTAGCCGATTCCTCGCGGTTGCTGAGGTCGACCGCATTCTTGAGGAACGTGAAAGCCGTGTCTTCATCGGGGCCGATGCCATAATAGTCGCGAATGATCCCTTTGGCCTGTTCGTTCAGATAGGGATTGTCGGTGAAAAAGACTTCGCGCGGCGAGCCGGTGACGCCGCCGTTGAAGAAGAAGGGGCCGCTCGCGTTGCCGAGCGATTTGGTTCGCACATATTTCGCCTCGACAAAGGGGACGAAGGCTTCACTCACCTCGAAATGGGCGATGAGGTTCGCCGAATAGCGGTCGAGCCTTGGCGACAGGCCGAACTGGGTGCCGTCGCGGAAATTGTCGCCATTGCCGCCGATATAGCTGCCGAAGGGCGGCAGGCCGACGAGCTCGCCGGTCTGCGGGATCAGCGTGCCGTCGGGCTGGAAAAGATAGGGCGAATAAAAATCGCCGCCCAGATAGGACAGGAACGATCCGCCGTTGGTGTAAAGCCCGCTGCGAATGTCGTTATAGAAAAGGCGATCGGGCGTGCCGTCGCTGCCGTTCGGGGCATCGGCGTCGTCGGAGTCGACCTGGATGAAACCCTGCTGGTTGCGCAGATTCGGGCGACCCGCAGCGTAGAAATCCTCTTGATGCGCATATTCGAAATTGACCGCGACATTGCCGCGGTCATCGGCGAAGTTCGTACCCGCTAGTGCGCTGACATAATAGGAGCCGGCGTCGCCATATTTGCTGCCACCGCCTTGGGCGCGAAGCTGGACGCCTTGATAATCGTCCTTCAGGATGAAATTGACCACGCCCGCAATCGCGTCCGACCCGTAGATCGCCGAATTGCCGCCCGTCACGATGTCGACGCGTTCGATCAGGTCGGTCGGGATCGTATTCACGTCGGGCGAAACGGCGTTGCTCAGAATGTCGCCCGCAATATGGCGGCGGCCATTTTGCAGCACCAGTGTGCGCTGGGTGCCCAGGCCGCGAAGGTCCAGCAGGTTCAGGCCTGCGGTGCCGAGGAAGCGGCTGGAATTCGACTGGCTGAAGGTGCTGCGAAGCGCCGGCAGTTCGTTGAGTACGTCGCCGACCGACGTCTTGCCGGTCTGGAAGAATTCGTCGCCCGAAATCGAGGTGATCGGCACCGAGGATTCGAGATTGGGCCTGCGAATGCGCGAACCGGTGACGACGATCGCTTCGCCGGGACTGGTGTCGTCGACCGTTTCGTCGGCGGGTGCGGGCTGGGCTTCCTCGGTTTGCGCATAGGCCGGCGTTGCCAGCATGATCGCCATGGCCGAGACGCCGGCCAGACCCAGATTCCGTCGCGACTGCGATGCGGTTCCATCGTGATTTTGCATGTCAGTTCCCCGGTTTTGTCAGATCACATTCTGTCCCATGGACCTTGTAAATTATCGGCCGACCCATATCCCAACACCCGCAGGTTCGGCCTAAAATGCGGATATTTCAAGGGTTTCAAAGCCCCCATCTCAAGTCAAGCGGATTTCGACGAAAGACAGGACACGCATCACCGGCGGTCACCGCTGCGCGCGCCCGCGCGACACTTCGGCGCCGGACGATTGAATCGGTGCGACACAGTCGATAGTGGCAGCAGGATGCTGTCCGGCGATTGCCCCAATCTTCCTGCCCGATCGGTGCAATGGCCATGATGTTATCATCGGGGGCATTGTTCGCGCTGGGCCTGTTCGCCGCGTTCTGGCTGCTCGCCGGGTTTTGGGCGACCGTGCGCGGGATCGCGATGCAGCGGCGCTCGGCATTCGTCGCGGGGCAGGCCGAACGGCTCGCAAGCCTTGTCGAAGCCTCGCCCCAGCTTCCCGTCATCGTCCGCGCCGACTGGCGGATCGAGGCGAGCGAGCGGCTCGGCCGCTGGTTGGGGCTCAGCCAAGGACCGCGCAATTTCGACGAACTGCGCGGGTTGGGCAGCGGGCTCGACGCGGCGGGCCATGATGCGCTGCGGCAGGCGATCCTCGGCGCGCAGCGCGGCGCGAAGCCCTTCACGCTGAGCCTGAAGCCCGAAGGCGGCGACCGGGCGATCATCATCCACGGCGCCGCGGCGCCGAACGCGGTCGGCGGGCCGGGCGGGGTGCTGCTCTGGTTGAGTGACGCGACCGACGGGCAGCGGGCGCTGGCGCACGCGCGCAGCGAACGTGACGAGGCGATGGCGGCGTTCGAAGCCCTGTCGGGGCTGATCGAAGCTGCGCCGTTCCCGATGTGGTTTCGCGACACCGACCTTCATCTCGCGCTCGTCAACACCGCCTATGTCCGCGCGGTCGAGGCGAAGAGCGCGGTCGCGGTGATCGATGGCGGGGTCGAATTGTGCGAGGCCGTGGCCGGCGTGAGCGCAGCCGAAGCCGCCGACGAAGCGCGCATCGCGGGGGCGGCGCAGGTGCGCACGATCCCGGTGACGATCGAGGGTGAACGCCGAATCATGCGCGTCGTCGACGTGCCGCTGGCACCGCAAGGCGGCCGCGTGATCGGGATCGCGGGCTATGCGATCGACATCCAGGAACTCGAAACCGAACGCGGCGCGCATCGCCGCTTCGTCGATACCCAGCGCGAATTGCTCGACCGGCTATCGGCGGCGGTCGCGCAATTCGGTCCGGATCAGGGGCTCAATTTCGCAAACCTGCCGTTTCGCCGCCTGTTCGGGATCGAGTCCGACGATGTCGCCGAGGCGTTGCCGTTCGCGCGGCTGCTCGATGCCTGGCGCGAACGCGGGCGGACGCCCGAGGTGCGCAACTATCCCGAATGGCGGCAGGTCCATGTCGACTGGTTCGCGCAACCCGGCGCAAGCGAAGAGGACTGGCTGCTGCGCGACGGCACGCACCTCCATGTCGTGGCGCAGCCGACCCCCGATGGCGGGCTGCTGCTGATCGCCGAGGACAAGACCGAGCAGGTACAGCTTGCGGGTGCGCGCGACACGTTGCTGCGCGTGCGCACCGCGACCTTCGACAATCTGTTCGAGGCGGTGGCGGTGTTCGCGCCCGACGGGCGGCTGCATCTGTGGAACCAGCGTTTCCGCCGCCTGTGGGGCATCGACGAGCCGACGCTCGCGGCGCATCCGCGCGTCGATGCGCTGATGGGCGGGCTTGCCGACCGGCTCGCGAAGCCGAACCAGATCAGCATCGTCCAGGAAGTGATCCGCGCCGCGACGCTGGAACGGCAACAGCGTGTCGGCGAGGTCCGCTTCGCCGACGGGCGCCATTTCGACTTCGCGTCGATCCCGCTGCCCGACGGCAATGCACTGCTCATCATGCTCGACATCACTGCGAGCCGAAAGATGGAAGGGGCGCTGCGCGAGCGCAACGAGGCGCTTGAGGCGGCCGACAAGGCCAAGACCGCCTTCCTGTCGCGGATGAGTTATGAACTCCGCACGCCGCTCACCTCGATCGGCGGTTTCGGCGAGATGCTGCAGGCGGGCTATGCCGGCAAACTCGGCGATCAGCAGCGCGTTTATATCGATGCGATCATGGATTCGGTCGCGGTGCTCTCCCGCCAGATCGACAATGTGCTCGATCTCGCGCAGGGCGAGGCGGGAACGCTTGTGGTCGAGCGCGCACCGGTCGATATCCGCGCGCTTCTCGAAGACGCCCTCGCCAACGCCAAACCCCTTGCCGACGGCGAGAAGGTCGAACTCGTCGGCAATATCTCGGCGAACCTCGGCAGCATCGACGGCGACGCGCCGCGGCTGTCGCGCCTCGTCGCGGGGCTGCTCGACAATGCGGTGCGCTTCACCGCACCGTCCCGGAAATCGGGCGCGCGCGTGCTGCTCCACGCCGACGGTGATGTACGCGGCATCGACATCATCGTGTCGGATAACGGGCCGGGCATGCCCGAGGCGGCGGCCGCGGTCGCCAAGGGGCAGCAGGCGGGGACCGCGACAGGGGGCATCGGCCTTGCGCTCGCGCGTCAGCTCGTCGCGGCGCATGGCGGGACGATGGAAGTCGTGAGCGAGCAAGGCCAGGGCACGCTCGTGCGGATCAGCCTGCCCCGCGGCGCATGACGGTTTTTACCCGCAACTACGGCTTGGACGATGCCGAGCGGATCGGCACTGCGATCGGGATGGCGCTGATCGCGGGCGACGTCGTGTTGCTGTCGGGCGGCCTTGGCGCGGGCAAGACGACGCTGGCGCGTGCGATGCTGAAGGCGCGCGGGCTCGCAGGCGAGGCACCGAGCCCGACCTTTGCGATCGTCCAGCCCTACGCGCCGCCCGAGGTCGATTTGGCCGTGGCGCATGTCGATCTCTATCGCATCGAAGATAGCGACGAGCTGATCGAGCTGGGTCTCGACGATTATCTCTATGACGGCGCACTGCTGATCGAATGGCCCGAACGGCTGGGCGACGAAGGCTGGCCCGACGCGCTGCTGCTCAGGATTTCGGGTGCGGGCGACGCGCGCGTCTTGACAGCGACAGTGCCGCCCGCTTGGGGAGCAAGATGGCCGCTCCGATGATTCCGCCCACCCATGCCCCGGCGTTCCTTGCCGCGCATGGCTGGGGCGACGCCCAGATTTTGCCGCTCGCCGGCGACGCGTCCTTCCGCCGCTATTTCCGGATCGTCGACGGCGACCGAAAGGCGGTGCTGATGGATGCGCCGCCGCCGCACGAGGATCCGCGGCCGTTTATCGCGGTCGCCGAATTCCTCTGCGAACAGGGGCTGACCGCGCCGACGATCCTCGCGCGCGATCTGGAACAAGGCCTGCTGCTGATCGATGATTTCGGCGACGTGCGGCTGCGCGAGACGGTCGATGCGGCGCCGGATACCGAGGCGGGTTATTATGCCGGGGTGACCGACCTGCTTGTCCACCTCCACGCGCGGCCGCCGATGGCCGGGCTTCCGGTGCACGGGCTCGAGCAATGGCTCGACGAGGTGATGCTGTTCAGCGACTGGTATTGCCCTGCCTTCGACATCGAGGTCGACCGCGACGCGTTTCGCGCCGCATGGGCCGAGGTGCTGACGCCGGTCGAGCGTGACGGCTTGCCGCGCGTTACCGTGCTGCGCGACTATCATGCCGAAAATATCATGCTGGTGCCGGGCAAGGACGGCATCGCGCATTATGGCCTGCTCGATTTCCAGGACGCGCTGGTCGGGCATCCCGCCTACGACCTCGCCTCGGTGCTCGAGGATGCGCGGCGCGATGTGAGCCCGGCGGTCGAGACGGCGATGCTCGCGCGCTATATGCAAGCGACGGGGCAGGACATCGAGAACGCCTATTGGGCGCTCGCAGCGCAGCGCAACACGCGCATCCTCGGCGTCTTCGTCCGCCTGTGGAAGCGCGACAACAAGCCGCATTACAAGAGCTTCCAGCCGCGCATGTGGGGTCTGCTCGAACGCGATCTTGCACATCCCGCGCTTGTCCCTGTCCGGCAATGGTTCGACGCCAATGTGCCTCCCAAGAAACGGGCGGAGATTTGGTTGTGAGCATGAAGATCGAGAGCGCAATGGTGATGGCGGCCGGGATCGGCAAGCGGATGCGCCCGCTCACCGCGACGCGTCCGAAACCGCTGGTGCGCGTCGCGGGCAAGGCGCTGATCGATCACAGCCTCGACCGGATCGAGGCGGCGGGGATCGAGCATGTCGTCGTCAACGTCCATTATCTCGCCGACGCGCTCGAAGCGCATCTCGCGTCGCAGAAGCGCAGCTTCAGCATCGCGATTTCGGACGAGCGCGACCAGCTGCTGGAAACCGGCGGCGGGATGGTCAAAGCGCTGCCGCAGCTTAGCGGCGATCCGATCCTGATCGTCAACAGCGACAATATCTGGACCGACGGGCCGCAGGACAGCATCCGCCACCTCGCGCGTCACTGGGATGGCGACAAGATGGACGCGCTGCTGCTGCTGATCCGGCAGGCGAGCGCGACGGGGCATGGCGGGCGCGGCGATTTCCATATGGATGGAGACGGCAAGCTGTCGCGCCGCAAGCCGGGGCGGATCGCGCCCTTTGTCTACACCGGCATCCAGCTCATCTCGCCGCGCCTGCTCGACAACGCGCCCGAAGGGGCATTTTCGACCAATATCCTGTGGGATCGCGCGATTGCGGCGGGGCGCCTCTATGGCCTGTCGCACATGGGACAATGGTTCGACGTCGGCACCCCGGCGAGCATCGCGCCGACCGAAGCCGCGCTGACGGATGGCTGACGCCAAACCCACCGTCTTTTCCATTCCCGTCCAGCGGGCCTTCGCCGACGCGCTCGCCGCCGGATTGATCGCGCGCTACGCTGACGGTGCGCTGGGGCTGGCACAGGGTTTGGTCGTGCTGCCGAGCAATCGTGCGCGCAGCGCGGTGCAGGCGGCGTTCGTGCGCGCGGGCGGCACGGGGTTGCTGATGCCGCGGCTCGCGGTGATCGGCGACGCCGACCTCGATGAATCGGTGGCGCTTGCGCTCGATCCGATCGACGAGAGCGATGCGATCCCGCCCGCGATCGACGCGCTGAAGCGGCGGTTGATGCTCGCGGGGCTGATCGAGAAGCATAATCCGGCGGGCGAAGAGCCGATCACCGGCGCCGCGGCGTTCCAGCTCGCCGAGGGGCTGGGACGCGTGATCGACCAGTTGCATTATGAGGAAGTCGCGCCCGCGCGGCTTGCCGATATCGAAAGCGCGCTCGGCGATCTGGCGGGGCATTGGCAGGCGTCGTGGCGGCGGCTGTCGTTGCTTGTCGACCAATGGCCGAAGCTGCTCGCGGCGACGGGGCATATCGACCGCGCCGATCGCCGCAATCGGCTGCTCGGCCGGGTGAGCAAGGGATGGCGTATCGCGCCGCCCGCGCGCTTTGTGGTGGCGGCGGGTGTTACGACGGCGGCGCCTGCTATCGCGCGGTTGCTGCGCACCGTCGCCGATTTGCCGCAAGGCATGGTCGTGCTGCCGGGGCTCGACCTCGGCATGGCGGGCGAGGAATGGGATGCGCTCGGGCCGGTGAAGGCCGATCCCGAAAAGCCGGGGGAGCGCCCGCTCGAAACGCATCCGCAATATCATCTGAAGCTGCTGTTGGGCCGCATGGGCGTGTCGCGCGACGAGGTGCAGTCGTGGGACGCCGTTTCCGAGTTCGATGGTCCCGAAGCGCGTGCGTCTTTCACCTCGCTGCTGTTCGCGCCCGCCGCCTATACCGCGCGCTGGCAGCAGGCGGGGGATTTGGGCCCGGGGATTGCCGGGGTCACCGCCGCAGTCTTCGCCGACGACGGACAGGAGGCGCAGGGGATCGCGCTGATGATGCGCCATGCGCTCGAAACGTCCGCGCGCACCGCGGCGCTGGTGACCCCCGACCGCGCGCTTGCGACGCGCGTTGCAGCGGCGCTCGCGCGCTGGGATATTTCGGTAGACGACAGCGCGGGGCAGCCGCTCGGGCAGACGCCGCCGGGGGCGCTGCTGCTCGCGCTCGCCGAATTTGCCGCGGCGTTCGATCCGGTGCGGCTGGTGGCGCTGCTCGGTCATCCGCTCGTTCGCGCGGGCGAGGCGCGGCTGGGCTGGCTCGATCAGGTGCGGCGGCTCGACCTGGTGCTGCGCGGGCCGGGGCTGGTGCCGGGTTGGGACGGGGTGACGGCGCGGATCGCCGAACGCGCCGCCGATTCGAAATCGCGTGGCCATGCCGAAGCAGAGGCGAGCGGCGACTGGTGGGCGGATGTCGTCGGAGGTTTGGGCACCGCGCTTGCGCCCTTCGCGGCGGGCGTTCCCGCGCCGCCTTCGGTCCTGCTCGGCGCGTTGCAGACGGCGCTCGGCTGGCTGACCGGGGAGGGCGCATGGACGGGGCATGCCGGGCGCGCGCTATCCGAATTGTTCGACCGCTGGGCGCTGGCGAAGGGCGATGGCCCGGCGCTCGTCGCGCCCGCCGACTTCCCCGCGATGCTCACCGATCTTCTGTCGGGCGAGAGCGTCCGGCCGCCCTATGGCGGGCATCCGCGTCTGTTCATCTGGGGGTTGCTCGAAGCGCGGTTGCAACGCGCCGACGTAATGATCCTCGGCGGGCTCGACGAAGGCCGCTGGCCGCAGCAGCAGAGCCCCGACCCGTGGCTCGCGCCGGGTATCCGGCGGATGCTCGGGCTCGCGGCGCCCGAACGCCAGCAGGGCGCGGCGGCGCATGATTTCGCGGGCGCCTTCGCGGCGCGCGAGGTGGTGGTGACGCGCGCGATACGGAGCGGCGGCGACCCGGCAGTGGCGTCGCGCTTCTGGCTGCGGCTCGCGGCGCTGGCGGGCGAATTGCCCGAGGCG
>NZ_DATFFD010000149.1:0-3774 GCF_035250425.1 Sphingopyxis sp.
GACCATATCGCCGATCTTGAGCCCCGGCGCGATGACATGCACCGACTGGAGCCAGGGCGACTTGCCGATGAGCTGGCCGTCCAATTTGCCCTTGCGTTCGAGGAGCAGGCGCGTCGTGCGGCCGACGGTCGCTTCGTTAAATGCCTGCTGCTGTTCGTTGAGCAGCGCCTGCAAGCGCTGGAGGCGCTCGTTGAGCAGCGCTTCGTCGATCTGGCCATCCATCGTCGCGGCGGGGGTGCCGGGGCGGCGCGAATATTTGAAGCTGTACGCCATCGCATAATTGGTGGCTCGGACGATATCGAGCGTCGCCTCGAAATCGGCGTCACTCTCGCCGGGGAAGCCGACGATGAAGTCGCCTGAGATCGCGATATCGGGGCGCACGGCGCGCACGCGCTCGATGATTTTCAGATAGCTTTCGACCGAGTGGCTGCGGTTCATCGCGGCGAGAATGCGGTCGCTGCCCGCCTGCACCGGGAGGTGAAGGAAGGGCATGAGCTTGTCGATCTCGCCGTGCGCGGCGATCAGCCCCTCGGTCATGTCGTTGGGGTGGCTGGTGGTATAGCGGATGCGCTCGAGCCCGTCCTCGCGCGCGAGCTCGCGGATCAGCCCGTCGAGGCCGATCGCCCCGCCCCGGTCATCCTCGCCGTCCCATGCGTTGACGTTCTGGCCGAGCAAGGTGATCTCGCGCGCCCCACCAGCGACGAGCGCGCGCGCCTCGGCGATCAGGTCGGCGAAGGGCCGGCTGATCTCGGCGCCGCGGGTGTAGGGCACGACGCAATAGGTACAGAATTTGTCGCAACCTTCCTGCACGGTCAGAAAGGCGGTCGGGCGCTGGCCGCCGGCGCGTTTCGGCAGCGCGCCGAACTTGCTCTCCGCGGGCATGTCGAGATCGACCGCCTTCTCGCCGCGCGCGGCGCGCGCGATCAGGTCGGGCAGGCGGTGGTAGGCCTGCGGGCCGACGACGACGTCGACGGTCGGAGCGCGGCGCGCGATTTCGGCGCCCTCGGCCTGCGCAACGCAACCCGCGACCGCGATCGTCGGGCGGCTGCCGTCGGCGCGTTTCAGCCTGCCGATGTCCGAATAGACTTTTTCGGCCGCCTTTTCGCGGATGTGACAGGTGTTGAGCACGACGAGGTCGGCGTCGGCACCGTCGGCGGCGGCGACATAGCCCTCGGCGCCCAGCATCTCGGCCATGCGCTCGCCGTCATAGACGTTCATCTGGCAGCCGAAGGATTTGACGTGAAAAGTCTTCTGAGGATTTTGGGGAGAGTCGGATTTCATCGGCGCGCTATAGGCGATGCGGCGCGCTGGCGGAAGACCGTGCGATTTCCGCCGCAATCGCGGCGCGCGCCGCCTCGGCGAGCAGCTTGCGGTCGCTCTCGACGCTATCGGGCAGCGGGTCGAGATAGTGGATCGTTAGGTGGACCGGGCGCTTGCGCGCGAGCAGCCGCTTGAAATTGTCCAGCCCCGATTCGGGATCGAGCCACGCGATGTCGTTCGCCTCATGCCCATAATCGAGAAACACCGGCTGCACGCGCAGGTTCGGCGGCGTCGGGATCACCGCCTGGAACAGCGAGGCACGGAAGGGCAGCAGGCCATCGCCCGGCCCGGTCGTGCCTTCGGGGAAGAGCGTCACCGGGCGGCCGCGCGCGAGCGCGCCCCGCAGCTCGTTCGCCTGGTTGTGGATTTCGCGCCGCGCCTCGCGCTGGACATAGATAGTGTGGTTCTGGTCGGCGAGCCAGCCGACGAGCGGGGTCGTGCCGACCTCGGCCTTCGACACGAACGCCGACCGCGCGGCGCCGCCGAGCGCGAGAATGTCGAGCCAGCTGACATGGTTCGACACGAAGAGGACGCTCTGCCTGAGCCGCGTACCCGTCGTGCGGATGCGCAGCCCGGCGATCCAGCCGACGGCGTTGAGGAAAGCCATCACCATCGGCGACGGACGACGGGCGGCGCGGTAGAGGAGGTGCGGGACGATCAGGAACAGCAGCGTCAGCACCATCAAGGCGAGACGCGCGACCGTCCGCCAGGTGATCGAGGCGCGATCAGTCGCGCTTGCGATCGATGGCGACACCATAAAGCTCCATGCGATGGTCGACGAGGCGGAAGCCCAGCCGTTCGGCGATCACCTTCTGCAACGCCTCGAGCTCGGGATCGACGAATTCGATCACCTTGCCCGTTTCGACGTCGATCAGATGATCGTGATGCGCCTCGGGCGCGGCTTCGTAACGCGAGCGGCCGTCACCGAAATCGTGGCGATCGAGGATGCCCGCCTCTTCGAACAGGCGGACGGTGCGATAGACGGTGGCGATCGAAATGCCGCTGTCGACCTTTGACGCGCGCTCATACAGCGTCTCGACGTCGGGGTGATCCTCCGAATCCGAGATGACGCGCGCAATGATGCGGCGCTGTTCGGTGATGCGCAGCCCCTTTTCGTGGCACAGGGCTTCGAGATCGATATTGCCGGACATGCTTGCCTTTCCTGCAGATGCAGCCGTGTCTATGTTCGTTACAAACTGTATAGGCACGCCCCGCGGATAGGACAAGGGCGGCACCCCTGTGGCGCCGCCCTTCCCTGCTCCGGCTGGAGCGATTTATCTTAGGGTCAGAACCCTAAGTGTCAGGCCTTGGGCTTGCGCTTGCGCCCGCCGCCACGGCCCTTGGTGCCGAGGCCGATTTCCTTCGCCAACGCACGGCGCTTTTCGGCATAGTTCGGCGCGACCATCGGATAGTCGGCGGGCAGGCTCCATTTCGCGCGATAATCGTCGGGGGTCATGCCATAATGCGTCATCAGGTGGCGGCGCAGCATCTTGAGCTTTTTGCCGTCTTCGAGACAGACGATATAGTCGGGCTTGACCGAGGTGCGGATCGACACCGCCGGCACCAGCTTTTCCTCGACGACCGGTTCGGTCCCGAGACCCGACAGCGCCGCATGCACATTGTTTATCAAAATGGAGAGGTCCGAAATGGCGACGCTATTGTTGCTGACGTGCGCGGCGACGATGTCAGCAGTAAGCGTAACGAGCATTTCGTTGGTATCGGCTTGGTCGGACATGAGACTATTCCTTGATTCTTATTACCCAGAAGACATGCCGGCGAATATTGGATTTGTTCTTCCGCCGGTCAGAATACTGCCACTTTGGATGCAATTTCGCAATGACCGATCAGTCCGGTTTTTGCCCCTGTGCCGATCTGCGCATGGTAATTGCGTCGCGAACCACCCCGTCATTGCCGCGGTAATAGGCCGGCCGCCGGCCGCACTCTGCAAAACCTGCGCTCGCATAGAGATGAATCGCGTCATTATCGGCGCGCATTTCAAGGAAATAGTCTTCGGCACCCTGTTCGGCCGCCCATGCCCGCCAGTCGTCGATCAGTAATGCGCCGATCCCGCGGCCGCGAAACAGCGGGTCGACCGCGAGCAACAATAATTCGCTTTCGGGCCCGGCGATGCGCGCGGCGGAGAAGCCACACGCGTGATCGCCCTCCCACGCGAGACACACGCGCGCCGAGGGCAGCGCGAACAAGGTCAAAAGCTGCGCGCCGCTCCACGCTTCGCCATAGGCGGGCTCGAACGCGGCCTCCATCACGCGCATCACCGCGGCGAGATCGCCGACGCGGGCGGGGGCGAGGCGGATGGCACCGCTCATGCCGGCGCCATCGGCTTGGCGTCGGGCGCGCGGCCGTAAATCGGGCTGGGCCGATCGATCAGCAAGGCGGGCGGCAGCCGCAGGAAGGCGCGCGCGTCGGGCAGCGCCGCCAGCGCGCGCCCGGAAC
>NZ_DATFFD010000150.1:0-7769 GCF_035250425.1 Sphingopyxis sp.
GACAAAACCGCGCAGCGGCAGCAGCCGGCCATTGTTCGCGGTCATCCGCGCAAACAGCCAGACGTTGAGGCTGACCGACACGCCATAGGCGAGGATTCCCGCCGCCATCATGCGCCAGCCCTGTCCGACGATGATCGGGAATGCCGCCTTGGCGGGCTCGTACATGCCCTCGTCAGTCGGCAATTGCAGCACGAACACCGTCAGGATGATCGCAAGGATCAGCGGAATGAAGCCCAGCCGCACCAGCCGGTCGGCGACGACCCGGCCGTGCAATTCGGCGATCCCGCTCGATATCGCGATCAGCGTCAAAAAGGGGAAAATCCCGGCCTCGACCGCGAGCGGGCCAAGCGCAACCTGTTTCGCGCCCAGGAAACCGCCGAGCGGAACCATGCCGCCATAGAGGATCGCGAACAGCAGCAACGAGGGCGCGATCACGCGCGAAGGGCTATTTTCCATCGAGGCCGCTTAATCGCTTTTGCGGCGGGTGGAAAGGTGCCGCATCGGCACGGACTTGCCCCGCCGACAAAGCCCGCTAGACACGGGTATCACTTTGCGGGGGACGCACAGAAATTATGGAACGCCTTATCGGTTTGGTCGGCATCGTCGCATTGCTTGCGATTGCCGTGCTTTTTTCGTCGAACCGCCGCTGGATCCGGCTTCGCGTCGTCGTCCCCGCCTTCCTGCTTCAAGCCGGTTTCGCCGTGCTCGTCATCGGCACACCGTGGGGCCGCGCGGTGATTCAGGCGATGTCGAACGCCGTCTCGAACCTGCTCGGTTATGCCAAGGCGGGAACCGATTTCATCTTCGGTCCGCTCGCCTCGCCCGAAATGGGCGCGAACAGCTTCGCGATCGCCGCGCTGCCCGTCATCATCTTCTTCGCCTCGCTCATCTCGATCCTCTATTATCTCGGCATTATGCAGTTGGTGATCAAATGGGTCGGCGGGGCGATCCAGAAGATCACCGGCATCACCAAGGTCGAAAGCCTCGGCGCCGCGGCGAACATCTTTGTCGGCCAGTCCGAATCGCCGCTCGTCATCCGCCCCTATCTCGCGGGCCTGACCCCTTCGCAGCTTTTCACCGTGATGACCGTCGGCATGGCGGGGGTCGCGGGTACGATCCTCGGCGCCTATGCGAGCATGATCGGCGAACAACTGCTGCCGTATCTGCTCGCGGCGAGCTTCATGTCGGCGCCCGGCGGCATCCTGATGGCCAAGATCATCATGCCCGACGATCCCAAGGATCTCGGCATCGAACCCGTGATCATGCCCGAGGCGAGCCATGACGAGGAAAAGCCCGCGAACATCATCATGGCGGCGGCGCAGGGCGCACAGACAGGCGTCAAGCTCGCGGTCGCGGTCGGCGCGATGGTGCTCGCCTTCGTCGCGCTCGTCGCGCTCGCCAACGGGCTGCTCGCCGGGATTGGCGGCTGGTTCGGCTATCCCGACCTGTCGTTTCAGGCGGTGATTGGCACGATCTTCCGTCCCGTCATGTGGTTGATGGGTGTGCCGTGGGAAGAAAGCGCGGTGGCCGGCGGCCTGTTCGGCAGCAAGATCGTGCTCAACGAATTCGTCGCCTTCATCGACCTCGGCAAGGCGCAGGGCAACATGTCGATGGCGGCGGTCGCGATCGCGACCTTTGCGCTCTGCGGTTTTGCCAATTTCAGCTCGATCGCCATCCAGATGGCGGTGACCGGCGGGCTCGCCCCGAACCAGCGTCCGATGATCGCCAAGCTGGGGCTGAAGGCGCTGCTCGCGGGCAGCCTGTCGAACCTGATGTCGGCGGCGCTCGCGGGGCTGATGCTCGGTGTCGCGCCGCCATTGGCCGCTCCTCCCGCCCCGTCGGCTCAGCCCGTGGCGGCGCCGGCGGCAGCGCCGACGCCCAATGTGGCGGCGGAGCCTGCCAAGATCCCCTGATTTGCGCCGGACCTGCAAGTATTGGCACCGGCCGGTTGGGATAATTTGCAAGCCGCCGCCTAATCGCGTAAATTCCGCGCAGTATAACGAACACCGGGTCACGTTCGCCAATAGGGAGGTTGCCATGAAAACCGCTTATCGTTTGTCGATCCTTGCCGCGGCCGCGGTGTCGATAGGGGCGGGTTTCCTCGCCACCTCCTATGCCCAGACCGCCGAAACCGAACGCTACCGCCCCGATCGCCCGCCCGAAGCGACCTTCTATCGCGACGCCGGCTATCGCGGTCCGGCGGTGTTCGTCGGCGAGGCGAAACCCAATCTTGGGCTTGCATGGCCGGTCAATTCGATCCGGGTCGCGAGCGGTCGCTGGGAACTTTGCGAAAGAACGCGCTATCGCGGGAATTGCCGCACGGTCGATCGCGATACGCCGATGCTGAACAATGTCGTGCGCGGCCTGACCATCCAGTCGATCCGGCCGGTGGGTTCGGGCGGCGGCGGCTGGCAGCCGCCCGCGAACGACCAGGTAGCGCGCGGCAATTTTGCCGAATTCCATACCCAGCCGGCGCGCGGCAACAACCGTATCCTCGCCTGCGAATATGGGTCGGGAACGGCCAATTGCGCGGCGCAGACCGCCGACAATTATTGCCGCTCGATCGGCTGGAACGGATCGGCGCGCGAACATATGGAAACCGTCAGCGGGCGGGTTTACCTCGCCGACGTGCTGTGCGTGCGTTCGGGTTACTGAGGAGGAGAATCGCCATGAACAAGACGATCGCAATTTTCGTTGCCGCCACCGCCGCGCTGGCTGTGGCGGGCTGCTCCTCGGTGCCCCGCAACACGGGCACCAGCTATGAATGCAGCAGCGGCACGCGGCTCAATGTCAACTATCTGCGCGACGGCGCACTCGTGCGCGTCAATGGCGGCATGACGATGGTGCTGAAATCGACCCCCGCCAACCGCGGCGAAATCTATGAAAACAAGAAGGGCGCGCGCCTGCAACGTAGCGGTAACGGCGTGACGTGGAACACCGCGTTGCGCTCGGCACCCGAAAGCTGCCGCGCGATCGCCACTCCACTCTGACGCGCGCGGATCAGGGCCGGGCCGGCGCCTTGCAGCCGCGCTCGAGCCCGACGCCTTTCAGGAAACCGCGGCGCACCGTTCCGGCGTAGACGGCGAGCGCATAGCGCCGACGTTCGGCGTTGGCGCCGGTGACTTCGGCGATCAGCCCGCGAAACGGAATAATCCCACCCGCCACCGTACCGGCGACGCGGCCGGCGGTCTCTTCGCGCTTCTTGGCGCGGTCCTTGTCGACCTGTTCGTTGACGTCGGGGCCCAGCACCTCGTTGAGCTCGCCCACTTCCTTGATGATGGCGGCGCACTTTCCCAGCCCTGACAACGAATAGGGGTCGCCCTGAATCGCCAACAGTTTTGGCGGAACTTCCTTGCCGTCGAACGGCTCGGCGACCGAATTGGCGGTGTCCTTGATCGTCGATTCCTCGGGCGCGCCCTGTTGCGCCTGGACGGGCATGGCTCCAGCGAGAAGGACGGCGGCGAGTGCGATTAAGGTCTTGTTACGCATGATCATATCATCCCCTGCATTCCATACACCTAACGCATCGCACGCCTTTCGGCTCCACCGGCCGGCCCTTATCGCGGACGACGCACGGTGATTTGAACCCACGGCCCCTGCCCACCGTCACAGCCGCCGCCGGCACCTTCGGAGATATCGAATAAATCCCACATGGCGGCCTCGCGATAGAGGGATTCGAGCTGCGCGCGCGTAAGATAGTTGAAATAGCGACCGAAGCGGTCGCGCCCTTCGCTCCCGCCGCCCTTATAGCTGGCGAAATGCAGCCCGCCGGGCTTGAGCGCGCGGTGAATGCGCGCGATCACGTCCGGAAGATCGCGGCGCGGCACATGGAGCAAGCTTGCCGCCGCCCAGACAGCGTCATATCTGCCGGCGGCATCGAGCTCGCCGAAGCGCATCACCCGGACCGGCCTGCCAAGCTGCGCTTCCGCTTTCACCGCGATCTCGGCAACCCCGTCGGTCGGATCGACCGCGAAGCCGCGCGCCATCATGTGCGCGGCGTCGCGCCCGCCGCCGCATCCGAGTTCGAGTATGTCCGCTCCGGCCGGCAGCCGGTCGAGGAAGCGATCGAGATGGCGCGATACGCCCAGCTTGCCCGACGCCGTATAGACCGGCGCTTCCGCCGCATAGAATGCGAGGGTCCGGGCGTCGTATCCGCTCACCGCGTCGGCACGGGCTCCGGTCCCGTCCAGTCGTAAAAGCCGCGCCCGGCCTTTTTCCCGACCCAGCCAGCGTCGACATATTGGACGAGCAAGGGCGCAGGACGGAATTTCGGATCGCCGGTGCCGCTGTAGAGCACGCGGATGATCTCGAGGCAGGTGTCGAGCCCGATGAAATCGGCGAGCGTGATCGGCCCCATCGGATGGTTGAGGCCGAGACGGCAGCCGGCGTCGATGTCCTGCATTGTCGCAACGCCTTCGCCGAGCGCAAACACCGCCTCGTTGATCATCGGCATCAGCACGCGGTTGACGATGAACCCCGGTGCGTCGTTGGCGTGGACGATTTCCTTGCCGAGACCGCGGCCAAAGGCTTCGACTTGTCCCAGCGTGTCGTCGCTGGTGGCGAGGCCGCGGATCAGTTCGATCAGGCCCATCACCGGCACCGGGTTGAAGAAATGAACGCCAATGAAGCGCGCCGGGTCGGGTGCGGCCTGCGCCAGCCGTGTGATCGGGATCGAGCTGGTGTTGCTGGCGAGGATCGCGGTCGCCGACAGATGCGAACCGACGCTGGCGAAGATCGCGCGCTTGATCTCCTCGCGCTCGGTCGCCGCCTCGATGACGAGGTCGGCGGGGGCGAAGGCGCTATGATCGGCGACGGGGGTGATGCGGCCGAGCAGCGCGTCGGCATCCTCCTGCGTCATCTTCTCCTTGGCGACGAGCCGGCCGAGCGCCTTGGCGATCCCCGCCTTGCCCGCTTCGGCGCGCGCCAGGTCGATGTCGGAGAGGAGCACATTATGCCCGGCGTCCGCCGACACCTGCGCAATGCCCGCGCCCATTTGTCCCGCACCGATAACGCCGACGATCATATGCTGCCCTTTTCGCTGAAAACCGTGCCTGTGCCCCTACGGCCTCGGTCCCGCGCGTCAAGAGCGCGCGGAGTCCGGCGTATTAGGGGGCCGAGCGGAAAGCCGTCGCTTCGGCGAGGATCAGGGCAAAGGCGGGATCGGCATCGTCCCAGGTCGCGATCGGAGTCCAGCCGCTCGCGCGCAAAAGCAGGTTCGCGTCGCGTGAGCCATATTTGTGGCTGTTCTCGCTGTGGATCGTTTCGCCCTTCACCATCGCATAATCGCGGCCATCGACGGTGAAGTCCATGTCGCACGCCGCGACGAGGTGCATTTCGATGCGCGCGTGGACATCGTCCCATACTGCGCGATGCGCGAAATTCTCGACCGGGATATCGCCGCCAAGCTCGCGGTTGATCCGCTCGAGCAGGTTGAGGTTGAACGCCGCCGTCACCCCGGCCGGATCGTCATAAGCGAGTTCGAGCGTCGCGACATCCTTGATCCGGTCGATGCCGATGAGGAGGAGCGATCCTTCGCCGAGCGCGCAGCGCCAGTTGCGCAAAAGGTCGACCGCGGTGCGCGCGACCATATTGCCGATCGTGCTGCCCGGAAAAAAGCCGAGCTTGGGCAGATCGGCGATTTCGTCGGGCATCGTCACCCGCTGGGTGAAATCGGCCTCGACCGGATAAATGGGAAGTCCCGGAAAACGCGCCGCGAGCGCCTCCGCACTATCGCGCAGAAAGTCGCCCGAAATATCGACGGGCACATAGGCGGCGGGTGCGATCGCGTCGAGCAACAGCGGCGTCTTCGTCGAGCTGCCCGAGCCGAGTTCGACGACGGCGCGGCCGGGGCCGATCGCGGCGGCGATGTCTGCGGAATGGCGGGTGAGCATGTCGGTTTCGCTGCGCGTCGGATAATATTCGGGGAGCGCGGTGATATCCTCGAACAGCGCCGAACCGGTCGCGTCGTAGAACCAGCGCGCGGGTATCGCCTTTGGCCGCTGCGCGAGGCCGGCGTGGACGTCGGCGCGAAAGGCGATATCGACGCCCGCGTCGTCGGCATCGACCTGACGAAGACTACGAACGACACCCATGTCAAAGATCCTTTGCGAGCCGCACGCCGGTGAATTGCCAGCGCTGGTGGGGGTAGAAAAAATTGCGGTAAGAGGCGCGCAGATGGCCGCGCGGGGTCGCGCAGCTGCCGCCGCGCAGGACGAACTGGCCGCTCATGAACTTGCCATTATATTCGCCGACCGCGCCCGGCGCGGCGCGAAAGCCGGGATAGGGGCGATAGGCGCTTCCGGTCCATTCCCACACGCTGCCGAATATCTGTTGCAAGCCGGTGTCATCGTCGGCGGCGGCGGGCCATACCGGTCCCGCGGCGTCGAGTTGCTGCCCCGAGGCGGGGTCGAATGCCGCCGCCGCTGACTCCCATTCAATCTCGGTCGGCAGGCGCGCGCCGGCCCAGCTGGCGAAGGCATCGGCTTCGTACAAGCTGATGTGCGTGACGGGCGCGGCCGGGTCGATTTCGCGCCAGCCCGAAAGCGTGAACTGGCGGTCGCGATCCCAATAGGCAGGCGCGTTGACATTTTCGGCCTGTACCCACGCCCAGCCGTCGCTGAGCCACAGCGACGATGTGTGATAGCCGCCGTCGGCGATGAATTGCTGCCATTCGCCGTTGCTCACCGGACGGCTGGCGAGCGCGTGCGGGGTCAGAAGCGCGGAAAACTGCGGAACTTCACAGTCAAATGCAAAAGCGTCGCCGGCATGGCCGACCGACACCACACCCTCGGCACCCTTGATCCACTGCATCGCGCCCGTCCGGTCCGGCGTCGGCGGCGAAACGGCGGGAAACTGCGCAACTTCACTCGCGATTGCCGAATCCTTCCACACGGCCGGACCGAGCGGGTTCTGGGCGAAGAGATGTTTGAGGTCGGTGAGCAGCAATTCCTGATGCTGCTGCTCGTGATGGATGCCGAGTTCGACGAGCGCCTGCGCCGCGGGCGACAGGTCAGGCAACGCGCTTTGCACCGCAGTGTCGACATGCGCGCGCCAGATGCAGATTTCGTCGAGCGACGGCCGCGTCAGCAGGCCGCGCTGCGGGCGCGCATGGCGCGGCCCTTCGGCTTCATAATAGCTGTTGAAGAGGTAGGGATAGCGTTCGTCATGGAGGCGGTAGCCTTGCACATGGTCGCGCAGGACGAAGGTTTCGAAAAACCAGGTCGTGTGCGCGAGGTGCCACTTTGCCGGCGAGGTGTCGGGCATCGACTGCGCGCTGGCGTCGGCGTCGGATAGCGTCGCGACCAGATCGAGCGACAGGCGGCGCGTCGCGGCGAAGCGCCGCGCGAGCGGCTCCATCGTGTCAGTCGTCGGCGAAGCGTCGGTGCGGCTGGCCATGATGAGACAATCCCCCGAGGTGCGATTCGGTTTCGCTGGTTCGTCGAATATGGTTACAGCGCGATGGAAAGTCTAGAACATTTAGGGAACATTTTTCCTCTTCGTCATGCCGGACCTGATCCGGCATCCATTTCTCCAGCGTTGCGCGTGGACCCCGGATCAAGTCCGGGGTGACGAATGGATTTAGCGCGTCGCGCCGGGTTTCCAGAGAATATCGCCGCCCGCCGCGGCGTTGATGTGCCGCGTGAGCACGAACAGATGGTCCGACAGGCGGTTGAGATAATTGAGCGCGATCGGGTTGAGGTCGCGCGTCGCACCCGCCGCGACGGCGGCGCGTTCGGCGCGGCGCGTGACGGCGCGCGCGAGGTGGAGCC
>NZ_DATFFD010000151.1:0-5195 GCF_035250425.1 Sphingopyxis sp.
CGAAGCGCCGCTCGACTGGTGGCGGCGCGCCTTTTCGCTCACCTATTCGGTCGAACTGCGCGCCGAGCGTACGAGCCGCGCGCAGTCGGTGGTCGACGCCGATGCCGAACGGTACGAGCGGTTCAGCCTTCCCGCGATCGCGGCGATCCCGGCCGATGCCCGCGCCGGCGGCTGGGCGCGGCGGCGGCTGGAGGGCAAGGCGCTCAGCATCGCGCGGCTCGCCAAGGCCAGCCTGACCTATGCGGGCGGGATCGATTATCTGGCGTGGAAGATCAATCGCCACGCGGGGACGAAGATCGAGATCAAGCCCTGGCAGCGCCGCTGGCCGCTCGTCGCCGCGCTGACGTTGGTCCCGCGCCTGATGAAGAGCGGGGCTATTCGTTAGGAACCGAAATCCCGCTCGTGTCGAGCGAAGCCGAGACACCTCTCGGGATAGCGCTACGCCGAGAGGCATCTCGACTTCGACCAAAGGTCGAAGGGCTCGATGCGAACGGAGGAGGTTTAACTCGCCAACCTTTGCCCTTCGCCCGGCCGCGCCTCGCCGCGCCGGCGGATGGCCTGGTCGAGCGCGGTCAGGGTAAAGGGTTTGCGCAGCACATCATGGTCGCCGAAGCTTTCGGTCTCGCTCGCGTCGCCGGCATAGCCGGTCACGAACAGCACCGACAGGTCGGGCCAGCGCTGTTTCAGCTGCGCGACCATTTCGGGGCCGGTCAGCTGGGGCATCAGCACGTCGGACAGGATCAGGTCGAAGCCGCCCTCGCCCTCCGCCAGCCGCCGCTCGACCAGGGCTTCGGCGTCGAGCGGGTTGCCGCAAGCGACCACGCTATGGCCCAGCTCGCTGACCGCATCGACCGTCGCCGCGAGGACGCGTTCGTCGTCCTCGACGACGAGGATGCTGAGCGCGTCGGCGGGCGATGCGGGGCTGTCGGCATCGCCGGGCAAAGTTTCGGTGGCGGCATCGGCTTCAGGCTTGGCGATCGGCATCAGCATCGCGACGCTGGTGCCTTCGCCCTCGGTCGATGAAATCTGGACTTCGCCGCCCGACTGTCGGCAGAAGGCGAAGACCTGGCTCATGCCGAGGCCGGTGCCCTGGCCCGCGGGCTTGGTCGTGTAAAAGGGGTCGAACACGCGTTCGAGCACCTCGGGCGACATGCCGCAGCCGGTGTCGATCACCTGCACCGCCAGCGCCTTGCCTTCGCCGTCGTCGAGCGTCTGGATCGTCAGCGAGCCATGGCTGTTCATCGCGTCACGCGCATTGACCGCGAGGTTGAGCAGCGCATTTTCGAATTGCTGCCGGTCGACCCAGCAGGCACGGCCCGGCGCCTGCAGGTCGAGCGTCAGCGCGATCCGGTCGCCGATCGTGCGTTCGATCAGCTCGGCAAAGCTCGATATACATTCGTCGACCGCCATCATTTCGGGCCGCGCGGGCTCCGACCGGGCAAAGGTCAGCAGCCGCCGCGTCAGGTCGGCGGCGCGATTGGCGCCGTCGAGCGCGTTTGCAAGGTGACGCGACGCTTTTGCGGGCGAGCGCTGCGCCAGTTCGAGTCCGCCGACGACGACCGCCAGCATATTGTTGAAATCATGCGCGATGCCGCCCGTCAGCTGGCCGACCGCCTCCATCTTTTGCGCCTGGCGCAGCTGCGCCTCGGCGGCTTCGCGCTCGATCATCTCGTCGCGCAGCGCGTCGTTCGCGCGCGCGAGTTCGGCGGTTCGTTCTTCGACCGCCGCCTCGAGCTGCGCGGCACGGTCGCTTTCGATCAACTGCTCGTTCCGCGCGAGCCGTCGTTCGCCCTCGGCGCGGATCAACGAGAAGGTCGTGCCGATCGCGATGACCGCCGCGCCCGCGCCCAGCAACGAAAAGAGCAGGATCGCCTGGTTGAGGCTGGCGCGATCGGCGACGGCAAGCCGGTTGCGTTCGCGCAGCAACGCGCGCTCGTTCGCGATGATTTCGCTGAGCAGCTTGTCGATCTGGCTGACGCCCTGACCTTTGCCTGCCGCATAATATTTCGAAATGGCCGCGACGGTCTGGTTGTAGTTGGCGCTGAGCGCCGCGTCGCCGAGCTGCGCCCCGCGGCTGTCCATTTCGCGCGTCAGCTGTTCGACCAGCGTCATCTGTTTCGGATTGTCGCGGACGTTGCGCCGTAATTGCGCGAGAAACTGCCGCGCGCGGCCCCACTGATATTCATAGACGCGCCCGTCTTCCTTTTGCAGCCCGACCGCGAAGCGGCCGAGCGACGCCTCGGCGCGGGCAATCGCGGCGTCGACCGACCGCGTTTGCGAAATGACTTCCATGCTCTGCGTCTGCCAGCCGAGCGAGCGGTCGTAATCGTCGTTGGCGCGCGCCAGCAGCAGTACGAGCGCCCCGACCACACCGGTCAGAATCGCGCCGAGGACGATCGTCAGCCAGAAGCGGATACGCTCCCGCCGGCCGTCATTTTCGCTGTCGCCATCCCTCTCGAACACGCGTTTCTCTTACCGGACAAGCGCGGCGCCGCAAAGCGCCGAAGCCGTCGCTGCCGCAGCACCGCTTCAACTCGCCGCGAAAAGGAATCCGCTGGTCGGCGCGCTGGCTCGGTTCAACCGATAATGCCGACGCGCTGGCCTGCGCGTTCGAAGCGGGCGAGGATTTCGCCGACTTGCTCGATACTATGCTCGGCGCAGAGCGAGCAGCGCAGCAGGGTCATGCCCGCGGGGGTTGCGGGCGGGCGCGCGAGGTTGACGTAAAGCCCTTCCTCGAGCAGCGCTTCCCACATCATCGCCCCGCGTTCGAGGTCGGGCATGATCACCGCGATGATCGCCGACTGCGGCTCTTCGGTGCCGAGCGTGAAGCCGAGGTCGCGAAGCCCCTTGTGCAGTACCTTCGAATTTTCCCACAGGTGCGCGCGCTTGTTCGACCCGTGCATCAGCTTGCGGATGCTCGTCGCTGCGGTCGCGACGACGCTCGGCGGCAGCGAGGCGGTGAAGACATAGGGGCGGCAGACGAGCCGCAAAATCTCGAATTTCGGATGGTTCGATACGCAAAAGCCGCCGACGGTGCCGACGCTCTTGCTGAACGTGCCGATGATGAAGTCGACATCGTCGATCACGCCCTGCGCCTCGGCGACGCCGCGGCCGTGCTCGCCGATGAAGCCCATCGAATGCGCCTCGTCGACCAGCACCATCGCGCCATTTTCCTTGGAGACGCGGATCATTTCCTTCAGCGGGGCAATGTCGCCGAGCATCGAATAGACGCCCTCGAGCACGACGAGCTTGCCCGCCTCGGCGGGAAGGCGCTTCAGCCTTTTTTCGAGCGCTTCGACGTCATTATGCCGGAAGGCGACGATTTCGGCGTTGCCCATCGCGCAGCCGTCATAGATCGACGCATGGCTGTCGATGTCGAGGATGACATAGTCGCCCTTGCCCGCGATCGTCGAGATGATGCCGAGGTTCGCCTGGTAACCCGTTGAAAACACCATGGCATGGTCCATGGCGTAAAATTCCTTGAGCGCTTCCTCGCACTCCTTGTGGCCCTGATAGGTGCCGTTGAGCACGCGGCTGCCGGTGGTGCCGCTGCCGAACTTGTCGAGCGCGTCCTTGCCCGCGGCGATGACATCCTCGTCGAAGGTCATGCCCATATAATTATAGGTGCCGAGCAGGATCGTCTCGCGCCCGTTGCAGATCGCGACGGTGGGGGAGACCACTTTCTCCATCACCAGGCTGAACGGATCGGTGACCCCGGTCGCGAGGAGGTCTTCGCGCTGCTGGATCAGCGGGTCGAATTTCGAAAAGAGATCGGTCATCCTGGTGTCAGCCCTGAAGTTTCTCGACCGCGGCGACGAGCTGGCCGACGGTTTCGATTTCGGCCTGCATGTTCATGCTGATAATGATGTCGAAACTGTCTTCGACCTCTGCGACGAAATCCATCACCGTCAGGCTGTCCCATTCAAGGTCGCCGGCAAAGGTGGTGGCGTCGGTCAGCTCGACGCCCTTCTTGTTGAAAGGGGCGATCAGCCCGAAAATCTGGTCGCGCAGGGCGGTGCTCATGTGGTGCGTCCCATAAAGATATGAAGTTGCGTGCGGCATGCCGCGAAGGCTTCCGCTTGGCAAGCGAATGCGGCGGGAACAGGGCAGCATCTTGCCGCTGGCGGGACTTCGTGGCATCGCTGTGGCGGGTCGCCAGCAGGGGCAGCTTGGCATGGACAGCGCAGATTCAACGACATCGCCCGAACGGCCGGCGATTTCCTTTCCGCCGAACGCGGTGCACCTCGTGCGCACCAACCAGCAGATCACGATGCAATTGTCGCAGATGGCGGATCAAAAGGCGTCGATCCTGATGGGCGCGACCTTCGTCGTCTTCACGCTCGCGATCGGGCAGGCGCGCTCGGGCGGCGGGGCGCTGGCGATGCCGCTCGCGATCCTTGCGACCTTCTCCTTCCTGTCGGCGCTGCTCGCGGTGTCGGCGGTGCTGCCGCGCGTCGGCAAGGCGCCCCCGGTCGTCTACAAGGACGGCAAGGACCATAGCAATATCCTCTTCTTCGGCCGCTTCGCCCAGATGGACGAGGATGAATTCATCGCCGCGGTGAAGGCGCGGCTGCGCACCGAGGAAGATCTTTATGAGACGATGCTGCGCGATACCTACCAGAATGGCGTCGTCCTCGCGCGGCGCAAATATCGCTATCTTGCTTATGCCTACCGGTTGTTCGTCGTCGGGCTGACGCTGACCTTCATCGCGTTCGCGGTCGAGATGGTCGGGATGTGGCGGGGGTGAGCCAATAGATCCTCCCTGCGGCGTAGCCGCGGGGAGGGGGACCGCCGCCGCAGGCGGTGGTGGAGGGGTTTCGACGTCGCGTCACTACCCCTCCGTCAGCGCTTCGCGCTGCCACCTCCCCATCGCTGCGCGACAGGGAGGATCATAGAGGCGCCCTGTTGCCTTTATGCCACCCCCGCCGACGAAAAGCCCGGTGATTGACCGCCGGGATTGAACCTCCCGACCCCCGCGCCTATCCGGGCCGGCTATGCTGCAGCAGGCCGCCCCTCTGACCGCGGAAACACCGCAAAGCCTTCGCACGGAGTTCCGCGCGACGCTGGCGCTTGCCGTGCCGCTCGCGGCGGCGAACCTGCTGCAAATGCTCGTCCACGCGGTCGACGTGATCTTCGTCGCGCGGCTCGGCGACGCGGCGCTCGCCGCTTCGTCGCTCGGGGTCGCGATCTTCGGG
>NZ_DATFFD010000152.1:0-10626 GCF_035250425.1 Sphingopyxis sp.
TCAACCTGTTCGACGGCGCAAATCTGCCGGTCAGCAGCTTCGAGATCCCGATCCGTTAGGGTCTGTTTCAGTTACACTGAAACAGTTCGGCGCCGGCCCGCTCCCCCTCCCGGCCTCCCCAACGATAGTAACCTAGGGAGGCCGGGAGGGGGAGCGGGCCGGCGCCGAACTGTTTCAGTTACACTGAAACAGACCCTAACGGATCGGGATCTCGAAGCTGCTGACCGGCAGATTGGCGCCGTCGAACAGGTTGACGACCGGGGTGTCGGCCCAGGCATAACGGACGCGCGTTGCGGGCTGGCCATCGTCGGCGATCTCGACCGCGGCGCCCTTCGCGATAGCCGACGCAAAGCGGCAGCTATCCGCCGCGTCGCCGCATAGCTCGAATCCGACCGCCTGCGCGCTGCTCCAGCTCGCCAAGGCACCGGTCACACCGTCGAAGCGCACGACGATCGCGCCGCCTTGCCGCGCCGCGCCCGCTACATGCGGGGACGGCTTGCGCTCGGCCGCGCGCGCGAGGCGGTGGCCGAGTTCGATCTTGTTCGCGGGGTGGATGTCGAGCCGCTCGCCAAGGTCGAGCGCAGGGACGAGCGTCATCGCGGGGTCGGCATCGGCAGCGCGGCGCTGTTCATCGCGGAGCATCGCCCAGCCGCTTTCGGATGGCTTGGTCACCGGATCGCCAAAATTGGCGAGGCCGACGACGAGCAGCGGCAGATCCCTGGCGCCGAACTGGCCCCGCCATCCCTCGATCAGCGCCGCCAGCCGCGCGTCATATCCGGGCATCCCGACATCGGCCTCGCCCTGATACCAGGCGATACCGTCGAGACGGATCGGGCCGAGCGGCGCGACCATCGCATTGTGGATGAGCCCCAGTCCGGCGATCTGGTCCCACGGCGGGCGCGGCGCGCCACCGGCCTGCGTTGTCGCGATGGCGTAGGACCAGCCATCGCCGATCGGGATTTCGCTGCCATCGGCAAAGCTCAGCTTGAGCGCATCGGCCGGCCCCTGGAAGCCGCCATTGCCCCAGCTGTCGCCGACCAGCATGACGATCTCGTTCGCCCCGGCGCGCCAGTGACTGGCGGGAACGGCATAGCGCCGCGCATCGGACCAGCTGAAGGTGTTGGCGACGACCTTGCCATTGACGAAAGTCTCATCGCTGTCGTCGATTACGCCGAGCGAGAGCGTCGCGCCCTGCGCGGCCTGCGCGGCGGTCAACGTGACGCTGCGCCGCGCCCAGACATAGCCGTTGAACCCCTTGAAATTGGTCCCCTTCCATTCGTCCCAATAGGATATCGAGGGAAAGGGCGTCCATTTCAGGCGGCCGGGCTTGTTCCACGGTTCATCGCCCGGCGCATCGCCGCTCAATTTTCGCCACCAGTCGGCCCAGCGAGGGAAAAATGCCTCGTTCGCGGCGAGTGGATCGCGCGTGAAGAGCGCCAGCAGATCGGCCTCGCCCTGGCCGTAGATCGTCCGTGTCGCGGCGGGGGTGAGCCAGGCGCGGATCTGCGTGCCGCCCCATGTCGCGTCGATCGCACCGATCGCGACCCCGCGCGCCGCGCGCAGGTCGCGCGCCATATAATAGCAAGCCGCGGAAAAATCGGGGACGCTGCCGGCCGATGCGGGCAACCAGGACGGTTGGCCGGAAAAATTTCTTTGCGGCGTCGTCGCGGTCGCCTTGTCGACGGTAAACAGCCGCAGGCCGGGGTCGGCAAAAGCCGCCGCCTGATTGTCGAAATCGAGCGCGCGGCGCACGGGCAATTCCATGTTCGACTGGCCCGAACAGAGCCAGACATCGCCGATCACCACATCCTTCGCCGCCGCAACCACACGGCCGTCGGCGCCGAAGACCGTCAGCTCATAAGGACCGCCAGCGGGAAGTGCGGCAAAGCTGGCCTGCCAATATCCGTCACCGCCCGCTGTTGCCGTCGCATTCTTGCCGGCCAGCCGAACGGTCAGTTTTTCAACGGGCGCCGCGGTGCCGCTGACCAGGATCGGCTGGCCGCGCTGGATGACGGCATGGTCGGTGAACGTCGGGGCGAGCGCGACCTGCGCGAGGGTAGGCCCGGCCACCCCAAGCGCCACCAGCAATGTCAACGCGCTCCGCACAATCATCGCGCGCGCACCGTTGTCAGCGGATGACCGCCCACCTCTGGCCGAAACGCAAACAGCGCGCCCGCGAGCGGCTGCGCCGCGCGCTCTTCGGCCGACATTTCCTGATGCGCCGACGTCGCATAAAGCGTCGCGAGATCGGGGCCGCCAAAGGCGAGCTTGGTGATGTTCGCGGTCGGGAAATCGACCTTCGCGATTTCCTCCCCTGCGGCGTTGAAACAGCGCGCCGCCCAGCCCGCGTAACAGCCGACCCAGACATTGCCCGCCGCGTCGGTGATCGATCCGTCGGGATGCCCCATATCACCGCCGAAGGCCACGAACGGCCGCAGCGCGCCCGGTAGCCCATCCGCCCCGATCGTCGCAGCCCAGATTTTCCCAGCGAGCGTGTCGGTGAAATAGATCGTCCCGCCATCGGGCGCGATGGCGGGGCCGTTGGTGATCGCGATCTTGCTTGGCCCCGCTTGTTCGATCTGCCCCCCCGCCAGCCGATAGAAGCTGCCGGTTTCGGCGGCGCAAGCGTTATCCATCGACCCGAACCACACCGCACCCGACCGGTCGGTGCACGCGTCGTTGAGGCGGTTGCCCGGCAGATCGGACTCGATCGCGAGCCACGCCGCAAATTCTCCGGTGGCCGGATCAAACCAATGGAGCCCGCCCTGCAAGCCACAGAGCAGCCGCCCGTCATTCGCCGGCAACGCCCAGCCAATCTCGCCCGGCGCATCCCACTCATCAAGCGCCGGCGATGCTGGATCGAAGCGGAAGAGCTTGCTCTGTTTGATGTCGACGAACCACAGGCATTGCCGCGCCGCGTCCCAAGCCGGCCCCTCGCCAAGCGACGTCGATGGAAAAGCAACCGGTTCGGGCGTCATCGTCATCAGCGCCAACCCGCGTCGACCCAATAGTCATGGCCAGTGCACATGCGCGCATCGTCCGACGCAAGGAACAGCGCCATCGCGGCAATATCGACCGGCTGGACCCGGCTTTTGAGGCACTGCGCGGCGATAATCTCGGCCTCGCCTTCAGGCGTGTACCATTTGGCCTGGCGCGCGGTTTCGACATTGCCGGGAATGATGGTGTTAACGCGGATATTATCGCCGCCCAATTCGCGCGCCATCGACCGCGTCATCCCCTCGATCGCGGCTTTTGCCGTCTGGTAAAGCACCAGGTCGGGCAGCGCGAGGTGCCAGCTGATCGACCCGAAATTGACGATCGATCCGCCGCCCGCCGCCTTCATGCCCGGAATGACCGCCTGAGCGGCGAAAAACAAATGCCGCAGATTGACCGCGATCCGCTCGTCCCAATAGGCCGGTGTGACGTCGCCGATCGCATGGCGGTCATCGTTCGCCGCGTTGTTGAGCAGAATGTCGAAGCTGCCGAGTTCGCCGGCGAGCATCGCAATATTGCGGCCAAGACTGTCGAGATCGGTGAGATCGCACAATGCAAAGCGCGGTGGTATTGCGCCGTCGGCCGACAGGCGCCGCACCAACGCTTCGCCTGCATCGCCCTGCCTATCGAGGAAGGCCACTTGCGCGCCTTGCGCGGCAAAGCCGCCGACCAACGCCTCGCCGATGCCGCTCGCGCCGCCGGTTACCAGCACGCGCTTGCCGACAAGGCTGGGATATTTCGCCGTAGCTTTTTGATCTTGTGTCGTTCGAGTCAGCACGCTCAATCCCCCGTGTAGACCGTTTTGATCTGCGTATAGAACTCGACCGCCGCAAATCCCTGCTCGCGCGCACCATAGCTGGATTTTCGTGTCCCGCCGAACGGCACATGATAATCGACCCCGGCGGTCGGCAGATTGACCATCACCATGCCGGCGCGGACATATTTGCGGAAATGGCGCGCATGTTTCTGGCTGTTGGTGACGATCCCCGACGACAAACCGAATTCGCCGGCATTGGCCAGTTCGAGCGCCGCATCATAATCCTTCACCCGCACCGTCGACACGACGGGGCCGAACACTTCCTCATTGTTAATCCGCATGGCGGGATTGGTGTCGGCGATCAGCGTCGGCGCCATATAATAGCCGGGCGTATCCGTCTTCGCTGCATCGCCCCCGGTGACGCAGCGCCCGCCCTCGTCGACCGCGATCTTCGCGTAGCGTAGATTCTGCTCGAACTGCGCCTCGCTCGCTGCGGGACCGACCTGCGTTTCGGGATCGAGCGCCGCTCCGACGCGCAGCCCCTTGGCCTTTTCGGCCAGTGCGGCGACAAAATGGTCGTGGATGGCGTCCTCGACGATCACGCGCGACGAGGCGGTGCAGCGCTGGCCGGTCTGGAAAAAGCCGCCATCGAGCGCGATCGCCACCGCCTTGTCGAGATCGGCGTCGGCAAGGACGACAAGCGGGTTCTTGCCGCCCATCTCCAGCTGCACCCGCGCCTGCCGCATCATCGCCGCCATGCCGACCTTGGCGCCGACGCCCTGCGAGCCGGTAAAGGAGATCGCGTCGACGCCGGGATGGCCGGCGATCGCGGCGCCGACCTGGCCTTGCCCGAGCACCATGTTGAAAACCCCCGGCGGCGCACCGCATTCCATGATGATGTCGGCAAGGGCGCTGGCGATCGCGGGGGTGACGTTGGCGGGCTTGATCACGACGGTGTTGCCGAACGCGAGCGCGGGCGCCGATTTCCATGCGGGAATGGCGATCGGAAAATTCCACGGGGTGATCAGCCCGTAAACGCCGACCGCCTCGCGATAGGTCGCGACGTCGAGGCCGGGACGCGTCGATTCGAGCGTCTGGCCGTGGCGGCGCAGCGCCTCGCCGCCGAAATAGCGGAAGATGCGTGCCGCGCGCATCACCTCGCCCACGCCCTCGGCGCGGGTCTTGCCCTCTTCGCGCGCGAGCAATTCGCCAAGCTCGGCCGCGCGCGCCATGATCGTCGCCGCGACCTTGTCGAGCAGGTCGGCGCGCACTTCGGGCGAGGCATTGGCCCAGCCCGGCTGCGCTGCCCGCGCGGCAGCAACCGCAGCGTCGACCGCACCCGCATCGCCGGCCGGGAACAGCGCCACCACCTCGTCGGTGTTCGACGGGTTCAGGCTTTCCAGCGCTGCGCTATCGGCGCCGACGCGCTCGCCGTTGATCAAATGCCCGAGTTTCAAAGTCATTGTTTGGATGAATCCTTCAGATGCGATCGATGAGCCCACGGCTCGCAAGATTGCGGAAAAGTTCGGCGATGCCCATCGTCCAGGGCGGTGCATCGCGCGATGTGGTGACGACATTCTCGAGCGTTCCCAGCCGCGCGGCGGAGATCGTCACCCGATCGCCCACCTTGTGGGTGAACCCGCCGCCCGGCACGTCGCGGTCTTGCGTCGGCGCGAACAGCGTGCCGAGATAGAGCGCGTAACCGTCGGGGTAATGATGCTCGCTGCGCGCCTGCGCCGCGAGATCGAGCGGGTCGCGGCTGATCTGCCCCATATGGTTCTTGCCCGTCAGCGCATAGCCGTCGGTCCCCTCGATGCGCAGGTCGACCTCCGCATTCCGTACATCGTCGATGGTAAAACTGTCGTCGAACAGGCGGATGAACGGCCCCAGCGCCGCCGATGCATTATTGTCCTTCGCCTTGCCGAGCAGCAGCGCCGAGCGGCCTTCGAAATCACGCAGATTGACGTCGTTGCCGAGCGTCGCGCCGACGGCCTCGCCCGTGCTGTCGATGATCAGTGCGATCTCGGGTTCGGGATTGTTCCAGCTCGAATCGGATCGCACGCCGATCGGGGCGCCAGTGCCGACGGACGACAGCACTGCCGATTTGGTGAAGACCTCGGCATCGGGGCCGATCGCGACTTCCAGATATTGCGACCACATGCCCTCGGCGATCAGCGCCGCCTTGAGTGCCGCCGCCTCGGCCGAACCTGGGACGACCGAGCGGATACCCTGTCCGACATGCTGCTCCAGCCCGGCGCGGATGCTCGCCGCCTGCGACGCATCGCCGCGGGCGCGTTCCTCGATCACGCGTTCGATCGCCGAGACCGCGAAGGTCACCCCCGCCGCCTTGATGCATTGCAGGTCGATCGGGCTGAGCAACGTCGCGCCATCCGGTAGCATCGGGTCGTCGGCATCGAGCACGGCAACCATATTTCCATGTTCGGGAAGCCATTGCCTCCGCGCGATGGCCGCCGAAACCGTTGCGGCGCTCGGCGTCAGGTCAATCAGCGCACCGCAATCGATCAGAACGGGAGTCGGCCCCGCACCGAAATCGACTCGCCCGAGCAGACGAGCGGAGCGCCAATCTGACGGCAAAACGGGGTTCAACGCAAAACCCATTGACCTGAAACCTCCCAATAGCCATTGTCGTGATAGCGCTACCATCACGCTCTAGGGGGTCGTGTCAAGGTTGGCGATCAGAAAATCATTCGCCGGACGGGACAAGCTCCCGGCCGGACGAATGGGCGGGAGATACGAGTTGCGGGGTTGGCACTATATTGTCTGGGCGGGATGGAGTCTGGCGGCATCACCAGCCGCAGCGCAATCCGCCGCGCCGCCCGTCGCAACCTTCGACCATGTCGCCTATTCGGGCACGCCCGACGCCGAATCACTGGCCGCCGGACCCGCCGAATTCGCCAATCCGGTGCTGCCCGGCTTCCAGCCCGACCCGTCGATCGTCCGCGTCGGGGATGACTATTATCTCGTCAATTCGACCTTCAGCTGGTTTCCCGGCCTACCGGTCTATCACAGCCGCGACCTCGTCCACTGGCGCCAGATCGGCAACGCGATCGACCGCCCGAACCAGCTGACGATCGGCAAGATCGGCGTCACGCGCGGGCTGTTCGCGCCGGCACTCAGCCATCACGGCGGACGCTTCTATATCGTCAACACCTGTATCGAATGCGGCGGCAATTTCATTATCACCGCCGACAATGCGGCGGGGCCATGGTCCGACCCGCACTGGCTGGATTTCGGCGGCATCGATCCGTCGTTGTTCGTCGATGACGATGGCCGCGCGTGGATTGCCTATAATGATGCACCGCCCCGACCGCCCGAATATGACGGCCACCGCGCGCTGTGGCTCCAGCAAATCGATCTTGCAGCGATGAAGATGGCGCCGACGCGCACCCTGCTCGTCGACAAGGGCGTGCGCGCCGCCGGCAAGCCGGTCTGGGCCGAAGGACCGCATATCTACAAGGTAGGGCAATATTATTATCTGACCGCGGCCGAAGGCGGCACCGCCGACCAGCATAGCCAGACCATCTACCGTGCCGACCGGGTCACCGGTCCCTATCGTTCAGGCCCGAACAACCCGATCCTGACCCAGCGCGACCTGCCCGACGGTCGTCCATGGCCGGTGCAGGCGACGGGCCACGCCGATTTCGTCCAGATCGCCGACGGCAGCTGGTGGGCGGTGTTTCTCGCAACGCGGCCCTATGCGGGGCAACAGACCAATTTGGGGCGCGAGACATTTCTATTGCCGGTGCAATGGACGGACGGTTGGCCGCTGATATTGCCGTCCGCGACGGCGATCGCACCGACCGGCAAGCGCCCGCCCTTACCCGCGTTCGAAGGCGACACGCTCGACCAGTGGCGCGACGATTTCGATGCCCCCCGCCTGGCGCTCGACTGGATGATGCTGCGCACGCCCCACGATCGCGCCTGGTGGAGCCTGTCGAACGGCAAGGGGACGTTGCAACTGACCGCGCGTCCGGTCGCAGCCGGGTCGCTCGGCCAGCCGAGCTTTGTCGGCAAACGGCTGCGCCACCACGATGCCGTCTTCGAAACCCGCGTCGCATTTGCGCCCGCCGCGATCGGCGACCGCGCCGGGCTGCTCGCCCTCACCGATGAGAATCATTTTCTCTTCTTCGGCCGCGAGCGGCTGGCGGGCGGCGACGCGATTGTGCTGCGCCGCCGCGGCACCGCGACCGAGCCCGCCGACGGGGTGGTGGTCAACCAGATCGCGTTCGGCGACCGGTCTCCGATGGCGATCGATTTGCAGATCCGCCTGAACCGCGACAAGGCCGTCGTGCGTTGGCGCCCGGCGGTGGCGGGGACTTGGCAGACGTTGACGGCCGATGCCGATGCCTCGGTGCTCGCGACCGTCGGCGCCGGACTGTTCACGGGCGCGGTCATCGGCCCCCATGCCGCACGCGCGGAGGCCCGGCCTTGACGGCATCCGAGCCCGTTCGCGTCGTTATCCTGGGCGGTGGCACCGCTGGGTGGATGACCGCCGCTGCACTCGCCAAGCTATTGCCCGGACAGGCCGACATCCATCTCGTCGAATCCGAAGAAATCGGCATTGTCGGGGTTGGCGAGGCGACGCTGCCGCATCTGCGCGAATTCATCCGCCGTCTCGGGCTGGACGAGATGGAATTCATGCGCAGGACGCGTGCGACCTTCAAACTGGGGATCGATTTCGTCGATTTTGGCGCGATCGGCGAGCGTTATATCCATCCGTTCGGCGCCTATGGCACCGATATCGCCGGGGTCGGCTTTCATCATTATTGGCTGCGCATGAAGGCCGCGGAGCACGTCCCCCCGATCGGCGACTTTTCGCTACCCATCGTCGCGGCGCGCGCCGGACGTTTTGCGCCGATCCCCGACGCCGGCGATTTCCTCGATAGCAGCTACAGCTACGCCTATCAGTTCGATGCGACCCGAATGGCGCCGATGCTGCGCGCTTTCGCCGAGGCGCATGGCGTGCGGCGCAGCGAAGGCAAGGTCGTCGGCGTCGATCGCGACGGCGAAAGCGGCGACGTCGCGGCGCTGAACACCGACCGCGGCGAAACGATCACGGGCGATCTGTTCGTCGATTGCTCGGGCTTTCGCGCGCTGTTGATTGGCGAGACCCTGGACTCGCCGTGGGAGGACTGGTCCGAATGGTTGCCGTGCGACCGCGCCGCCGCGCTCCCCTGCACCGCCCCCGGCGGACCGATCGAACCCTACACGCGCGCGACCGCGATGCCGGCTGGCTGGCGCTGGCGCATCCCGCTCCAGCACCGCGTCGGCAACGGCTATGTCTATTCGAGCGCACACTTGTCCGACGACGAGGCGGCGGAGGCGATCCTCGCCGCGGTGGAGGGCGAGTCGCTCGCCGAGCCGCGCATGCTGCGTTTCCGGGCTGGGCGCCGCAAGCGCAGCTGGTCGCACAACGTCGTCGCGGTCGGCCTCGCCTCGGGCTTCCTCGAGCCGCTCGAATCGACCAGCATCTATCTCGTCCAGGCGGCGATCCTTCAGCTGATCGAGCTGTTCCCGATCGGTGAAATCGAGAACGCCGATCGCGACGAGTTCAACCGGCTGATCGACTATGAATATGACCGGATCCGCGACTTCCTCATCCTCCATTACCACGCCAGCACGCGCGACGATTCGACGTTCTGGGACCAGGTCCGCCACATGCCGATCCCCGACAGCCTGGCCGACAAGATCGCATTGTTCCGCCGCGCCGGGCGCATCGAGCGCTACAGCCACGGGCTGTTCTTCGAGCCGAGCTGGATCGCCGTGATGATCGGGCAGGGGGTGATTCCCGAGGGCCGCGACCAGCGCGCCGACGCCGTCGACCCGCGCGAGCTGAGTGCCGCGCTCGATCGGCTGCGCGGCCAGATCGCCAGCGAGGTCCGGCGCCTGCCCGGCCATCGCGAGGCCCTTGCGCGGTTGGAGCGGCGATGAGCGACCGCGCGATCCGCAGCGTCGCGATCCTCGGCGGCGGGATCACCGGGCTGTCCGCCGCGCTCGCTTTTGCGCGCGCGCTTCCGCAGCTTGCGGTCACGCTCGTCGAGACCCCGCCCGATCCGGCCGCGCTCGCCGACCGGCTGCCGGGGAGCACGACCGCGATCCACCGCTGCCATGCGAACCTGGGCATCGAGGAGCAGGCGCTGGTCCGCGCGGGCGTCGCGGTGCCGCGGCTCGGGCTGCGCTTCGACGATTGGCCCGCGGGCGGCGAGAGCTGGTACCATGTCCATGGCGATCACGGCCCGACCGGCGGCGCGATCGCGTTCCACCAGCTCTGGGCGCGGGCCCGGCGCGAAGGACGCGCCGAGGCCTGGCATCTCTATGCCGCCGCGGGCGTCCTCGCCGAGGCGGGCAGGTTCGTGCATCCGCAGGGCAAGCCCGGCACGCCGTTCGCGACTTTCGACTATGCACTGCGCCTCGAGCCCGAGCGCTACCGCCAGATATTGGCGGCGCTGGTCGGTCGGCTGCGGGTGACGCGGCTGCCGGGCATATTCGGCGGAATCGAGCGGCGTGAGGACGGCAGCGTGTCGGTGCTGCTGCTCGCCGACGGGGGCCGGATCGAGGCCGATCTCTATCTCGATGCCTCGGGCCCGTCGGCGCCGCTCGCTCAGGCGATGGGCGGCGGCTTCGAGGACTGGAGCGACTGCCTGCCCTGCGACCGGGTCGCGTTCGCCGAGGCGCCTTCCGGCGCGCTCGGTCCGAACGATCGCGTAGCGGGGACGGCGCGGGGCTGGCACTTCGCGTCGGCGCTTCCCGGCAAGACGCTTCTTGGCGAGATCTGGTCGGCCGGCCAAGGCTCCGACGAGGGCGGGATCGCGATCCGTCCCGGCCGCCGCACGGCTCCCTGGGTCGGCAATGTC
>NZ_DATFFD010000153.1:0-62654 GCF_035250425.1 Sphingopyxis sp.
ACGCCCCTCACCGGCGCCCGGTCCGCCGCCTTCGCGCGCGCCCGCACCTTCGGGACGCCCGCCGCCGGAACGACCCGCGCCGGGGCCGCGCGGTTCCTGCTGACCAAAGCTCTTGCCGAAATTGAGGCCCCAGCGGATCTGCGAATTTTCGGACCGGTCGAAATTGACCGGCCGCTGGCCGAGCGCGAGCAAAACGCCGTTCGCATCGCGCGTGACACGGTCGGGGAAGGCCGCCTCGATCTCGGGGGTCAGCAGCGGGAAGCTGTTCGCCGTGTCATAGCTTTTGTTGCTGTTGTAATTGACCGAGACGTTCAGCCCCTCGATCATCGGCGGCGACCAGTTGAGCCCCAGTTTCAGGTCGCGGCGCTGCTCGGCGAGCAGGAAAGGATTGCCGCCCGTCGTCGTGCTGATCTGGACCGTTTGCCCGGTCTTGAGATCGTAATAGGTCACGCCATCGGTCGTCAGCGGCGCAGCGCCCAGCTGCTGGATACCGGGCGCGGCCTCGTCATTGTTGAAGCTCGCAATCAGCGACAGATTGTCGGTGACCCCCCAGTTGAGATTCGCGCCCCAGCTTTTGAGCGCTTCGAAATCGCTGGGGTTTTGAACCTGACCGCTCAGTGTCAGCGAGACGCGGCCGATGTTGCCGACGTCATATTCGGGATCGAGAAGCGGGACCGTCAGTGATCCGAAAACGCCCGGCAGGTCGCGCGCGAGGTCGGTCGTGACGACGTCGCCCAAGCGGTCCGAACGGCTGTCGAAACGCAGACCTGAATAGCTGCCCGTCATCGAAAGGCGGATCGGACCCGCCCAGCCATCGGTCACCGTGCCCGACAGATTGGCATTGGCGCCGAACGTCTGCTGGCTGCTGTCGAAACGGTCGGTGGTTTCGAAGCGGTCGCCGCCGCCGAGGGGCGTGATCACGCGATTGGTGAAAGTGAGCTGATCGGCATCGGCATAGTTCCCCGACACCGACCAGCGCCAGTCGCCGAGCATGCCATTGACGCTGGCGGTCGTGGTCAGGTTGCGCGCGCGGCTGTCGCGTTCGAGCGGGTCGCCGACGCCGTCGAGGCCGGGACCAAGCAGCGACATTGTGTCGGTCTGATCGAAGCGCACATTGACCGACGCGTCGGTCGTCTTGTTCAGACTGCGCTGGATCGTCGCATCGATCGAATACTCGTCGGACGCGCCAAGCAGGCTGCGCGCGGGCGCTTCGGTCGCCTGGTCCACATCTTCACCATAATCGAGATTCCGCTCGCTTTCGAGCAGCATCGACTTGTGCTCCCAGCCCGCGTTGACGTTCAGCCGGCCGTTTTTGCCGATCGCGAGGAAGCTTGGCTGGAGTTCGCTCTGGAACCGGCCGCCCTGGGTGGGGATGCCGCCCTCGCCCTCGATCGCGATCTGACGGAAATTGGGCTTGAGCACCATGTTGACGACGCGTTCGTCGGCCGAATAGCCATATTGCAGCGCGACCTCTTCGGGGAACACCTCGACCTTGGCGATCGCTTCGGGGGGCAGGTTGCGCACTTCGCCGAAGCCGCCGATGCGGCGCCCGTTGACAAGGATGATCGGCCGCCCGCCGCCGCGACCGCGCCCCGAACGCGTCTGCGGCGCGAGCGCGTCGAGCAGTTCGGAGACGTTCGACACGCCATAGCTCGCGATCGCCGCTTCATCGAGTTCGGCCTCGGCCTTGATGTCGGTGTCGAGCTGCCCCGCCAGACGTGGTGCAGTGACGACGATCTCGTCCTCGCTGTAATCGTCATAGGCATCCTCCACCGTTTCGGGCGCGGCGGGCGCGGCCTCGGCCGGCTGCTCGGCGACCGCCGCGGCGGCCGGCGGGCCGATTGGCGCCTGGGCCACCGCGGGCAGCGCGAACGAGGCGCCCGCGGCGAGCAGCGCGGCGCGTGCTGAAATGGTCAGGCGGATATTATTCATGGGGAGGAGCCCTTGTTTCTTCTCTGTCTTCGTTTTTTCTTGGCAGGACAGCGCTTAACGCCCGCTGACCTGTCTTTGTTCGGCGTTCATCTATGTCGCAATTGTCGCAACAATGTGTCGAAGCCATGCCGGTTCGATGGATGGTCCATATCGACCGCTGGACAGCATGGGCCTTCGCCCTTATCGGCCACCCATGCCGACTCCAGACTCCTCCGCTCCGCCCGAATCCATCCTGATCGTCGATTTCGGCAGCCAGGTGACCCAGCTCATCGCCCGCCGCGTCCGCGAGGCCGGCGTGTATAGCGAGATCGTCCCGTTCAACGCCGCCGAGGCCGCGCTCGAACGGATGCAGCCGAAGGGCGTGATCCTGTCGGGCTCGCCCGCATCGGTCCCCGCGAAGGGCAGCCCGCGCGCGCCGCAATCGGTCTTCGACAGCGGCCTCCCCATCCTCGGCATCTGCTACGGCCAGCAGGTGATGACCCAGCAGCTTGGCGGACAGGTCGAACCCGGCGGCGCCGATGGCGAGCGCGACGGCGAATTCGGCCGCGCCTTTCTGACCGTCACCGAACCCTGCGTGCTGTTCGACGGCCTGTGGGACGTCGGCGAGCGGCATCAGGTGTGGATGAGTCACGGCGACCGCGTGACCAAATTCGCCCCCGGCTTCCGCATCGTCGCGATCAGCGACGGCGCGCCCTTCGCGCTGATCGCCGACGACGAGCGCCGCTATTATGGCACCCAGTTCCACCCCGAGGTCGTCCACACGCCCGACGGCGCGAAGCTGATCGCCAATTTCGTCCGCCACGTCTGCGGCTGCTCGGGCGACTGGACGATGGCCGAGTTCCGGGCAACGAAGATCGCCGAAATCCGCGAGGCTGTCGGCGACCAGCGCGTGCTCTGCGGCCTGTCGGGCGGCGTCGACAGCGCGGTAGCCGCGGTACTGATCCACGAGGCGATCGGCGAGCAGCTGACGTGCGTCTTTGTCGACCACGGCCTGCTCCGCATGAACGAGCGCGAGCAGGTCGAACGCCTGTTCCGCGACCATTATAATATCCCGCTCGTCGTAGTGGATGCCGAAGAACGCTTCATGCGCGGCCTCGCGGGGGTCACCGATCCCGAAAAGAAGCGCAAGTTCATCGGCGCCGAATTCATCAATGTCTTCGAGGAAGAAGCGAAGAAGATCGGCGGGGCCGATTTCCTCGCGCAGGGCACGCTCTACCCCGACGTCATCGAGAGCGTGTCCTTCACCGGCGGGCCGAGCGTGACGATCAAGAGTCACCACAATGTCGGCGGCCTGCCCGAGCGGATGAACATGAAGCTCGTCGAGCCCTTGCGCGAGCTGTTCAAGGATGAGGTAAGGCTGCTCGGCAAGGAACTCGGCCTTCCCGACGTCTTCGTCGGCCGCCACCCCTTCCCCGGCCCCGGCCTCGCGATCCGCATTCCGGGCGAAGTGTCGAAGGAACGCTGCGACATATTGCGCAAGGCCGACGCGGTCTATCTCGATGAAATCCGGGGCGCCGGGCTGTACGACGCGATCTGGCAGGCCTTCGCGGTGCTGCTGCCCGTCAAGACCGTCGGCGTGATGGGCGACGGGCGCACCTATGACCATGTCTGCGCGCTCCGCGCCGTGACCTCGACCGACGGCATGACCGCCGACATCTACCCCTTCGACGCGAGCTTCCTCAGCCGCTGCGCGACGCGCATCATCAACGAGGTGCAGGGCATCAACCGCGTGGTGTACGACTATACGTCGAAACCGCCAGGCACGATCGAATGGGAATAAAGAAACAGCGAATTTTCAATAATTATCGTTGTTTTACAGATATTTATTTATCGTACCATATTATGCATTCTGCATCATCGACGGGTTGTAACTCATTGAATTTATATCTTTCGCATCGAATGCCAGATTCATAGCGATGCAATTTGACGGTGTTTCTGACGGTGTTTTGGGCCAATTTTCCATAAAAATGCCAGATGGCACGCAAACCGTTCCCTTGGCGGTCTTTGATCCTAACAACCTGATAAGATTATCGATTCCAAAATGAATTATCGCCATTCCTTCCATGCCGGCAACAGTGCCGATGTCGTCAAGCACAGCCTGCTGATCGCCCTCGTTCGGGCCTTGCAGCAAAAACCGGGCGCGCTGACCCTGATCGACACCCATGCCGGTTGCGGGCTGTACGACCTTGGCGGCGAGGAGGCCCAACGCACCGGCGAGGCCGCACAGGGCGTGCTGCGGGCCTTCGCCGACCCGAACCCCTTGCTGGACGACTACCGCGCCGCCGTACAGGCGGTGAATGCCGGGGCCGAGCCTCGCTTCTACCCCGGATCGCCGCTATTTCTGGCGCAGCTTCTGCGTCCGCAGGATTTTCTGATCCTGAACGAGAAGCATCCCGAAGACGCTTATGCCCTGCGCGGCGCGATGCGCGGTACATCCGCCGCCGTGCATCGGCGCGACGCCTACGAGCTTTGGCTGGCGATGCTGCCGCCCCGCACCGCGCGCGGCGTGGTGGTGGTCGACCCGCCGTACGAGCAGACCGATGAACGCGCACGTATCACCGCCACCCTCGCAGCCGCGCACCGCAAATGGGCGCATGGCGTGACGGTGGTATGGTATCCGCTGAAAGACCGCGCCACACATGTGCGGTGGAAGGCGCAGCTACGTAAGCTCGGCATCCTGAAGTTTCTGGTGGTGGAGCATTGGTTGTACGATAGCGATCAGCCCGACATCTATAACGGCGCGGGCCTTTTTATCGTCAACCCGCCCTACGCCTTCACGCAGGCGCTGCCACCGCTGCTGGAAGCCTTGCGCGCCGCGCTGGCGCCGGAGGGGCATAGGGGAGAGATCACAACCGATTGGTTGGGCGATTAAAATAAACCCTCATCGTCCCTTCTCGTAAAGGGGGGATTGCCGCGCTTCAGCTTGTAAACAAATTTGGTCACGCTGAATTTAAAACACGGTTTTCGCGCTGGATGCCAGTGCCCAGACGATTGCGCTTAGTCGCCGTTGGCATCAACCATGAAGACCGTCGGCTTGCCGCGAGAAGCCGGGTCCCATCCTGCCGACAATGCCGCTCGCACCCCTCGCGAGGCTATCGCGTCGTTGATGTGCGAACGCCCTTTCGGCAATCCTCTCAACAGGCGCTTTGGCGTCGGAAATTCCAGCACGGCTTCGCGTGGCATATCTCTCTGGCGCAAGGCGACCGTCATGCCCTTCCAGCCTTCGGAAGAAGACAGTTGGGGCTCGCTAAGGAGTTCCCAGTCATATTTGACACCATCGATTTGGACGGTGCCGCTGCGGCCGTGCATGTGAAGCATAGGATGCCCTTAGCATGTTGGGCGTGACGCTCCAGCCGGTTCACTTCAAAGATCGGCTACCGGAACGTTTAGCGGCCAAGACAGCCGCTCCGCAGCGACGATTGGCCGATGTGGCCGGGCCACTTTAAGCCAAAACTGTAGAGAAGCGGACGTTTGGACTGATCGAGCTGCTACGGCCGGAAGCGATCAATGACCCATGTTTAAACTACAGGTTGCAGAGCGTTTGCATAGGCGCCAACCGCGGACATTGCTTCCGATCGGTTGACCCAACTTGTCATAGGAGCCGCCCCAAAAAATCCATCTGCTAATATGACGAGATCCCGGCCTCCCATCCGCCGCCCAGAGCACGAAAAGAGGCGACCGCCGCGCGCGCGGTCGATGCGCGCGCCTGTATCCGCGCATCGCGCACCTCAAGAAGGCGCCGGTCGGCGTCGAGCACGTCGAGCAGGTTGGAGACGCCGCCCTTATAGCCCGCAAAGGAGGATTGCCGCGCCGCCGCCTGTGCCTTTTCGGCTGCCGCCAGCAAGTCGCCGCGCGAGCGCTGCTTGATCAGGCTCGACAGGCCGTTTTCGACGTCCTCCGACGCGCGGAGCACCGTCAGGCGATAAACCGCCAGCGCCTCGGCATTCCGGCCCTCGGCCGCGGAAATCTCGGCATCGACGCGGCCAAAATCGAACAGGCGCCATCTTAAGCCCAATACGCCGCTCGCCTGAACCGAATCGCCCCCGAACATGCCGCCCACGCCCATTGTCGCGGTGCCCAAAAGCCCGCTCAGCGAAAATTTCGGATAATATTCGGCCATCGCGGCGCCGATCCGCGCGTTGGCGGCCGCCAGCGTCCGTTCGGCCGCGATGATGTCGGGTCGCCGCCGGATCATCGCTGCGGGGCCGCCGGCACTCGATAACGCCGGGGGCGACGGTATCGGCGCCGCGACAGCAAGCTCGCCGCGCGTCGCGCCGGGCTGCAAGCCCAGCAGAATGTCGAGCGCGTTCATCGCCTTGTCGCGCTGCTCTTCGAGCTCCGGAACAGTCGCCGCTACCTGCGCCAGCGCGCCTTCGGCCTGTCGCAACTGATATTGCGCCGCCACGCCTTTGCGAAACTGCAGATCGACGAGATCGACGAGCTGCTTTTGAACCGCCTGCCGTTCGCGCGCGACCTCGATCCGCGCCTGGAGCCCGCGAATGGCAATGTAAGTATCTGCCGTCTGCGCCGCAACGCTGAGCCGCGCGGCGACCGCGGCGGCGGCCGAGGCTTGCCAGTCGGCGCGCGCGGCGTCGCGCGCCGCATCCTTGCCGCCGAACAAGTCGATCTCCCAGCTCGTGCCGACGCCGAGGTCATAGGCCTGCGCCTCGCGCTCGAAACCGGGCAAGGCGCTTGCAATCCGGCCCTGCGGAGATTCGAGGGACTGGTATGTTTCGGCCGCCGATCCGCTGATCTGTCCGCTCGGCAGCAGCGCAGCGTTCGCACCGCGAAGTCCAGCACGCGCCTGGCTGACGCGGGCACCGGCTTGCTGAAGATCGAGATTTTGCACGAGCGCCCGCTCGACAAGGCGCGCCAGCAGCGGATCATCGAACGATCGCCACCAGTTGACCAGATCGACGTGCACGGCGCCGCCCGCGCCGCCCTCGAGCGCAGCGCTGCCAAGAAAGGCCGGCGGCGCCTCGATCGCAGGCGCGACATAGGCCGGCCCGACGGCGCAACCCGAAAGCAACGCGGCTATGAGATAAAGGAAAGACTTTCGCATGATCGCGCCTCACCATTCAGCTGGAGCAGTATGTGACTAATGACGACATTGGTTACAATTTGTCAACCCCGCTCAACATGGCTATAGGAATCCTATGAGTATCGACCCATCCAGCAACAGCACGCCTGCCCGCGGGCCGGCCGACCATGTCGTGCGCGAACAAATCATCGCCGCGGCGAACGAACATTTCGCCCATTATGGCTATGCCAAGACGACCGTGTCAGACCTTGCGCGTCAGATCGGCTTCTCGAAAGCTTATATCTACCGCTTCTTCGAATCGAAGCAGGCGATCGGCGAGGCGATCTGCGGCAACTGTCTCGACGGGCTTTACGAACGCGTCCGCGAAGCCGTGGACGAAGGACAGGACGCGACCGATAAGCTGCGGCGTTTCGCCAAGACGGTGACCGCGGTCGGCGTCGAACTCTTCTTCCAGGATCGGCGAATCTACGAGATCGCAGCCAATGCCTCGACCGAGAAATGGCCCCCGGCACGCGCCTATAGCGAGCGGCTTCGCCTGTTGATCGAGGAGATTGTCCGCCACGGGCGCGAGAGCGGCGAATTCGAGCGGAAGACGCCGCTCGACGAGACCTGCCGGTCGATTTACTACGCCTTTCTGCCCTTCACCGATCCCGTCTGCCTCGAGCGCAGCCTCGACCTTTTGCCCGATGCGCAGATCGAGGTCACGAGCCTCGTCCTGCGAAGTCTCGCGCCCTAGGTAAGTGACTAGTTGACAATATGGTCACTTATTGACATGTAGATTCGACCTTTCAGGGAGAATTTGTGTGTCGAGACAGATTTGCGCGCGGTGGTCGGGTGCTTTGATCATCGCATCCATGCTGGCCGGCTGCGGCGAGGCGCCGGACGATCCGCGCGCCAAACCGCCGCTGGTACGCACCGCAGAAGCTGGCGCCGCGGGCGCGGGCGAGCGGGAGTTCTCGGGCGTGGTCGGCGCACGCGTCCAGAGCGACCTCGGTTTTCGTATCGACGGCAAGATCACTGCACGGCTCGTCGATGCGGGCCAATCGGTCCGCCGCGGCCAGCCGCTGATGCGCATCGATCCCGCCGACTACCGGCTCGCGGCGGACGCCGCCGCCGGGACGGTCGACGCCGCGCGCGCCCGCGCGATCCAGACAAGCGCCGACGAGACGCGCTACCGCGATCTTGTCGGTGCGGGCGCGGTGTCGGCCTCGGCTTACGACCAGGCGAAGGCAGCGGCGCGCGCCGCGCGCGCCGACCTCGCCTCGGCCGAGGCGCAGTTGCGCGTCCGGCGCAACGACGCCGGCTACACGCTGCTCGTCGCCGATGCCGACGGGGTCGTCGCCGAGACGCTGGGCGAACCCGGCCAGGTGGTCGCCGCGGGACAGACCGTCATCCGGCTGGCGCGGTCGGGCCCGCGCGAGGCCGTCGTCCAGCTTCCCGAAACGCTGCGCCCCGCGCTGGGCACCCTCGCGCAGGCGGCGACCTATAGTGGCCTCCGCGGAACCGCGAGCCTGCGCGAGCTCAGCGCGGCCGCCGACCCGGCGACGCGCACATTCGCCGCGAAATTCACGCTGGCGGGCGCGCCGGCCAGCGCACCGCTCGGATCGACGGTCACGATCCGCCTTGGAACCGCGGACCAAACCGGCCGCATTTCGGTTCCGCTCGCGGCGATCGACGATCGCGGCCGCGGTCCCGGCGTGTGGATCGTGCAAGGCGGCAAGGTTCGCTTCCGGCCGGTCAAGATCGCAGCGCTCGGTGACGAGGCGGCCACGCTTGCGGGCGGTGTTCGCTCCGGCGAACGCTTCGCGGCGCTCGGTGTTCACCTGCTTCGCGAGGGCCAGCCCGTGCGCATCCAGGCAGGAGCCGCCCGGTGACCGACGCGCCCGAGCCCGAGAGCCGCTTCAACCTCTCCGCCCTCGCGGTGCGCGAGCAATCGATCACCCTTTTCTTCATCATCGCGATCATCCTCGCCGGAACCGTTGCTTTCCTGAAGCTTGGACGCGCCGAGGATCCCGCCTTCACGATCAAGATCATGACCGTCGTGACGGCTTGGCCCGGCGCGACGGCGCAGGAGATGCAGGATCAGGTGGCCGAGCCGCTCGAGAAAAGGCTGCAGGAGCTGCGCTGGTACGACCGCAGCGAGACCTTCACGCGCCCCGGCCTCGCCTTCACGACGTTGACGCTGCGCGACAATGCCCCGCCCGCCATCGTCCAGTCCGAATTCTATCAGGCGCGCAAGAAGATCGCCGACGAGGCGCCTCGATTGCCGCGCGGGGTCGCGGGCCCGTTCGTGAACGACGAATATAGCGACGTCACTTTCGCGCTCTATGCGCTGAAGGCGAAGGGCGAACCGCAACGTCACCTCGCGCGCGAAGCCGAACAGCTTCGCCAGCGGCTGCTCCATGTCCCGGGCGTCAAAAAGGTCAATATCGTCGGCGAGCAGCCCGAGCGCATCTATGTCGAATTTTCGCCCGAGCGGCTGGCGACGCTCGGCATCGCGCCGCGCGCCATTTTCGCGGCGCTCGCGCAGCAGAATATGATCACGCCGGCGGGCGCGATCGAGGCGAATGGACCGCAAGTCCAGGTCCGGATCGACGGCGCGTTCGACGATCTCGAAAAGATCGGCAGCCTTCCCATCGTGGCGCAAGGCCGGACATTCCGCCTCTCCGACGTCGCGGCGGTGCGCCGCGGCTATGAGGATCCCGCGACCTTCCTGATCCGGAGCGAGGGCGAGCCGGCGCTCCTGCTCGGCGTGATCATGCGCGAAGGCTGGAACGGGCTCGATCTCGGCAAATCGCTCAGGAAAGAAGTCGCGAGCATTTCCTCCGAGCTGCCGCTCGGCATGTCGCTGACCCCAGTCACCGACCAGGCGGTGAACATCGCCTCGGCGGTCGACCAGTTCATGAAAACCTTTCTCGAGGCACTGGCGATCGTGATGGTGGTCAGCCTGATCGCGCTCGGATGGCGTGTCGGCATCGTCGTCGCGGCGGCCGTTCCGCTCACTCTCGCGATCGTGCTCGTCATCATGTGGGCGACCGATCGTGTCCTAGATCGGATTACGCTGGGGTCGCTGATCCTCGCGCTGGGGCTGCTCGTCGACGACGCGATCATTGCCATCGAAATCATGGTGGTGCGGATGGAAGAGGGGTACGACCGGATCAAGGCGTCGGCCTATGCATGGAGCCACACCGCGGCGCCGATGCTCGCGGGCACGCTGGTGACGGTTATCGGACTGATGCCCGTGGGGTTCGCGCGGTCGACCGCCGGCGAATATGCCGGGAATATCTTCTGGGTTGTAGGCTTCGCGCTTATCGCATCCTGGATCGTTGCAGTCGCGTTCACGCCCTATATGGGCGTCAAGCTCCTGCCTGCGATCAAGAAGGTCGAGGGCGGGCATGACGCGATCTACCAGACCCCGCGCTACCAGAAGGCCCGCTCGATCGTCCGCTGGGCGGTCGAGCGCAACCGGCTGGTGACCGCCGCGACGCTGGCGGCTTTCCTCGTCGCGGGCGTCGGCATGATATTCGTGAAAAAACAGTTCTTCCCCGCCTCCGACCGGCCCGAGGTTCTGGTCGAAATCCAGATGCCCAAGGGCACCGCGATCGAGCGGACCGACGCGACGACGAAAACGGTCGAGGCATGGCTGCGCAAGCAGCCCGAAGCGAAAGTCATCACCGCCTATGTCGGCCAGGGGGCGCCGCGCATCTTCATGTCGCTGTCACCCGAACTTCCCGATCCGTCCTTCGCGAAAATCGTCGTGCGCACCGGGTCGGAAGACGAGCGCGATGCCCTGAAGGTCCGCCTGCGCGGCGCCGTCGCCGAGGGGCTCGCGCCCGCCGCGCGGGTCCGTGCGGCGCAGCTGGTGTTCGGCCCCTACTCGCCCTACCCGGTCGCGTTCCGCGTCGCTGGCCCCGACGCGGCGAAGCTCCGCGCGATCGCCGACCAGGTCAAGGAATTCCTCGCCGGGGACCCGATGATGCGCACGGTCAACTCAGACTGGGGCGAGCGCGTCCCCGTGCTACATCTGAGGCTCGACCAGGACCGGCTCCGCGCCCTCGGCCTCACCTCCGCCGATGTCGGTGAACAGTTGCAGTTTCTGCTCTCTGGGGTCGCCGTCTCGGAAGTCCGCGAGGATATTCGCGGCGTCGAGGTCGTCGCCCGCTCGCAGGGGTCCGCGCGCCTCGACCCCGCCCGCGTCGCCGATTTCACCCTCGCGGGCGCGAACGGCGAGCGCGTATCGCTCGCCCAGGTCGGCAAGCTCGAGGTCCGGATGGACGAGCCGATCCTGCATCGCCGCGACCGCGTTCCGACGATCACCGTGCGCGGCGATATCGCCGATGGATTGCAGCCCCCCGACGTATCGCAAGCGATGTACGCGAAGCTCCAGCCGGTCATCGACACGCTGCCGTCCGGCTACCGCATCGACATGGCGGGCTCGATCGAGGAAGCGGGCAAGGCCAATAAGGCGCTCGCTCCGATCTTCCCGATCATGATGCTCCTCATGATGGTCGTCATCATCCTGCAGGTTCGGCAGTTTTCGGCGATGGCGATCGTGCTGCTCACCGCCCCGCTCGGGCTGGTCGGGGTCGTGCCGACATTGCTCGTCACTGGCCAGCCGTTCGGGTTCAACGCCATCCTCGGCTTGATCGCGCTCGCCGGCATCCTGATGCGCAACACGCTGATCCTGATCGGGCAGATACAGGATAATCAGAAGCTCGGCCTCTCCCCCTTCAACGCGGTCGTCGAGGCCACCGTCCAGCGGTCTCGCCCGGTCGTGCTGACCGCGCTCGCTGCCGTTCTCGCGTTCGTGCCGCTCACCAGCTCGGTGTTCTGGGGATCGATGGCCTTTACCCTTATCGGCGGCACACTCGTCGGCACGATCCTGACCCTCGTCTTCCTGCCGGCGCTCTATTCGCTCTGGTATCGGATCAGCGCGGATGACCGAGCGAACAAACCTCCCACAGCGAGTCCCAAGGGTGGACGTCTGCATGTGCAAATCGCGCGGATGATCGACTGGATTCGCAACATTTTAGGAAGGAGACTGGCACGATGAAGCCCCGAAACATGCTTCGCCGCGCGTGGCGCAAATTCGAGCTATTCGCTTATGCCATGGAGAATGACGAGGGCACCGATACCGCGGTCCGGCTCGAACAACTCGATCAGTTGCAGAAACGCCACAGCGCGGCACTGGCCGCCGTTGAAGAACGCGTCTCCCGATTGGCGGCCGATGTCACTCTCCTGTCGCGATGACAGGGAACAGATAACCGCACACCGGCAGGCCCATTGACGAAGGTTCGGCGGTCTGCATTCGAGAAACGACTATCCGGTCAAAGTTCGTGGATATTGCAGCCGCGCGCCTCCAGGATCGGGCGCATCTCCCAATAGGCGGCGGGCGTCCGGGTCAGCGGAATATAGGGATGAAGATGATGGACGATGTGGAATTGCATCCCCATCGACCCGATATTTCCCAATCGCGAGCGGAAACTCCGCGTGTCGCGGTAACGGCCGGTTTCCTTCGCCGGGTGGTGCGGCGCCCACGACAGATATAACGCGACGTAGACCAGTCCGATCTGCAGCGGCAGCCACCAGAGGAAGAACGCCTCCAGCGCAAGGCCCGACCAGGCGAGCGCGAACAGGATGACGAAATATGCCATCTTGAACGCGATGCTCTGCAGCATCAGATCCTTGCGGTTGCCCCGTGCGAGGCAGGCCGCATAGTCCCGGCCGCGTTGACCGTCCGGCTGACTTTCGCGAATGATCTTGCAGACGGCATGCCAGGCGCTGTCGGCATGGGTCGTGTGATCGGGATCGAGCGCGGGGTCGTTGGCGTGCTTGTGATGCTCGAGATGCGTGTACCGCAGCACCGCGAAAGGACTGACGATCATCCAGGAGGTGGCATGGCCGACCAGTTCGTTGAGCCAGCGCCACTTGGTGCCCGGCCGCGCGATGATGTCGTGCTGCGCCTCGTGCGTCGGCAGATAGACCAGCATGATGGTGACCGTCGCGACAGGGAATGCGGCCCAGAGCGGCAGATAGCCCAGGATCACCAATGGCCAGAGGCATAGCCAGCATGCCATGTTGCCAAATGCCCACAGCAGGATTTCCCACGGAAATTGCCCGCTGTGACGGCGCGCGATGTCCCGCTCCAGCTTCATCAACTCGGTTTTCGACAGGGTGCTGACATCGATAGGCGGAGCGGTCATATCCAACGTCCCCTGAGCTGCGCAACGAGCCCCCAGCCGCCGCCGACAAGGAGCGCAATAACCAAGGGCGAGGTCCCGAGGGGCCGCACCCAACCCAGGCTTTCGATCCCCTGCGCGATGACGGGGACGAGAAAACCGAATGCGAATATCAGCGGCATGAAATCCAGAAACCGTAGCAGGCCGCGCGTCTCTTTTGCCTTCACCGGATCGTTCATGCGGCACATCTTTCGGCAGCGTCTCGGCCGAGGGCAGCAAGCCGGTCGAGGAGGTCTTTCCGGAAGGAATCGCTGGCGTCGGCGGCAAAGGCCAGGATGAAGCCTCGCTTGATCCGATAACGTGACATCGCAAGGCTGATGGTGCCGAAAGCCCACTCTCGCGTCGGCCCGAGATAGGCGTAAAACATCTGTTCTGTGATGTCGCGGGTACTGACATTGCCGCGCAGCAGGCCTTGGGCGCGGGCCGCTTCACAGGCCGGGAGCGCGATCGTCATGGCGGCTTCGCCCAGCGCTGGATGCGAGCCGACGTCTCCCCGGAGCCCATAGCCACCGGCAATGCGATCCTGGCAGAAACTGAGCGCGCGGTGGTAGGTCTCGTCGCCCTCGACCATGTCGACCGCTTCGTCGGCGATCGCTTCGATCCATTCGAGACAGGAGTCGAATTCCAGCAGCGAGAGCCGCTGCTGGACATGCTCCGCGCCGGCCTTGGCAAGAGCACGAATGATATCGTCCTTACCGCCGATGAGATTGTAGAGCGTGGGAGCGGAAACGCCCGCGACCTGTGCCAGGCCGCGCGTGGTCAGCGCGTCAAAACCGTTTTCCGCAATGATCGATCGCGCCGCATCGAGGATACGGTCGCGTCGCTCGTTCATGTTGCGCATCCGCGTTGACATGATCCTTCTCCCAGAACGGGAAATACGTCATCTCAATTTCTTTATCAATGATAAAATTTATCCCGTCTCCGGCCTTTCCGCAGGCATTTTGCCAGCTCATCGCAACCATCCGGTCGCGATAAAGCGAGTCGGCATATCCTTGGAATGGCGGCATGCCCGCCGGCCATATCGATCACTTCGAGATTTTCGTGCCTGAACCGCGCGGCACGAATCCACTTGCAAATCTTGCATTGCCTATATACTTCAATAATTGAAGTTACTAGGAACGCCAAACCCATGAAGCCAAAATCCTTCGCTGGAATGCGCTGCTCGATTGCGGGTGCGCTCGAATTGATCGGAGATCGCTGGGCGCTGCTGCTGATCCGCGACCTGTCGCTGGGGCTCAGCCGCTACGACGAATTCCGCGCGAGCACGGGCATTCCCGCCGCGACGCTCGCCGCGCGCCTCAAGCATCTGACGGCCGCGGGGCTCGTCGAGCGCGTGCGCTATCAGGAGCGGCCCCCGCGCGACGAATATCGCCTGACGCCGAAGGGCCGCGACCTTTGGAAAGTCAGCGTGGCACTGCGCGAATGGGGTGATCGCTGGGACGCCACCGGATATGGCCAGCCGACGATGGAAATGGTCGATCGCGACAGCGGGCATCCGCTTGTTCTGGCGCTGGTCGATGCGGAAACGGGCCAGCCGGTCCCCGCCGATCGCGTCCAGCTTCGCCCCGGCCCCGGCGCCGACGACATGGTGCGGCGCCTTCTCGAACCCAGCACAGGAGCAAAACAATGACGCAGGACATTGAGCTGTTTTATGACTTTCGCAGTCCGTACGGCTATCTGGCCTTCACCCAGCTACGCGACATGGACGTGGCGATCCGCTTGCGGCCGATGAAGATCCTGACGGTGATGGAAAAGGTGGGCAATGTCCCGACCACCATCACCTGCGCGGCCAAGGGCCGCTATGCGCGCGCCGACCTCGGGCGCTGGGCGGCGCGCTATGGCATTACGCTCAACCCCTCGAACATGCGCGACAATGACGGCGATGCCTGTTCGCGCGCCGTGCTTGCCGCGGCCTCGCCCGCCGAGGCGGATTCGATCACGCTGGCGCTGTACCGCGCCTCCTGGAGCGAGGGCAAGACGCTCGCGACGATCGATGACATCCTCGAGGCAACCACCGCCGCTGGTATCGACGCCGCCCCAATCGCGTCACGTATCGACTCACCCGACGTGGTCGCACAGCTCGACGCCAATACCGAGGAAGCGGCCGAACGCGGCGTGTTCGGATCGCCCTCGGTCTTCGTCGGCGACACTTTGTTCTTCGGCAACGACCGGCTCGATTTCGTGCGCGAAGAACTCGTACGCCTGGAGAAAGCGGCATGACCGATAGCAAGCCCCTCGCCCTCGTCACCGGAGTCGGCCCCGGAACCGGCGCTTCCGTGGTCCGGCGGTTCGCCGAAGGCGGCTATCGCGTCGCGATGCTGGCGCGCGATGCCGACCGGCTCGCGGCGCTTGCAAAGGAGATCCCCGATACGATCGCCCTTCCCTGCGACGTCAGCGATGCCGATGCGCTCAAGCAGGCAATCGACAGCGTCGGCGCGCCGAAGGTCGTGGTGCACAACGCCGTCGGCGGTGCCTTCGGAACCTTTTCGCAAATCGATGCCGAGGTTCTTCAGCGCAATTTCGAAATCAACACGATGACGCTTTTCCACCTCGCGCGCCTGACCGCCCCCGCGATGATCGCCGCTGGCGAAGGCGCACTGATCGTCACCGGCAATACCTCGGCGCAGCGCGGGCGCGCCGCCTTCGCAGGCTTCGCACCGACCAAGGCCGCGCAGCGCATCCTTGCCGAATCGCTCGCACGCGACCTCGGCCCCAAGGGCGTGCATGTCGCCTATCTGATCATCGACGCGGTGATCGACGTGCCGTGGCAGCGCGAGCGCCTGCCCGATGCCCCCGACGATTTCTTCATTTCGCCCGCCTCGATCGCCGGCGAGGTCTTCCATCTGGCGCACCAACCGCGCGATGCCTGGTCGTTCCTCGCCGAGGTCCGCCCCTTCCACGAGCCCTGGTGAGCAGGATGGACGCTGCCGATGACCGCGATGGCCTGGCGCAGCTGCACGCCTGGCTGGAAAGCGGTTCCCAACCGCCGATGGGAGCAACGCTCGGCTTCGCGCTTGTCGAGGTCGAGCGCGGCAAGGCCGTGTTCGAAGGACGTCCCGATCGCAGCGTCTATAATCCGCTCGGCGCGGTCCATGGCGGCTATGCCGCGACGCTGCTCGACAGCGCCTGCGGCGTTGCCGTCGCCTCGCAGCTCGGCCCCGATCGCGGCCACACGACGCTTGAGTTGAAAATCTCCTATCTCCGGGCGCTGACGGAGAATAGCGGGACGGTTCGCGCGGTCGGCCGCGTCATATCGCTGGGCAACCGGGTCGGCTTTTCGGAGGCGACGCTTCACGATGGCGAGGGGCGGCTCTGTGCCACAGCGACATCGACCTTGCTCGTCTTCGATGCGCCGCCGCCCGCCCCTCGTCCGGCCAATCCTGTTGAGGGAGCATGAGATGAAGGCCTTCGCCATCGACGCCTACAAGGGCGAACCGTCGCTGCGGGATGTGCCCGATCCGGTGGCGGGACCCGGTCAGGTCGTGGTGGCGATCGCCGCCGCGAGCGTCAATCCGATCGATGTCAAGCTATGCGAGGGCGAGTTCAAGGCGGTCCTTCCGCACAGGATGCCCTTCATCCTCGGCAGCGACCTTGCCGGCACGGTGGTTGCCCTCGGCCCGGGCGCCGACCGGTTCCAGATCGGTGACGAGGTCTTTGCCTGCCCGAACAAGGACCGCATCGGCACCTTTGCCGAGCGGATCGCGATCGATGAAGCCGATCTCGCGCTCAAACCGCCAAGCCTGACCATGGCCGAGGCGGCCGCACTGCCGCTCGTGGCGCTGACCGCGTGGCAGGTCCTGATCGAGCGCGCGAAGCTTGGGCCGGGCCAGAAACTTCTGGTCCATGCCGGCTCGGGCGGGGTCGGAACGGTTGCAATCCAGCTCGCGAGACATCTCCGCGCCAGCGTGGCAACGACCGCGGGCACCGACAATATCGCGCTGGTGAAGAGCCTCGGGGCCGATGTCGCCATCGACTATCGCAAGGAGGATTTCTCCGAGACGCTCAGCGGCTACGACGTGGTTCTCAACACGCTGGGACCGGATGTCCTCGAAAAGTCGCTCGCGGTCCTGAAGCCCGGCGGCAAGCTCATCTCGATTTCAGGCCCGCCCGACATTGCCTTCGCACGCAGTATCGGCGCCAACGCCATCGTCCGGCTGCTGATGCGCCTCCTCAGCTTCAAGATCCGGCGCAAGGCCCGCAAACACGGCGTCGAATACAGCTTCCTGTTCATGCACGCCGACGGCGGACAGCTGGCCGAGATCGCGAAGCTGATCGATGCGGGAGTGATACGCCCCATCATCGACAGCGAATTTTCATTCGCCGAAACCCCGGCTGCGATGACACGAGTGGCATCGGGACGCGCGCGCGGCAAGGTTGTGATCGCGGTCGCCGACGCATCTCGAAAAGCGCAAGAAGCCGCGCAGGCGTGACGCTATCGGCCGAGAGCGAAAGCACCGCTCCGCTTCAGGGAGGCGGCGCTCTGACAGCAGGCCGCCTGGTGCTGCTGGCGAGCCTGGCGGCGCTCGGCGCGCTCGCCACGAACATCATGCTTCCCGCGTTTCCCGATATGGCCCGCGAGTTCGGCGCCCTGCCGCACGAGCTTGCCTGGACGCTGTCGAGCTTCTTCATCGTCTTTGCGCTCGGCCAGTTGATCGTTGGCCCTATGGCGGACTCCGTCGGCCGCGCGCCTTTCGTCATCGGCGGCCTTGCGATCTTCGTTGCCGGCAGCATCGTATGCGCTCTTGCCCCATCCTTGCCGGTTCTGATTACGGGCCGGGCCATTCAGGCACTTGGCGCCTGCGCGGCCTCGGTACTCGCCCGCGCCATCGCGCGCGACCTGTACCATGGACCCGAACTCACGCGCGCGCTGGCGCTGGTGATGATCGCGATGGCGGCGGCGCCCGGTTTCTCGCCCGCGCTCGGCACGGGCATGACGCTGCTGCTCGGCTGGCGCAGCATCTTCGTGCTCGTTGCGGGCGCGGGCGCGCTGGTTGCCATCTGCTACTGTGTAAGCGCCGGCGAAACATTACCCGCCAGCCAGCGGCGATCAGCCCAGCCGGCTTTGATCGCCCGGACTTACGCCGAACTCGCCTGCGACCCGCGCTTCATCCGCCCCGCTCTGGCCGTCAGCTTGGTGATCGGCTGCCTCTACAGCTTCTTCGCGGCGGCCCCTCCCATCCTGATGACAGGCCTGGGATTCAGTGCGGCGGACCTCAGTCTCTTTTTCGCGGCGACCGTCGCGGTCGTCTTTGGCAGCGGGCTGATCACGGCCCGGCTTGCCAGGCGCTGGGACGCGCCGCGGGTGGGCATGGCCGGCATCCTGATCGCCCTCACCGGCGGCCTCTGGTTGGTCGCTCAGGGAGGCGCACCGACGCAGATCCAGTTCATGTCGGCGGTCACCCTGTTTCTGGCCGGAATGGGCCTCGTCAACCCGGTCGCGACCGCGATAGCGCTCGAACCGTTCGGCGACCGGGCGGGCATCGCGTCGGCTTTGCTCGGCTTCCTGCAGATGGCGTGCGCCGCGCTCGGCACCGCACTCATCGGGTCGCTGCCGATCGGACCGGCGGCCGCTTATTCGCTCGTCGTCTGCAGCGGCACGCTGCTGGCAGCACTCATATTCTACCCCGTTTTGCGAGGTCGATCCGTTTTGACCGATGCATCCGATTAAGCTGCCTGACTTGAGCTGGAATTATCGCGGAAGGAAAAGGACATGCAGCCTGTGCCGCTCGACCAAGACCGTCATCGCCATCGCCATCGCATCATGTAAGCCCGCGCAGGAAGGCCGGCGGCGGCGAAGATTCAGCGCTTGCGCACGAACTCGGCTCGCAGGACAAGACCCTTGATCGCCTCATGCCGGCAGTCGATTTCCTGCGGATCGCCGGTCAGCCGGATGGACTTGATGACGGTCCCGACCTTGAGCGTCTTGCCGGCGCCTTTGACGTCGAGGTCCTTGACCAGAACCACCTGATCGCCGTCCTGAAGGATGTTGCCTACCGCATCGCGCACCTCGATCTGGCCGGCGGCAGCTTTTCGGGCGGCGAGTTCGGCGGCCGGCATCCACTCGCCGCTCTCCTCGTCATAAACATAATCATTATCGTTGGTCATTTCATGCTCCATTGGGGTTGGACGGCCGGTCGGTCGCACCGACGTGTCCGGTTTCGAGGGTGCGAGGCGGGCACTGCATTCACTTCCTTTCGAGTAGCTCGGCGGCGAGCGACTGCGCGTGCGCATAATCGGCCGCATGCGAGACCTTCGTCGAGGTTTCGCCAAGCCCGATGCGATCGAGCATCGAACGGGGCTGCGGCTGCACGCCGGACAGGATGACCTCGGCCCCGGCCAGCCGCGCCTGCTCGACAAATTCCTCGAGCGCCTGCGCCCCGCTCGCATCGAGCAGCGGCATAAGCCGCAAGCGCAGGATGATGACGCGCGGCGATTGTCCCAACCGGCGTAGCGTATCGAGAAGTTCGCCCGCGACCCCGAAGAAGAAGGGCCCGGCGATCCGGAACACCTCGACACCCGGCGGCAGATCGTCGCGCTGGTCGAGATCCTCGGCATCGAGATCGGGATCGCGCCTGCCGCTACCGTCCACTTCGACCGTCTCGGCCATGCGCGCCATGAACAGCAGCGAAGCGAGCGTCACGCCGACGCCTATCGCGACCGTCAGGTCGACGAGCACCGTCAGCCCGAAAGTGAGCAGCAGCACCGCGCGGTCGCTGTTCGGCATCCGCAGGAGCGCGAGGAAGCGCTGATATTCGCTCATGCCCCAGGCGACCATGAAGAGGATCGCCGCGAGTGCCGCCATCGGCACATAGGCCATCAAGTCGGTGCCGAAGAAGATGAAGAGCAGCAGGAAGGCCGCGTGCATCATGCCCGCAACGGGGGTCTTCGCGCCCGAGCGGATGTTGGTCGCGGTGCGGGCGATCGCTCCTGTGGCGGGGAGCCCGCCGAAGAGCGCCGAGCCGATATTGGCGACACCCTGCCCGATGAGTTCCTGGTTCGAGCGGTGCCGCGTGCCCGCCATGCCGTCGGCGACGACCGCGGATAGCAGCGCCTCGATCCCCGCGAGAAAGGCGATGGTGAACGCCGAAGGCAGAACCGCATTGATCTTCGCGAGCGAGATATCGGGAAGCGACGGCATCGGAAGCCCCGCTGCTATGCCGGGAAAGCGCGAGCCGATCGTGTCGACCGGGAGGCCCAGCAGCGCCACGGCAAGCGAGCTCGCCACCACCGCGATCAGGAAGCCGGGCAAGCGCGGCGCAAACTTGCGAAGCGCGACGATGATCGCGAGAGCGCTCGCGCCGACACCGATGGTCGCCCAGCTCGCACTTGGCAGCGCGCCGAGATAGGTCTGCCATTTGGGGATGAAGTCGGTGGGCACCTTGTCGATCGCAAGCCCGAGGAAGTCCTTCACCTGGCTCGAGGCGATGATCACCGCGATTCCGGCGGTAAAGCCAGTCACCACCGGATGCGGGATATATTTGATCATCTGGCCGAAGCGCAACACGCCGGCGAAGATCAGAATCAGACCCGCGAGCAGCGTAGCGACGAGCAGTCCGTCATAACCATGGTTCGCGATCACATTGAAGATCACGACCACGAAAGCGCCGGTCGGCCCGCCGACCTGAACGCGCGATCCGCCGAGCGTCGAGATCAGGAAGCCCGCGACGACCGCCGTGATCAGTCCCTTGTCCGGCGAGGCGCCGCTGGCGATTCCAAGCGCCATCGCGAGCGGCAAGGCGACGATCGCGACGGTCAGGCCGGCGATCGCGTCGGCGCGGAAGGTGGCGGCGGAATAACCCTCGCGAAAGACCGTCAGCAGCTTCGGCGTATAGGTATCGGGTTTCACCGAATTTCGGGCCGGCTCGGAAATTTGGCGGAAAGAAGCCCGCGCCCGGGCCGCGCGGGATCGGCGAGGGCCGCTTCGCGCAGCCGCACGCCACGCCCCTGCCCGGTGCTCGAAGAATATTCGCCAAGCAGTTCGATGCCGTTGCTTTCGAGCGCTCCGATCACTTTCACCAGCGTATCGACGACACCGCGAACCTGGCCATTGGATGCTTCCATCCGCTGGATCGTGGGAAGAGAAAGGCCCGCCAGTTCGGCGAGTTGACGCTGATCGATCCCAAGAAGGGCGCGCGCGGCCCGCATCTGCTGTGAGGTGATCATATCAGCTCCTCGATGTTTGATACATCATTTATCAATCTTAACACCATCATCTAATACTGTATATATCGATCATGCCAAGCAATCGATCAACCGTGACGGGTGTCCGCCAGCATTATAGTTCGCAGATTTTCCTCGGAGAACGCGGCTGATGCCGGATTTCATGGTGTCGCCATTCGACCGCCCCATCACCGGGAAGATTCCCCCGCCGAACGATCAGGATCCGGAAGGCGAAGACTTTGCGCTTCCATCCTCCGGTTGGGAGGCGATGGCCCGCGGCGCGCGAGGCCGATGCCCGCGTTGCAACGATGCGAAGCTCTTTCATCGCTTCCTCAAACCGGTCGCGACTTGCCCCCGTTGCCGGCAGGACTGGACGCATCAGCAGGCCGACGATTTCCCGGCCTATGTGTCGATCCTGCTGACCGGGCATATCATGGCGCCGATCATCATCGCGCTCGTTCAGGAGACAGCACTGTCACTGGCCGCCTTGGCCGCGATCATCGTGTCGTCGATGCTGATACTGATGATCGGCCTTCTCCAGCCCGCGAAAGGCGCGATCATCGCCTTGCAATGGTGGTTCGGCATGCACGGGTTCGTGAAGGAACGGGGCACCTCGGAGAATCCCGACCACGAGGACGCCGGATTGCGTGATGGCGGCTGAAACCGGGACCGCTTCACCCGCGAATGACCGGCCCGGGGAGCCACTATTTGACGGGCCGGGGCTCAAGCCATGGCCGGACAGTCGCTTCGTTCAACGAGCATTCGGGCATATTTGACGATAAGGATCGGCCGTTCCTTCCATTTGGGACGACACACGCCGACCACGCAGCTTTTCATTCTCCCCAGCCTAACGATCATTTTGAACGCTTCGGCCAGCGTGGCGCCGATGCAACGCAACGATCGTTGCGAACAGCAGTTGTTAAAATATTGAAACTCAAATGGAGGGTTGTTCGCCCTCGCCGCCGGAGAGAGAGAGAGAGAATGAAAAAGCTTCTGACAATTTTCGCAATTAGCGGCTCGATATTGATCCTGTCTGCTTGCAACACAGTTGAAGGCGCAGGAAAAGACGTCGAATCCGCCGCAGAATGCGCTGATGGAGTTAAAGACAACTGCTAGGCGGGGTGAGACAAATTGGCGTGAGCCGGCATTCGCGGATCACCGTTATTGGCCGCCAGCCGCCTGACAGCTTTCGAGGTAAAAGCAGCGAAAGCCGGCCACAATTCGACTGGAAAAGCGAGACGGCCAAAGCAGACGGTGCGCCAGCGGCAGCTTCGAGTCAGCGTCGCCTAATCGTCCGGAGCTGTTCTTCGCCGTTCCCGGGCCGCTCTTTGACGTTGCGATTTCAAGGCCCGATATCGGCGCCGGACGCGCGCAATCTGTAGCCCTGACGTTCGGGGAAGCCGAGACTTTTTGCGACCGCGTCATTCCAGCCATAGGGATCGGCCCGGATGACGGGTTCGCCCGCATCGTCGAACAGCACGGTCTGATAATAGAGCCTGACGGGGATTTCGCGGGGCAGCGCGACGAAAGTCTCTTTCCCGGTCGCGCGTGCGGCGTGCCATTCGCCGAGAACGCCTTCGTCGCGCGCCAGCATGTCCGCAAAGCCGAGCGCGTCCTCGACGCGGACGCAGCCGTGACTGCGTTGCCGCTGCACCTCGTCGAACAGCGGCTTGGCGGGCGTGTCATGCAAGTAGATCGCACGGTCGTTCTTCATGTCGAACTTGACCAGGCCCAGCGCATTCTGCGGTCCGGGCTGCTGCACGATCCAGCCGTCCTTCCACGCCATATTGTTACGGCGAAGATAGCCCGCCCCCTGTTTCGCGATCTCGCCGTTCTGGATCGAGCGCGGGACTGTCCAGGTCGGATTGGCGACGAGCCGATAGATGGGCGACCCGAGCTGCGGCGTCTCATCGCCCGGTTTTCCCACGACCACCTTCCGCGTGTCGGCGACCTTGCCCTCGCGCCAATAGGTGAGCCGCGCGGCGGCGAGGTTGACGTCGATGCGGGTCGCCGGCGGCTCGCGCTCGAGCCAGCGCAGACGCTCCATCGCAACCGCGACCGCGCGGGCCCGATCGGCATCGGAGAGATTGAGGATTTCGAGCGCGTCACCGCTGATCACCCCGTCGGGATCGATGCCGTAATCGGCCTGCATGCGCTGCACGGCGCGGACCATCGCGGGCGTGTAGCGATCGCCGTCCCTGGCTGCGTCCTCGAGATAGCCCGAGGCGGCGAGTTGCGCCGCGATAGCGGGGACACGCTGATCGGTCGCACCGGGGTTCAGTGGTTTGGTGTCGGGAATGGCAGCGGGCTTATCGCCTTCACCGCGAAGCGCGAGATAGGCTTCCGAGAGCTTGCGATACTGATCGGTCTGCGGCGCCAGGCCATCGATCCACGGCCAAGCTTCCCCTCGGACAGCGCGGCGGCCAGGCCGGGCCGCAAATCCGCTTCGGGACGGGGAATCGTATAGGGTGGTTGTAATTTGGCGGGATCGGTCGCGCCGCGGGCAACCGCCCCGGCATAGCGCAGCGCGCTTTGTGTCAGCGCCCTTTCGCCCTCCACGCTTCCGGGCCGCCCCTCGACAACGAAACGCAGATGATCGAGCCCGTGGGCGGCGCGCCGACCGATGGCCTCGCGCAACTGCCGGACAGCCGGGCCATTCCAGCGAATGCTGCTGGCGGCCTCCGCATCCGCACGCGCTCCGTCGGCGGAGGGATTGCCGCATCCGGCGAGAACCAGAGACAGCGATGCGCAGGCCATCATAAATTGTCGCACATAAATCTCCTTGCGATCGAAGGAGATAACGCAAGGCGCGCGAGCCATGTTCCCGCGCGGCGGACTTAGGCCTTCGCAGCGTAGAGGAGGCGTCCTTCGCCGAGAAAGTCGAAAACGCGGTCGAGTTCGTGCTCGCTCACCGCGAAACAGCCCTGGCTGCGTCCGAGCTTTCCATGCGCCGCGATCATGCCGGCATTCGCATACCATGCCGAATGGATGACAATCGCACGCTCGCGCGCATTGTCGTTCGTCGGGTCGAGCCCCGCGAGCCGCTGCGACCGGCCATGCTTTCCGACATAATAGTCGCCGGTCAGAAAGGCCCCTTCGCTCGAAGCATTGGAACCGAAATCATTGGAAAAACGCTGCAGAAAGCCCGTATGGCTCGGATCCGAACCGGTGCCATGGGCCACCAGCAGGCTCGATCGCTCGCCATTGGCAACGTCGAGAAAATGCAGCCGCGGTTCCGAAGAGGAAGCCGCGAAATCGACGATGCCGATACGATCGCGGTGTACGACCGCCCCGGAGTGGCGATCCAGCGCGGCAAGGGCTTTCCGCAACAGGGTTGGATCGAGCGACGTGGGCGACGATCTTGGCATCGCCGGGAGGGGAGATGCCGCTGTCTCGACTCTCGCAGAATCCGCGGAAAACCCCGGCAAAGCGGTGGATCGGCTGAGCAGTGCGGTGGCGGCGATCGCGGTCCCTGATAGCATGAGCGAGCGCCTGTCGATCATGAAAGAACGATCAGTCATGCTCCCCATATATGTACGAAGGACCGATTTTGAAGATTTAGCGCTCCGGCGAGCTGGGTCCGGCGGTGTCTGCGAGCAGCATCCCGACCGGTCGCATCCGGCGACTATGCGCGAAGAGCGTCGCCATCAACACTGTGATGGGCGTGGCGAGAAATGCGCCAAGCGGCCCCCATATCCAGCCCCAGACCATCAGCGTGGTCAGGACGACGACCGGCGAGAGGGCAAGCTGGTGTCCCATCAGCCGCGGATCGACATAATTGCCCATGATCTGCTCGATCACCAGCAGGCCTCCGGCGACCGCCAGTGCGGTGCCCGGATCCCTGGTCGCCAGTGCATAGAGAGCCGGAAGTGTCCCGGCGATGATGGATCCGATCGTCGGGATGAAATTGAGCAGCAGGGCGAGCAAGGCCCAGGTAAAAAGCAGATCGATCCCGAATATCCAGAGATAGGCGGTGTAGAGAAGCGCCGTCGCCGCGCCGAGCAGCAGCCGCGTCCAGAGAAAGCTTCGCGTAGCGCCCAGCCGAGTGCGAGAAGCGCGACGAGGATAAGCGCCCAGTGGCTTCGGCCATCAACCCTGAAGGGATAAGTTGCATCGCCAGCCACAGGCCGATGGGCACCAGAATGAGATCGTCGAAATAGCCGAGGACGGGAATGAAGTCGGGGATCAGGTCGATCGGCGACAAAGCGTAGGCGACGGCCATCCCGGCGACGATCTTGGCACCGACCGGCACGCGCGGGTCATGCGAAGCGAGCCAAAGCGCCGCCACATCGCGCTTGGCCGCCTCGGCCCATGTTTTCAAACGCGCGAACATTCTGACGGCTACCCGGCCATGGCCCTTCGATCCGTTTCCTTTTGTCTCCGCTTTCAAACGCCCGAGAATTGGGATCGTGCCATTTCTCCGGCTCGTCGCGAGCCTTGCAAATCGAAGGCATCGACGCAGCTTTGCCGAGACGCGTATGGATTGGATCGATCGGTAGGAATGGAGCTATCGGCTTCGCGATGCGTTGAGATGTTGCCTCCCTGAAGGAGGGATATGGTGTCGGCGGCATCCAGCCTCGGCACTGTCATGGTGACCAACCAGATCGCCGCGCGTGGCAAAAACCGGCCATGTACTCGCTGCGATGCGCAATGTGCCACGCGAGCGCTTCGCTCCCGCACTCCTTCGCAAATTGGCCCATGAGAATACGCCCGCTTCAGCGTCTGGCGCCGCAAGAAAGGAGCAAGAGTCATGAATCAGTCGCTTACCGAGCCGGTGCTCCACAAGGAGCATCCGCTGATCCTGTCCAGCCGGGTCGTCAAGACGCCGGTGTTCAATCGCGCGGGCGAGCGGATCGGTCATGTCGATGATCTGTCGATCGGAAAAGTCGACGGCAAGGTGATCTATGCGATCATGTCGTTCGGCGGCTTCCTCGGCATCGGCGAGAAATTCCATCCACTGCCGTGGTCGCTGCTCGACTATGACGTCGAGCGCGGAGGGTTCATTGTGCCGCTCGATCGTCCAGCGCTGGAGAATGCGCCGCAGTACACGCTCGACGAATTGCGCGCGCTGGGAGGAGCCGACTATCGCGAAGCCGTTTTCGGTTATTATGGGCCCTTCGGAGTGGCGCCCTATTGGTAAAGCGAAACCGACAGGCAGGCTGATGCTGGCGAATAGGCTTGCGACCAAAATCGACAGCTCAGCCCGCCAATTCTGGGAGGGCGAATTGGTCCCCCTCATGCTTTCGCCGATCCCGGTGCCGCAGCTCTTCGCTCATTTTCCCAGATCCCGATTTCGTTGGCCTTGACCGCTTGGAAGGCAAGCTTCGGAAGGCGATTTTGCCACGCTAAACACTGCTATTTGCGCAGCACCTCCGCACCGAGGAAGCCATTCGCATAGGCAAGGCCCGCGAACAGAATGAACAGCACGAAGCCCGCAAGTCCGGCGATGAAGACGATGCGCTGCCATCGCTTGCGCAGGATGATCTCGCCCTGCCGCGCCTCCTCCGCCGGAATGCGGCGCGGCTCTCCGGGTCGCGGATCGGTCACTCGACGTCCTCCCATCGCTCGCTGAACCGGCCGTGACGCGCCGGGCGCATCAGGCGCTCGAAGTCGTCGTGCGTCACATGGACGAGCGACACATGATCGCCGCCTTCGAAATAGACGTCGGGCTGCTCGGTCAGGCTGTCGTCGACGATGGTCGCGATGCCATAGCCATATCCGAGCGGCGGTACGGCGCCGACAGCGCAATCGTCGAAGACCGACGCCACCTCTTTCTCGGCGGCGATGCTCGGCTTCAGGCCGATCTCGCTGCGGAGTTCCGCAAGCGCCACGCGCCGGTTCGATGGCACGACCGCGAGCAGATATTCGTCCGGCGTATCGATCAGCACGGCTTTGGCGATACGTCCGGGCGGGAGCTGGCACGCGAACGCGTTCTGCATCGCCGAGCGGGTCGGGTCATGCTTCAGAAGATCATAGTCGACCTCCAGCGCGTCGAGCTGGTGGCGGAGCCTGGGGGCAATGGTCATGGGTCTTCTCCTTCAAGTCTCCAGTGGCGATCCCGGGCGGCCGTTTGCCGACCGCTGTCGTCTCGGCGCCGCGTCATGGCGTGGCCGCCGTCGCCGGCTGCGCAAGCCGGCGCGCCTCGTCGAGATGTTCGGAGACCATCTTGACCGCATCTGTGGCCAAGCGCTTGAGGATCGGATCGCCGCCGCTTTCGGCATAGGCTTGGACAGTGCCGAGCGCGGTCTCGTGCGCTGCCACCTGGTCCTTTATATAGGCCAGTTCGAACGCCGTGCCGGTGAGCGGCTTCAGCGCGTCGAGCTTTTGCTGTTGCTCGGACGACAGCGCGGGATCGGGCTTGATCGCCGGTGTCAGGGTGGCGCCGTCCTTGTTCAGCCGGTCGGTCGAGGCGGTGTGCGCGTCGATCATCTTTTGCGCGAACGCCCTGACCGCGGGGGTCGGCGCCCTGTCGACCGCGAGCCGCGAAGCGGCGATCTCGAAGGCGTCGCCCGCCGCCAGCGTGTTGGCGAAATCCTGCCCCGAAAGCGAAGCCACCGTTGGTTCGGGCGGCGCGACTTCTCCGGGGATGGGAGACCCGTCGGCGCGGCCATCGGCGGTCGTGTCGGCGGGGGGCTGATCGCAGGCCGCCAGCGAGAGGCTCGCCACGATCGCCGTCATTCCGGTTATGATACGCATGCTATGTCTCCATTGTCTGGGCTGGCGCTTCCGGCGGGGCTGCGGGAATCATGGTCGCAGCATTCCGCCGGAAGCCTCCATCGCCAGGTTCGCGTCAAATCGACTGGGAGTGCATCATGCTCGGACGTGCGATTTCGCCGAGCGCCTCACCCGATTGCCTTGCCTCGCCATTGGTCGCGAGATCGGTGATCGAGATGACCCCGACGAGCCGCTTGTCGCGATCGACCACCGGCAGGCGCCGGATCTGCTGCTCGGCCATATTGTCGAGGATCGCGTCGACCTCGTCATCGGCGTAGCAATATTTGACCTCGCCGCTCATCACGTCGCGAACCTTTGCCTCCGGCGACCGGCCGCAGCCGACCGCGCGGATCGCGATGTCGCGATCGGTGATGATGCCGACCAGCCGGTCATTCTCACCCACAGGGAGGAAACCGGCGTCGATGTCCGCCATCGTGCGCGCGGCTTCCTGAAGCGTTTCGGCCGGATCGATGATCCGGACCTCGCGGGTCATGCATTGATTGACTTTCATGATCGTTCTCCTGCGGGGCGGCGGCATTTGCCGCCCATTGCTAATGTTTGGACTGGGATTTGCCTTCCGGCGCCGGCGGCGGACCGCTTTCGATCGCGATGCGGTGCCGGCCATCTCCCTCTTCGGTTCGCGGCAGGCAGACGGTCAGGACGCCATGGTCGAAATGCGCCTTGACTTCGCTGGGATCGACCGCCTGCGGCAGGCGAAGCGAACGCTGGAACGTGCCATAGGCACGCTCGCTGACGTGGCGTCGGTCGTTGCCGTCTTCGCGCTCGACGCGCTTTTCGGCGCGGAGCGTCAGCACGTCACCATCGACCGACACGTCGATGTCGTCTTCCCTGACACCCGGCAGCTCGGCGGTGATCCGGACTTCCTGTTCGTCCTGCACGACGTCGATGCTGGGCGCGAGAATCCCGCCAAGGGCATCGCGCGTGTCGTCGAACTCGCGAAACACGTCCTCGAACAGGCGGTTCGCCTGGCGATAGAATGAGAGAAGCGGACTCGCAGGGCGGAACGGCTCGACCGCGCGCGAGCGGGATGGAGTGAGGGAACGGGTGGCCATGATATCCTCGGTCTGGCTAGGGTTGATGCTGCCGACCGCGCCACCAGCCACGAGCGAACCCGGGCAAAGGGAGAAACGTCATGTTGGGCCGCCTTCGGGGGCCGTGTCCTTATCTCGCTGCTCTCGATATACCCGCGAAGCCGCTCGCAAACGGCAGACGCGATCACAGGGGCAACGAGAGGTCTGGGCCGGGGTTCCCGGCATAACCGTCTATGTGACGAAAAGAGCCATAAGCGCGGCGAGCCGTTTATCGCTCCTGCGACGATTTCCCTGGCATGATCGCCCCTCAATGCCGCTTGAAATACTGGACCTCGCGTTCATGCTTTTCGGCCGCCGCCCGGCTCCCGAAAGTGCCGAGGTTGCGGCGCTTGCCGGTTTTCGGATCGGCCTTGCGTGAATAGAGCCGATATTGTCCCGATTTGAGCTTGCGGATCATGGTGCCAGTCCTCGGTGCAGGCCGGTGTCGCGCGCGGAACCGGTGGAACCGGCTGCCCATGCTCTTGGCTTCGATCCGGCCTTTGCTATCATCGATCAACGACGCCCCTCACGGGCGGTTCCACCGACCGAAAGATTCGACGGGTTCTCACGTCCGCGGAACTTGTCATGATTTCGGGCGCTGACTGGCAAGGGGCGGGCGCTGGATCGATTCCATGCTCGACGACCTGGACCATGTCATAGCCGGCACCTCGCATTTTCCCGGGGCGATGCTGTCTGTTTCCTCCCCGCGCGCCAAGGCGGGAACACCGCCATGAAAGGCGCAGCAAAACCGATCGTGCTGATCACCGGCGCCGACGGCAATATCGGCCGGTCGCTCGCTGCTGCGCTCGCGGACAGCTACCGGGTCGTCGGGCTCGATCGCGCCAGTGACGACGACGGGGACGAAGCCGGTTTCCCGCTGATCGAAGCCGACCTCACCGATGACCGGTCGGTCGCGGCCGCGATGGATATCTTGCGCCGCGATCATGGGACACGGATCGCGAGCGTTGTTCATCTCGCCGCCTTCTTCGATTTCAGCGGCGAGGAGAACCCGCTCTATGATGCGGTCAATGTCGAGGGAACGCGGCGGCTGCTGCGCGCGCTGCAACCGTTCGACGTCGAACAGTTCATTTATTCGAGCACGATGCTCGTCCACGCGCCGGGCAAGCCCGGCGAAACGATCGACGAAAACCAGCCGATCGATCCGGGCTGGGCCTATCCCAAATCGAAGGCGGCGGCCGAAGAGGTGATCCGCGCCGAGCATGGCGCCATCCCCTATGTCCTGCTTCGCCTTGCGGGTCTTTATGACGAACGCACCTCGGTGCCGACGCTCGCCAATCAGATCGCGCGCATCCACGGCCGCGATCTCCAGAGCCATTTCTATTCGGGTTCGACCCGCGCCGGCCAGGCGATGGTGCATCGCGACGACATGATCGAGGCCTTTCGCCGCACCATCGACGGGCGCGCGCAATTGCCGCCCGATATTGCGATCCTGATCGGCGAGCCCGAGGCCATGGGCTATGAAGCGCTGCAGGACGAGCTTGGCTATCTGATCCACGGCGCCGAGGATTGGCCGACGCTGCGCCTTCCCCGAGCCGCCGCCACGGCCGGCGCATGGGCGCAGGACAAGCTCGAGCCGGTCATCCCCGACGCGCTCGACCAAGGCGAACGGCCCTTCATCAAACCGTTCATGACCCGGATGGCGAGCGATCATTACGAACTCGACATCACGCGCGCGCGAACATTGCTGGGCTGGGAGCCGCGCCATCGGCTGAAGGACAGGCTGGCGGGCATGATCGCGGCGATGAAGGCCGATCCCGCGGCTTGGTACGAAGCCAATGCCATCCCTCCACCGCCCGAAATCACCGAGGCGGCCGAGGCGGGTGAACATCCCGAGGAACAACGCGCCCGGTATGAAACATGCTATCGCCGCGCGCATCGCGAAAACCGCTGGGCGCATTTCGTCAACATCGCGCTGGGCGTCTGGCTCGTCACCCAGCCACCGATGATCGGTGTCGCCGAACCCTGGCTCGCGGCGACCGAAATCACGCTCGGGGCCACGCTCATCCTCTTTGCGACACTGGCGCTGTCCTGGCGGATGGGATGGGCGCGCTGGGTCTGCGCGGCGATCGGCGCACTGGTCATGGCCGCCCCCTTCCTCTTTTGGACAGCGAATCCGGCGGCCTATCTTTCCGACACGCTCGTCGGTGCATTGGTCTTCGGCTTCGCCATCGGCACCAAGCCCGAAGTCGGGCCGTCGCCGCTTGCCGCGACCACGGGTCCCGAAACGCCGCCGGGCTGGAGCTACAATCCCTCGGAATGGACCCAGCGCGTGCCGATCATCCTGCTCGCGCTCATCGGCCTTCAGGTGTCGCGCTATCTCGCCGCCTACCAGCTCGGCCATGTCGACGGCGTATGGGAGCCTTTCTTCGCGGGATCGTCGGCGGATCCCCGCAACGGCACCGAAGAGATCATCACCAGCCATGTTTCCGAAGCATGGCCCGTCTCCGACGCCGCGGTCGGCGGCTATACCTATGTGCTGGAAATATTGACGGGGATCGTCGGATCGCGGGCGCGCTGGCGTACCATGCCGTGGCTCGTCATCCTGTTCGGGCTGATGATCGCGCCGCTCGGCATCACCTCGATCTTCTTCATCATCATCCAGCCGATCCTGATCGGCACCTGGAGCACCCTCGCCCTGATCGGCGGCGCGGCGATGCTGATCCAGATACCCTATTCGCTCGACGAACTGCTCGCGACGCTGCAGTTCATGCGCCGCCGGATGAAGGCCGGACGGAACTGGCTGCGCGTGCTCCTGTTCGGCGACCGGGACGAAGGCAAAACCGAAGATGGCGGCGACGAATTCGATGCCCGCCCCGCCGCGATATGGCGCGACATGTGGACGGGCGGCGTCTCGCTGCCGTGGAACCTAGCTGCGGCCGCTGCGATCGGACTGTGGCTGATGTTCACGCGGATCACGCTCGGCGCCGCGGGCGCGATGGCCGACGCCGACCATCTGATCGGCGCGCTCGCTCTTACCATCGTCTCGCTTGCCGCGGCCGAGGTTGCGCGGCCGCTGCGCTTCCTGCTCATGCCGCTGGGCGCCGCCTTGTTCGTGACACCGTTCGCGAGCGGGGCAAATATGACCGCGACTGCGGCGAGCATCCTCTGCGGTGCCGGGCTTATCGCGCTCAGCCTTCGCCGGGGGGCGGTGAAACAGCGTTACGGATCATGGCAAAAAATGATCGTCTGAGAATGAGCGCTCCCGGCTATCGTCCCTTCTCTTCCAGCATCGCCTTCATCTGCGCGATCTCCTCCTCTTGCGACCGAATGATCGCGCGGCACAGCCGCTTCACTTCCGCATCCTCGAGCGCAGCCTCTTCGCACATCAGGACCGCGCCCGCGTGGTGCGGGATCATGGAACGGAGAAAAGCCGTATCGTCGATCGTCGTCTGGGTTCGGATAAGTGCGAAACTTCCGAAGAAGGCGATAGCCGAGATAGCGAGCAGCACGGCATTGAGGCGCTTCGACGGGAACATGCCGGGCATCGCAACGATCATCAGCGCCGTCATCGGCGCGACCATCATCAGCGTCATATAGACCATGTTGAGATTGTTGTAGAAGCTCGACAAGCGGTCGATCATCACGAACATCACCAGATACATGATGATACCACTCACGACCGTCTGGATCGCCAGGCTACGATATGCGGGGTGCATCGATCATCTCCCGAGGTTGCCGCCGTCTTGAGCGGTCGTAGCGATAACGCAGCCCAGGCCATTAAGCTGCCGGGCGGCGGCGGCCAGCGCCGCGCGAAGGAACTTCGCTGCGCCCAAAAGGTTTTCAAGCTGCGGGGATGCAAGGAGAGCAGCCATGCCCCGAGGTGACATATCAAGCTATACCGGCAAGCAGAAACGCAAGGCCGAACATATCGAAGAAGGCTATGAGGACCGCGGCGTCGGCCACAAGGAAGCCCAGCGGCGTGCCTGGGCGACGGTGAACAAGGAATCGGGCGGCGGCAACAAATCGGGCTCGGGCCGCGGCAAGCAGGACAGCCACGCTTCTTCGCGCAAGGGCGGCCGCAAGGGCGGATCGAGCCAGAGCCATGCCTCGCGGTCGGCGGCGGCGAAGAAGGGCTGGGAAACCCGGCGCCACCGGGCGCACGGCTGAACCGCAGGAGGCTGTCATGGCCGATGTCAGGGATCGCCGCGAAGCGATGGTCGACTATCAGATCGTCGCGCGCGGCGTGCACGACGAACAGGTGCTCGCCGCGATGCGCGAGGTTCCGCGCGAACGCTTCGTGCCGGACGAACTCATCGAGTTCGCTTATGAGGATAGGCCGCTGCCGATTGAGGCGGGGCAGACGATTTCGCAGCCTTATATCGTCGCGCTGATGCTCGAGGCGGCCGAAATCCAGCCCGAGGACCGCATTCTCGAGATCGGGGTCGGGTCGGGCTATGCGGCGGCCGTGATGAGCCGGATCGGACGGCGTGTGCACGCGATCGACCGGCAGGAGGAGCTCGCCAACCTTGCGCGCGACCGCATGGTCGCGCTCGGCTATGACAATGTGGTGATCCGCACCGGCGACGGAACGCAAGGCTGGCCGGAGAATGCGCCCTTCGACGTCATCCTCGTCGCCGCCGGCGGTCCCGCCATCCCGAAACCCCTCCGCGCGCAGCTGGCACTTGGCGGACGCCTCGTCATCCCCGTCGGCGGCGCCGAACAGCAGCGGCTGATGCGTGTCACACGCACGGGAGATGACGAGTATTTTGAGGAGGATCTGGGTGAGGTCCGCTTCGTTCCGCTGATCGGCGAGCATGGCTGGCACGATAAACGCCGAACGGCCGAACCCGGACCAGCGTCGGCGTTCGAGCTGCTTCGCGAAGCGGCCGAGCCGCTCCCCCAAATCGACGATCCGGACTTCGCAATCTTCATCGATCGCTTCGCCGATGCGCGGATCGTCCTGCTCGGCGAGGCGAGTCATGGCACGTCCGAATTCTATCGCGCGCGCGCCGCGATCACGCGCCGGCTGATCGAGGCACATGGGTTCACGATCGTCGCGGTCGAGGCCGACTGGCCCGATGCCGCGGCGGTCGATCGCCATGTCCGAGCCCGCGCAGCCCCGGTTCCGGCGCCCGATCCGCCCTTCCGGCGTTTCCCGACCTGGATGTGGAAGAACAGCGATGTCGCGGCCTTCGTGGCCTGGCTGCGGGGCCATAATGCCGAACATCCGATGGATGAGCGCACGGGCTTCTATGGGCTCGATCTCTACAATATGACCTCCTCGATCGACGCGGTGTTGACCTATCTCGACCGCGAGGACCCCGAGGCCGCGGTGATTGCGCGCGAACGCTATGGTTGCCTCGCGCCCTTTGGCAGCGATCCCGCGAGCTATGGCCGGATGGCGATCAGCGAAGGCTATGCACGGTGCGAGGCGGCCGTCGTCGCCCAGCTCCGCGACCTGTTCCGGAAAGCGCGCGACTATGCGGCGAACGACGGCGACGACTTTTGGGACGCCGCGCAGAACGCGCGCCTTATCGCCAATGCCGAAGCCTATTATCGCGCGATGTTCTATGGCGCGGCCGAAAGCTGGAACCTGCGCGATACGCATATGTTCGACACGCTCGAACTGTTGCTCGGCGCAAAGGGCAAGGACGCGAAGGCGGTGGTCTGGGCCCATAACAGCCATATCGGCGACGCGCGCGCCACCGAAATGGGCCAGAGCCGCGGCGAACTCAACATCGGACAATTATGCCGTGAACATTATGGCGAGACCGCGCGCCTGATCGGTTTCGGCACCCATGAAGGCACCGTAGCGGCGGCGACCGACTGGGGCGGCGAAATGGAAGTGAAGCGCGTCAATCCGTCGCGCCCCGACAGCTATGAGCAGCTTTGCCATGAAAGCGGACATGCCTGTTTCCTGCTCGACCTGCGCGAGGGCGAGCATCCCGAGGCGCGCGAGGCGCTGCTCGAGCCGCGGCTCGAACGCTTCATCGGGGTCATCTATCGGCCCGACAGCGAGCGCTGGAGCCATTATTCGAGTGCCGTCCTGCCGCAACAGTTCGATGCCTGGATCTGGTTCGACCGCACCGAGGCTGTGACGCCGTTACCGGGATGGCAGGAAGAGGGCGCGAGCGACACCTTTCCTTTCGGCCTATAGTGCGGCCGCAGCTGGGCGCATGATTTCGAACCCTGCTCCGATGGATCGTTCGCGTTTCCAGCATGTTGAGCGGAAATGGCGAGCGATAGACTGGCAATTGGCCGCCGGACTTGGCCGTAGCCGTCGGGCAGCCTTAATATCTGAAAGTCGTGAAACCGGACATTTCCGTGCACGCATCTACACCCCGCCAGCCCACCAAATTGGGCCTCTCCGAGTCAGCACGCTCAATTGACAACGACGGACAATTTGGCCACGAGTGCGGCATGGCCGGAGAAAAACGCTCGACAAGCATAGACGTCGCCAAGCTCGCTCAAGTGTCGCCTAAAAGCGTCTCGCGCGTCTTCAACAATGAACCGCATATTTCGCCCGCGTTACGCAAAAAGGTGCTTCGCGCGGCCAAGGAGCTTAACTATCATCCCAATGTCCTCGCACAGGGCTTGGTCCGCAGACAATCTTACCTCATCGGATTGATCTATGAAAAGCCGAGCCCGAGCTATGTGGTCGAATTGCAGCGGGGCGCGCTCGAACGATTGCATGGCGGACGCTATCGTCTGATCGTGCTGCCCGTGGAATCGGTAATGGACCGCCCGCTCGAAGTGGTCAGCCTCGTGCGGTCCGCAGCGCTGGACGGCGTCATCCTCGCTCCGCCGGCGTCGGACCACCCCGACATTCTCGACGGGCTTTTGGATGCGCGCATTCCCTTCGCCCGGATCGCCCCCCAGTCCCGGCTCGATGTCGGCCTGTCGACCGCGATGGACGATGTCGCGGCGGCGCGGGAGATCGCGGGGCATGTCATCGGGCTTGGCCACCGGACGATCGCGATCATCCTGGGCGATCCGGTCCACGCCGCCAGCGCCCAGCGCCTGATCGGCTATCATCAGGCCTTCGACGCCCACGGCCTGCCGCCGCTCCCCGACCTGGTCGAAACCGGCGATTTCAGCTTTGAATCGGGGTATGAGGCGACCAAACGCCTCCTGTCGCGCAAGCTGCGGCCGACCGCCATATTGGCGCAGAATGACGATATGGCGGTTGGCGCCATGTCGGCAGCGCGCGAATTGGGATTCGATGTTCCCGCCGATCTGACCGTCGTCGGCTTCGACGATTCCGAAATCGCCCGCGTCGTATGGCCGCGCCTGACGACGATCCGCCAGCCGGTCATGGAAATGGCGAAGACGGCGGCCGACATGCTGCTGCGCGAACTGGCGGGCGACGACCCGGGCGACATGGTCATCCATGCACATCAGTTCGTCGATCGGCTGACCGCCGCGCCTCCGCCGGCCTAGGCCCGATCCGCCCACCCCGCTCCGGCCCCGAAATTCGGGCGGCGGCTTTCGTTCGGGTCGAGCAGGCGGTCAAGGATCGCGTCGTGCGGCGGCGCCGCGGCGCGAAAGGCGCGCATCGCCGCGCGCATCTGATCGATGACGTCCCGCACATCGTCAAAGGGAGCGACGTCGACCAGCGGATCGATCGACGCCGGACGCAACCCCATACCGCTCGCGACATAGAACCAGCTTATATCGGCGAACAGCTCGCGCCGCTTCGAGGTGATCCGGCCGGTTCGTTCGAACAGCGCCAATTTTTCGCGCAAGCTGTCGGGCAGCGCGATGCCGCGCATATGGTCCCAAAAGGGTTCGCCCAGGCGCTGGTTGGGATAATAATGCAGCAGCAGGAAGTCGCGGATATGCGCATATTCCTGCGCGACCTCGCGATTATAGCTATCGATCAATGTGGGATCAAAGCGCGTATCGGGGAAATAGTCGAGCAGGCGATTCAGCCCCGTGTGGATCAGGTGGATACTCGTCGATTCGAGTGGCTCGAGAAAGCCGGCCGACAATCCGATCGCCAGACAATTGCCGATCCACACCCGCTTGCGAAGCCCGGGCGTGAAGCGCAGGAAACGGGGTTCGTCGAGTGCCGGGCCATCGAGTCCGGCCCGAAATTCATCGGCCGCGGCCTGATCGTCGATGAACTCGCTGCAATAGACCAGCCCGTTGCCGACGCGATTCTGGAGCGGAATGCGCCATTGCCAGCCAGCCGATTTGGCGGTCGCCATCGTATAGGGCGCCCGGCCGGGCAGCGATGCGGTCGGGGCCGCAACGGCACGGTCGCAGGGGAGCCATTGGCGCCAGTCGTCAAAGCCGGCGCCCAGCGCCTCCTCGATCAACAAGCCGCGAAAGCCCGAGCAATCGACGTAGAAATCGGCCGAAAGCGATTCGCCATTGTCGAAATGCACCCCCTCGATGCGATCGGCCGCACCCCGATCGGCGCGGACGATCTTGCGGTCGAGCCGTATCACTCCGGCGGCTTCGGCATGGTCGCGCAAGAAGGCGGCAACGAGTCCCGCATCGAAATGGAGGGCATAGGCCACGGCGGCGCCCGGCCATGTCCCGTCGGGCGACGGGAAGGCGAACTTATTGTCTTCGGCAAGGGCGATCGAGGGGCACAGGTCGGCCAGCGTCTCGTCATATCCCCGGGCCAGGTTCTTCCAGTAATAATGGTGGAACGGCCGCTGGTTGATCGTCACTCCGGCATTGCCGAACGGATGCCAATAACGGTGGCCGGGCCGCAGCCAGTCGCGGAACTGGATCGCCAGCTTGAAGGTCGCCTGGCAGCGGCGGATGAACGCGACCTCGTCGGCGCCGATGTTGCGCAGAAAATCGAAAATCGGCGGGATCGTGGCTTCGCCGACCCCGACCGTGGGGATGCTCGACGATTCGACGAGCGTAATCCGGCAGCCGCTACCGTGCAGAACCTTGGACAGCAGCGCCGCCGCCGACCATCCTGCCGTGCCGCCGCCGACGATGCAGATCGACCGCAACGGGCTTGGCGACAGTGTAAATTTTCCGGACGATACGTCTTCTTTGTTGTCCGCCATCGCAGAATCCCCCTTCGCGCATTGGGTGCGGCATAAAGTGTAGCGGCCCTTCAAAAGAAGGGCCGCCATCTAGTCCGGGGGGAGAGGCTGAAATCAGAAGTTGAATTTCACCCCGCCATAGATCCGCCGCGAACCGGATTCATAGCGGAAGGGCAGTTCGGGGAATTGCAGATAGACGCTGGTATCGGCCTTGGTGATATTGATTGCCTCTGCAAAGACCTCGAAATTGTCGGTGATCTTGTAACTGATCTGGCCATCGAGCTGGCCATAGGATTTCTGGTAGATGCCAAGGGTTCGCGTCGTGCCCCCGTCGGCGAAACCGAAGTTCCCGAGATATTGTTTCGAACGCCAGCTGTACGAGGCGCGCGCGGCAAATCCATATTTCTCGAAATAGATCTGGCCGTTCGCCGAATGCTTCGACACGCCCGGCAACGGCAGTTTATTGCTGAAGTCGGTGCTGAAGTCGGTGCTGGTATCCGAGAAGGTGTAGTTGGCGGTAAAGCCGAGGCCGAAGTCGAAGGCATATTGCCCGGCGAGTTCGAACCCCTTGACCCGGCCGCCCGATCCGTTCGCGGGCTGCGATACGGGGCCGAGCCGCCCGCCGGCCTGATCGTTCACGAAGACCGCGACGGTTTCGTTGACGATGAAGCTGTCGACTTCCTTCCAGAAGAATCCGGCGGAAAGCAGCCCCTGATTTCCGAAATAATGCTCGAAACCAAGGTCGAACTGATAGGCGCGGAACGGATCGAGCTCGGCGTTGCCGCGGCTGCCGTTGGTGAATTTGAACAGATCGTCCGCGGGGTCGCGCGTAAATTGCGTGGCGAAACCCTGCCCCAGCGAAACGAGCGGCTGGCGTGCGACGACCCGCGCCGCCGAGAAGCGGACCTTGTCGCCTTCGCTGAGGTTGAAGACGGCATTCACGCTCGGCAGGAAGTCGGTGTAGCGGCGAACGGTCCGGACCGTATTGAAATCGCGCAGGACGCCGTTCCAGCTGTCGGTTCCCCAATAGCTGGGATCGGCACTGGCCGGCTGGTTCTGGTCGATCGTCAGGCTGGTGTTGACGATGCGAAGCCCGACATTGACATGATAGGGATCGTCGAGCCCGCCCAGATCGGCCATGACATAGCCCGATTTCGTCTCCTCCTTGACCCGATAGGTCTGCAAGGGGTCGGCGAAGAAGCTGAACGGCGTGTCGGGATAGAGCGACTGGATCCATTGCAGCGCATTGGTCATCTGCGACCGGTCGGCCACGAGGACCGTATCGCCCGCGACATGGCCGCCGCCCGCAAAATTGTCGATCGTTTCGACCCGTTCGGGGTTGCTCGTCATCGTCTGATAGGGCGTGATCAAGGCTGGCGAATTGCCGAAGCGCGTGCAGCCGGCGAAGGCCGCGGGCTTGTTCGCTTCGGGTAGGTCGCAGATCTTGTAGCCGATCGCGCCGTCCTGGAAATAGCCATAGGGCGTCCAGTTGTACGAGTAGCCGGGCACGCGCTCGGCCGCGGGAATCGCAGTCGAGTCGAGTTCGCCCTTGCCCCTGTAATCGGCGAGATAGCGGCCCGAGGTGAAATCGACCGTGCGCTGGCCATAGCGGAAGCCCGCGCTCAGCGTGATCGTGTTCGTGTCGCTGTCGTCGACGTCATAGCCGAAGTCGGCGCGGATCGAATGCCCCTTGATGTCGGAGCGGTCGCCAAAGGCCCAGTGCGACTTGAAGAAGCCATAGGCCGGATTGCTGAACAGATCCTGCGGGCTGCCCGGCGCGATGCCGAAGCTCGGGAAGTCGCCATTCTTGTAAGTGAAATCGAAGGTCGCCGGCGCCGCCGGATTGGGGGTGAACCCCGGCTGCGGCCCCGTCGTGCCCGGACCGCGGACGCCATAGGCCGTGAAGCGCACGTCGTTGTTCGCCACTTCGCGGCCCATTTTCGACGAGGAATAATCGGCCATGATCGACGCGCGGAAATTGGTGTCATTGTCCCAATCGATTCCGAACTGGACATTGTCGGACTTGATCTTTGAAACGTCGACGAACGAAATGACCTCGGCCGACTGCGCACGCACGGTTCCGTCGGTCAGGACGCCGTTTTCGTTGATATTGTAGCTGCCCACCAGACCTTGCGATTCGCCCTGTCCGAAGGGGAATTTGGCCGAAGCCTCGCGCGTGTCGATCTTGAGGTCCGAATGGAAATATTGCGCGCTGACTTCGAGCTCGTCGGTCGGCCTGAAATTGACCCCGAGCGAGGCGCCCCAACGCCGGCGATATTGATCGCGGTCGGTGATATAGCGATATTCGGGGGCATAATAGTTGGTCGGGACGGTCGCGGTGTCGCGGCGTCCGTCGGCAAAGGCCCAGTTGCCGCGGTTGTCGCCGCCCAGCACATTGACGTGATTCTTCGTCTGTTCATAGCTGAACGACGCGATGATCCCGAGGCGGTCGTTGAAATTATAACCGAACACCGCGGCGCCGGCGGGCTTCCAGCCGCCGATTTCGCTGCCCTTGCTCATCTTGAAGTTGCCGGCGACCGTCAGGCCGTCCTGCAGATCGAGCGGGTTGCGGGTCTTGAGGTTGACGATGCCGCCGAGGCCGCCTTCGAGGAGCGAGGCGTTGGGCGACTTGAACACCTCGATGCCGCCGATCAGTTCGGAGGGAACTCCTTCGAGACTGTCGTTGCGGTTATAATTTCCCTCGCCGACCTTGTAGACTTCGAGCCCGCTGACGAAAAGTTCGCCGTTCAGCAGCGTCACATTCTGTTCGAGGCCGCGAATGCGGACCTTCGACCCCTGCCCATTCTCGCGATCGATCTGGATGCCGGGGAGGCGTTGCAGCGATTCGGCGACATTCTGGTCGGGGAATTTCCCGATATCCTCGGCCGTCACCGATTCGATGATCAGGTTCGAGTCGCGCTTGGCATTCAGCGCATTTTCCAGCGATGCGCGAAAGCCGGTTACGACGATTTCGTCGTTCGCCTCTTCGCCCGTCGCCTCGGACTGCGCGAACGCCGGCGAGCCGGCCAATCCCAATGCCAGGACCGAAGCCGCAGCAAACAACATCCTCCGGTGGCGTAAAGTCCCGCTGATCATTTCCATCCCTCCCAAACCGCATCTTGGTGTGCGGACAGTGAATCTCTCACGCAGGATGGAACCGACTCGGCGAGATCCGGCATGCGGATTCGCGGGCCGTTTATCCCTGCGCCCCATTTTTGTTGCATAGTTTTGTCAACGTTGTCAAACGAAGTTTAGAAATTGCCGATATACGGACGATTCTTCGATCATAACCTGTCAAGGTTGACAGAATCGGTTGGAGCGCGAAATCGGCAAGAGCCACGACGCCCGGGAGAGGATTTTATGCCATTTAGAACAATGCTGTACACCGCAACGCTTTCCGCAATCGTGGCCTCGTCGCCGCATGCGCTGGCGTCGCAGAATGCGTCCGCTCCCGTAAAATCATCGGGCGCGGTCGACCCGGGACAATGGCCCGAAGTCGCCTATCCGCGGGTCATCACCGCCGACGGCGAAGCCCATGTCCAGGCGCTGCTCGCCGGCATGTCGGTGGAACAGAAGGTCGGGCAAATCATTCAGGCCGACATCGGCAGCGTGACGCCCGAAGATGTGCGCAAATTTCATCTCGGTTCGGTGCTCAACGGCGGAAACTCGGGACCCGGCGGCAACGACCTCGCCCCCGCGCGCGACTGGCTCGCCCTCGCCGACGCCTTTTACGCCGCGTCGATGGCGGCCACGCCCGCGATCCCGGTCATGTGGGGCACCGACGCCGTGCACGGCCATAGCAATATCGTCGGCGCCACCCTGTTCCCGCACAATGTCGGCCTTGGCGCCGCGCGCGATCCCGGGCTGATCGAGCGCATCGGCCGGATCACCGCGATCGAGATCCGCGTCACGGGTCAGGAATGGACCTTCGCGCCGACGGTGACGGTCCCGCAGGATTATCGCTGGGGGCGCGCCTATGAAGGCTATTCGTCGGACCCCGCGCTCGTCGCCTCCTATGTCGGCAGCATGATCCGCGGGTTGCAGGGGCCGCCGTCGACCGCGCCCATTCTGGCGGGACCGCATGTCGCCGCGAGCACCAAGCATTTCCTCGCCGACGGCGCCACCGTCGACGGCAAGGATCAGGGCGACGCGACCGTGTCCGAACTCGAACTGCGCCTGATCCACGGCGCGCCCTATATTCCCGCGATGGAAAATGGCGTCGCCACCGTGATGACCAGCTTTTCGAGCTGGCAGGGCGTGAAGATCGCCGGGAACAAGGGACTGGTCACCGACATATTGAAAGACCGGATGAACTTCGGCGGTTTCGTCGTCACCGACTGGAACGCGCATGGCCAGGTCGCGGGTTGCAGCAACGCCAGCTGTCCCGTCGCCGCCAATGCGGGGATCGACATGTTCATGGCGCCCGATAGCTGGCGCGCGCTTTACGCGAGCACGCTGGTCCAGGTGAAGGATGGCACGATCCCGATGGCGCGGCTCGACGACGCGGTGCTGCGCGTCCTGCGCGTCAAACAGCGTCTGGGGCTGTTCGACGCGGGCAAGCCGTCGGCGCGCGCCTATTCGGGCCGCTACGAGCTGCTCGGCGCGCCCGAGCACCGGGCCGTCGCCCGCGAGGCGGTTCGCAAATCGCTCGTCCTCCTCAAAAACACCGGGGTGCTGCCGCTCAAGCCGGCGGCGCATATCCTCGTCGCGGGCGACGGCGCCGACGACATCGCGCGCCAGTCGGGCGGCTGGACGCTGAGCTGGCAGGGCACCGGGCTCGATAACAGCGCTTTCCCGGGCGCGACCTCGCTATGGCGCGGCATCGAGAAAAATGTCGCCGCAGCGGGGGGCAGCGCCGAACTGGCCCCCGATGGCGCCTATAAGCAGCGCCCCGATGCCGCGATCGTCGTCTTCGGCGAAACCCCCTATGCCGAATTCCAGGGCGATATCGCCTCGCTCCAGCTGCGCCCCGAATTGCGCCGCCCCTTCGCGACGATGCGCAAGCTGAAGGCGGCGGGGATTCCCGTGGTCGCGGTCATGATCACCGGGCGGCCGCTCTTCGTCAACGAGGCGCTGAACGAGGCCGATGCCTTTGTCACCGCCTGGCTCCCGGGATCCGAAGGCGCCGGCGTCGCCGACCTGCTGTTCGCCCGCAAGGACGGCAAGATGGCCTTCGACTTTCAGGGGCGCCTGCCGACGGCGTGGCCGGCGACGGCGAAACATGGCGGGCCGACGCTATTTCCCTTTGGCTATGGCCTGACCTACGCCGAAGGCCCGCAGCCGTGGAAAGCGCTTTCGCAAGACAGCCAGGTCGCCGACGATGGCAGCGGCGCCGGCGTCTATTTCGACAAGGGTCTGGCGACGGCGTCCTGGTCGCTGACCGTGGCAAAGGCCGATGGCGGCGATCCGTTGCGCGTGACGACGGTTCCCGCCACCGGCCTGTCGGGACGGGCGACCATCAACGCGGCCGACCATCTTGTCCAGGAAGGCGCGCGGCAATTCGTCATCGCTGCCGGCCCCGACGGCGCCGCGGTCGAGATCAACGCGCAGAATGCCGTCGACCTGTCGCGCGAAACCAACGGCGACGTCATGTTGCTTGCCACCTTGCGTCTCGATGCGCCGCCCTCGGCGCCTGTTTCGATGTCGGTTCGCTGCGACGGCGCGGATTGCGGCCGTCCGCTTCATCTGCCCGAATTTGCGGCGCTGGTGCCCGGCCAGTGGCGCGTGCTGGGAGTGCCGCTGAAATGCTTCGCGGCGACCGGCGCCGACATGACACGCATCACCGCGCCATTTCGTGTGGGCACTTCTGGCAGCCTGAATATGAGCCTGTCGCGGATTGCCTTAGGCAGCGGTGCGGAAGCCGACGTCGTCGCGAAATGCGCCTTGGACTGACCATATTTGTCAACGGTTCCAACGCCCACTCACGGAGGTGGATAATCAATGCGAGCGTAGCAACGGACAGCATCCCGGCGCATATCGATCTCCCGCGACAGCGGGATAATCTGGCGCCGGATCTGGCCGTTAGCGCACTGTCCGCATAGCAGACCCAACCTCAGGATAGCGGCCATTTTTGAAACCAATCCCTGCTACGGCCTCTTCAGGGGCGATAAGGAATGGCGTCGGGCAACGTGACGCCTGCACTCTTGGCATAGTCGTCCCAAGCGGCAGCCAATTTCGCTGCTCTGCCCGGCTCTGCCAGAGAGAGATCGCGCGTTTCGCCCGGGTCGTGGGCGATGTTGAACAGGCGCCAAGTGCGGTCGCCGATGTCGGTCAGTTTCCACTCGCCGCGACGAAAAGCCCGGGATCCGAAAAGCTCCGACCCGATTCCATCGTCCGGACCATAGACATGCGCGCTTGAATCGCGGAGCCAGCGCACCCAGGAGCGGCCGGTAATCGGCCGAACGCTGCGCCCACCGATACGCGTCACGGACGGATCGATACCCGCAAGATCGAGGAGCGTCGGAGAGATGTCCGCGACCGAGAGATATTGCGTCTCCGCCCCATCGCGGCGCGGGATGCCGGCGCCGCTGACAAAAGCGACCGCGCGCGTGCCGCCTTCGCTCTGATATCCTTTGGTCAGCCATGACGGCGCGGTCGCAGCCTGCGCCCAGCCAGCGCCATAGGTGACATAGGACGATGCAGCCCCCCGGTTGGCGAAGCCGTTGTCGGCGCTCTTGAGATAGCGACCGAGCATTTCGGCGCCGGTGGTTTCGACATCGAGCGCTTCGGCGCCATTGTCGGCGAGGAAGACGATCACCGTATTGTCGAGTTCGCCCGAGGCGCGCAGCGTCTCGATCACGCGGCCGACATTCTGGTCGAGCCGGTCGACCATCGCGGCATAGATTTCCATGTTGCGCGCGGCGACGCGCTGTTGCCCCGCGGTCAGCGAATCCCAGCTGCCGTCGCGGTTGCGCGGCGTGTGCGGCACGACGCCGGGCGAAAGGATTCCAAGTTCGCGCTGGCGCGCCAGCCGGCGTTCGCGAAGGACATCGAACCCTTCATCATAGCGCCCCTTGTAGCGCGCAATGTCCTCGGGCGGCGCCTGCAACGGCCAGTGCGGCGCGGTGAAGGCGAGATAGCCGAAAAAGGGTTGCGGGCTTTTTCCTGTCGCGGACCGTTCGCCCAGAAAATCGATCAGCCGGGTCGCGAAATAATCGCTCGAATAGAAATCGCCGGGCAGGCGCGTGACCAGCCTGCCGTTCTCGCGATAGGTGGCGCCATTCGGCGGCTCGACCCCGGCATCGGTCCCGAAATGATTATGCCCGCCCTGCGCCAGCGAGAAGCTGCGCTGAAAGCCGCGCGCATAAGGATCCTGTTCTTCGGTCAGCCCAAGGTGCCATTTGCCCGAAAAAAGCGTGCGATAGCCGCCTGCCGCGAGCCGCTCGGCGAGCGTCGCGACATCGCTGCGCAGATAGCCCTCATAGCCCGGTTTGCCCTTCTGGTTCGGCCGGATCATCTCCGCCATCGTGCCGAGACCGGCGAGATGGTTGTCGGCGCCCGAAAGCAGCATCGAACGCGTTGGCGAACAGGTCGGCGCGGTGTGGAATCCCGCGAGACGGATCCCTTGGAGAGCCAGCCTGTCGAGATTCGGCGTCCGGATTTCGCCGCCGAACGCACCGAGGTCGGAATAGCCGAGGTCGTCGGCAACGATGACGAGCAAGTTCGGCCGCTGTTCCTTTGCCAAAGCGGGCGTGGTGGATGCTCCGGCGAGAAACACGAGCAAGAGGTTGGCAAGGCGGCGGATCATTCGGATACCCCTTTGGAAGAGAAAGTTCGGCGCGCCGCGGGCGAATGAGACCCGGGCGCGCCGCAGTCCGGACCGGCGCGGTCACAGGAAGGAGAGGAAGTCAGGCGCCGGTCGATTTCAATCAGGCGGGTTCGTACTGGACAGCCTTTTCCTTGCGCACCGTGCGGCTCTTGCGGCCGTCGATCGCGACCGGAATTTCACCCGCGATCGTCGCGCGGCGCAGCGTCCGGCGCTGCAACCCGAAATCGGCGGTCGCGCGGTGCTGGGTCGCCTGATTGTCCCATATGGCGACGTCACCCACGCGCCAGCGCCAGCGCACGACATTCTCGGGCTTGGTGATATGGTCCTGCAGCGTCTGGAACAGGCGGGCGCTGTCGATGGCGTTCAGCCCGACGAACTGCTTGACGAAATGGCCGAGGAGCAGGCTGCGCTGGCCGCTGACCGGATGGACGCGCACCACCGGATGCTCGGTCTCGTAAACGGTCGACGCGAAGACATTGCGATGCTCCTTGATCCGTTCGCGGGCCGTATCATTATCGGGTGCGCTCTGCAGGATCGACGCATAGTCATAGAGATTGGTGTGCGTCGCCCACAGGGTGTTAACCAGTTGACGCAGCACTTCGGGCAGGCCTTCATAGGCGGTCTCGCCGTTCGCCCATTGCGTGTCGCCGCCCGCTTCGGGGATCGTCAGCGCGCGCAGGATCGATGCCTTGGGATAGGCGTCGACGAAAGTGACGTCGGTGTGCCAGCTCGATGCCGCATAGCCTTCGCGGCTGTCGAGCTCGAGCAGATAGCGTGAGCCCTCCGCGACGGGCACCGTCGGATGCGCGATCGGATCGCCGAGCAGCGCTGCGAAATCCTCATGCTCCCGGTCGGTCAGATGCTGCTGGTCGCGGAAGAAGAGCACCTTGTGCCGCACCAGCGCGGCCTGGATCGCCTGCACGACCGGTGCGGGCAGGTCGCCCGAAAGTTCGACGCCATGGACGATGGCGCCGATGGTGCCGGTCACGGGTGTGACGTCGAGGTCGATCGCCCGGTCGCGGGCGTTGGCATATCCGTTATGAAGGTCCGTCATTGTCAGTCTCCTTTGGGGTTATCGGTTGGCGGGCGGGGCTATTCGGCGAAGGCATAATCGGGCGGCCCCGGATCAAGCTGTCGGCGAATTTCGGCGTGCGCCGCCTCGTCGAGCGGGAAGCGCGCGATAAGGGCGGCGGAAAAGGCGTGGGCGATGGCGGGGCCGGCGGCGAAGACGAGGAGCAGGCCGGTCAGCGCTTCGGGGCTGTTGACGGCCTTCGGATCGAAGCCGAGCCAGCTGACGAGCGGCAGCGCGATACCGACCGCGACCGCGGTCGCGGTCTTCCCGGCAAGGCTGAACACCGAATAATAGAGCCCGGTGCGATCCTCGCCGCTGTCGAGGCGGTGCTTGTCGGCGACGTCGGCGACTATCGCGCGCAGCATCAGGTTTCCCGATCCCTGCGCGAGCCCCTGCGCCAGTGTCAGCGCGAGCAGCAGCCCGAAGGCGTCGGGGGTGACGAGCAACAGCGACAGGTTGATCGCGACCTGCACCAGCTCGCCCGCGACCGCAGTGCGATGTTTGCCATAGCGGCGCCCGATCTTGAGCCAGATCGGTCCGGCGAAGATGCCAAAGACGAACTGGAACAGGAACAGCCCGCCCGCCCATTCGGGCCGACCCATATAGAAAGTGACGAAGAAGACGATCAGCGCGGCGCGGATATTCTGCGCCAGCGTCACCGCGAAATCGGACGCCAGCACGCGCAGCAGCAGCGGCTCGCCGGTGATCGCGCGGATCGTTTCCTTGAGGCTGGGCTTGCCGACGGGCAGCGGCGGCAGCGGCGGTTCCCTGAGCGCAGTGAGCGTCAGGACCAACGCGGGAACGATCGACAGCAGCACGAGCCCGCCCATCAGCGACAGCTGCAGATGCCCGTCGCCCGGGCGCAACTGATCGGCGATCGTCGGCAGGATCAGCGTCAGCAACAGCGCACCCGAGGTCACGACGGTCTGGTATGTCGCGATGCGCGTGCGCTGGTGATAGTCGCCCGACACTTCGCCCGACCAGGCCTGGAACGGAATCTGCACCGCCGTCCAGCCAAGGTAGAAAAAGAAGAGGATAATGCCGAGCGACAGCGGCGTGACGCCGAAGGGCGGAAAAAAGAGAAAGATCGACGACAGGCCGAACACGACGCCGCCCGCCGCTATCCACGGCTTGCGGCGACCGTAGCGGCTGCGCGTGCGGTCGCTGAGCGATCCCATCACCGGATCGGCGACCGCATCCCACAACCGGCCGAGCAGGAAGATGACGCCGATCACCGTCAGCGACAGGCCATAATCGCGCGCATAAATGGCGGGGAGATAGACGCCGAGCGGCAGCCCGGCGGCGGCGAGCGGCACGGCGACCGCAGAAAAGCGGGCGAGCTGGCCGGCGGTGGGGGGCGGCGCGCTGCCCATCACAGCTTCGTCCGCAGCGTTGCGCCGATCGTGCGCGGTTCGCCGATCAGCGCGGTCACGATGCCTGTGACCCCCGGCGACAATGTCTGGAAATAATCCTCGTCGAACAGGTTGCGCGCCCAGAGCGACAGGTCGAACAATCCGTCGTCGGTCTTGAAACCGAGGCGCGCATTCGCAATCCCATAGGCGGGAACATCGGCATAGAGGCTGTCGCTCGACGAGGTGTTGAAGGTCGAGCGGTGCGAATAATCGGCATGGGCATAGATCGACAGGTCGCGTCCGCCGAGATTGCCGAGCGGCGCCGACACATCGCCGCCGAGCGTGTAGGTGAACTTGGGAACCCCGGGCAGTTGCGCGCCGGTCAGATCCTGAATCCCGCTGACGTTCAGCCGTTCGGGCGCCTGCGGCGCATTCGGATAGTCGCTGTAGGTCGTGTCGGCATAAGCGACCGAGGCATAGAAGCTCGCGCGTTCCGACGGCGCGAAGCTCAGATCGCCCTCGACCCCGCGCGAGCGCACGCCGGGGATGTTCGCGATATATTGGCGGACGTTGATCGTATTCGGCACCTGCTCGGTGATCGCGGTCTGATAATCGCTGATCTCGGTCCAATAGCCCGCGACGTTGAACGTCACCGCCTTGTCGAACCATTGCGACTTGATGCCAAGTTCGTAGCTGTCGACCTTTTCGGGCGCGACGTCGGGATCGATCCCGGCGGGCAGATTGGTAAGGTTGAGCCCGCCCGACTTGTTGCCGCGAGAATAACTCGCATAGGCGAGCGCATCGTCGGAGAACTGCCACGATAGCGTCGCGAGCCCCGACACACTGTTGTCCGTAAAACCGGTCGAATAGCTGGTGACCGGATTGAATTGCGCGCGGAGCGCCGCCGCCTGCGCCGCCAATCCCGCGGGCAGCGTCGACAAGTCTACCCCCGCGACATGAATCTGCGTGAACGACCCGCTCTTCTTCTCATGCGTGTAGCGGAGGCCAGCAGTCAGCGTCAGCCGATCGGTGAATTTCCAGTCGAGCTGGCCGAACAGCGCATAGCTTTTGGTCCGCGGGTCGGAGGTCGAGTTCGCCTCAAAACCATTGAGCGCGGCGTCCCATGCGGCGAGCGGGATCGGCGAGGTCGCGGGGCGGTTCCAGAGCGCGGCCGCCGGACCATAGGCGCTTGCACCCTTGCCGCGGATGACCTGCCAGAAATAATAGGCGCCGACGACATAATCGATCGGCCCATCGCTGTCGGAAGCCAGCCGGAGTTCCTGGCTGAACTGGCGCTGGCGGTTCGCCTGCTGCGCCTTCACGATCACCGGCAGCGAGGTCGAATCGCCGTCGTTGGCCGGGTTCCAGTCCCACCAGCGATAGGCGGTGATCGACGTCAGCTTGGCCGCGCCGACGTTCCAGTCGACCTGCCCCGACACGCCATAGCCATCCATGTTCGACTGATAGTGGCTGTCGGCCTCGCCGCGCCGCGCGAAGGGGTCGATCGTCGGGAAGCTGTAGCCGGGGAAGCGCTCCGCGCGCTCGGCAAAGCTGTTCGGGATCGCCGCGCCATTCGCATAGGTGCCGAAATAATCGGCGAAGACATTGAGGACGTGATTCTGCTTCTGGCGCGCGAAGTCGCCGATGATGCGGACTTCGAGGTCGGCGGTGGGGGTGAACAGCAATTGCCCGCGCACACTCCAGTTCGAATAATCCTGCGCGCGCTCATTCTGCGTGTCGTTGTAGAGGAAGCCGCGCCGTTCGGTCACCGAACCGCTGACGCGGACCGCGAGCAGATCGTCGATCAGCGCCCCCGACGCCGAGCCGCGCAGCTGGTAATAGCCATAATCGCCGACGCTCGCCTCGCCTGAAAATTCGGGGTCGAAGCTCGGCTTGCGCGAGGTGATGTTGATCGCCCCCGAGGTGGTGTTCTTGCCGAACAGCGTCCCCTGCGGTCCGCGCAGCACCTCGATCTGCTGCAAATCGACCAGGTCGAATTGCGACTGGCCGACGCGGCCGTAATAGACATTGTCGACATAGAAGCCGACGCCGTTTTCCAGTCCATCGTTGGTCAGCGCGACGTTGCTGCCGAGCCCGCGGATGTTGATGTTGGTGTTGCGCGGGTTGAAGCTGAACACCTGCAGGCTCGGCACGATCTGCTGGATCTGCGTCAGCGAATAGTTACCCGTCGCCTCGAGCTGCGACGCGCCAACGACCGACAGCGCGATCGGCACGTCCTGCGCGCTTTCGTCGCGGCGGCGCGCCGACACGATGATTTCGGCGCCGTCATACGACGCGGCGGCCGAAGCGGCTGCCACTGCGGTGGCGGCGGATCCTTCGTCGGCAACCTCGCCTTCGGCTTCGATATTGGTGTCGGCGATAGTGGTTTCAGCGGCAAAGGCCGGCGCCGCAGGCAGCAACAGCGCGGCGCCGAGCAAGAACTTCAAGCGATGATCGGGAGAGAAACGGTTCATTAGATATGGTCCCCGGGCGGCGATCCCGCCCCCTTTTTGACGTGATGGATGGTGGCGCGGTGCGCCGCGCCGGATCGGGCCGCCGCCAGCTCCGCGCCCCACAGCGCTCTGGCGGCGCTGCGCAGGGACGCAGGATAGCGAGCCAGATCCGACAGGTCGGATTGGGTCAGCAAAGGCATGATATTCCCCGCGCCGGCGCCTATGCGCCGGACGTTCGGCCGCAACGCCCCGCGTGGGGAGGTGCGACTGGATATATGGGACGCGCCGCTACGCGGAGCGGGGTGCGGTCGGTCCGCTACCCCACGCGCAAGATCGCGATCGTTTAACGTCTGGTGCTACACATACGCATCGCAATACCCCTTCAGGGGGAACGCAATGCCTGGCGATGTCGCCCGAGCATCACGCGCTTTAGCCGTTGGTAACGCGGAGCAAGCTGCTTTCCCGTTCAAAAGCCGCGGGTCGATGAGGAGAGCCCGTCGCCCGTCTCGACCAGCTCCGAGCGACAAACTCAACTTAAAAGATTGATATTAGATTCGTCAACTGCCCTGGTATCCTTTGCGACGAAGAAAATCTTTCGGGCGATGAGCCGAGGCTAGCCGCCCATCCCCAAGGCCTGCCAATTTTTTGGTCGGATTCGCCAGCTGCCGCTCTGGTATTCCGAGCATGCACGCCGCGCGCCGCTTTACAATGCGGGGTGGACTGAGCGCCGGCAAAACCGCAACCGGACGATCCTCTCTGCATCTCAAGGATCACATTGAAGATCCTTCTCGCCAGAAATTAGCAGCATCGGCTTAAGCACGCACGCATACCCTCAAACTCGCCCTCAAACTCGATTGCGTTCGCAGGGCATGACAGGCCAGACCGGCCATATGTGACATCCCGGGCAGAAATTGCAGATCGGTCGACTGCGATCGGGGCGGATCATCCCGGATTCAAATGCGCCAGGTTTCGTGGACAAAGCTTGACCTTGCGGTTTCGCTGCCCCTACATCCGGATTTCGGACCAGATATTTTTTCTCCATTATCATCAGTGTCTTGCGGCACTCTGAATATTTGAATGGAATAAGGCGGTGGCGGCCATCGAGGTAGATCCCGACAAGGTTCACGAATTTATGGACATGGACGGTTTCCATAATTGGCTGGCCGCGCATCACGCCACCGAGCGCGAGGTGTGGATCAAGATTCACAAGGTCAAATCGGGCCTTGCGTCGATCACCCCCGAACAGGCGATCCACGCGGCGCTGTGCTGGGGATGGATCGACGCCATCCGCAAATCCTTCGACGAAAAAAGCTTCCTGCAACGCTACACGCCGCGCAGCGCGAAGAGCGTCTGGAGTCAGATCAACATCGACAATGTCGCGCGACTGACCGCCGAGGGGCGGATGACCGAGCATGGGCTGAAACAGGTCGAGGCCGCGAAGGCCGATGGCCGCTGGGACCGCGCCTATCGCGTCAAGGGATCGGAAATTCCGGCCGACCTGCAGGCGGCGATCGATGCCGAACCCACGGCCAAAGCCATGCTGGAAAAGCTGACCGCGCAAAATCGCTTCGCGCTGATCTTTCGCCTCGGTACGATCAAGACCGACGCCGGACGGAAAAAGAAGATCGCCGACCTTGTCGCGATGCTGAAGCGCGGCGAGACTTTTCACCCGCAAAAAGCGAAATGAATCCGTTGCCGGGCGATCTTAGCTGTCGCCCACGGTGATGACAGCCGCGTCGGCATCGGCCCCGCCCGCCGACGCATCCCACCAGTCACCGAGCGCGTCGATCAGCGGCACGAGCCGTTCGCCGTCGGGGGTCAGGTCATACTCGACCCGCCGGGGATAGCCCTCGAACTCGGTACGCTGGACGATCCCCGCATCTTCGAGCTTGCGCAGTTCGAGCGTCAGCATCTTGTGCGAAATCGTCGGATTGTCGCGGCTGAGGTCGCTGAAACGCTTCGTCCCATCGCTGAGATAATAGATCAGCAAGGTCGGCCAGCGGCCGCTCAGCACCTGCATCACTTCCTCGATTGGACAGCGCGAAACCAGATTTTTCATCGGTGCCTCATGGTTACAAAAAGGTGCGTAATTTACGTGGCGACGGCGCGCCCTATATCTGGCTTCGCTGCGCAGCTCCCCCTCAAGAAGATGGAGCAATACATTGGAACCGATCCTTATCTATGGCTTCCCGCTGGGAAGTTCCATGGGCCTGGTCGCGGCTCTCGAATGGCTGGGCAAACCCTATCGCCTGTGCCGCGTCGACATGCTCGGCGAAATGCGCGAGCCCGCCTATGCCCGCATCAACGCGCGGCACGAGACCCCGGCGCTGATCACCGATCAGGGGAATGTGCTGACCGAAACCATGGCGATCGCGCGCTGGTTCGCGGCGCGCGACAGCGAACGGCGCATCAGCTTTGATCCGCTCTCGCCCGAGGCCGACCGGATGACCCAGTTGATGGCGTTCATCAATTCGGGCTTCACAGGGTCGTTCACCCCGCTGTGGGTCGCACTCGAAATGGACCCGCCGCGCCCCGCGCTGCAAGCGTCGCTCCGCGAATGGGGCAAGGAAGCGGTGATCGGACGCCACGACCGGCTGGAGGAAATGGTCGGCGACGGCCCCTATCTGGTCGGCGACCGGCCGACGCTGGCCGATGCGCTGTTCATCGGGGTCGCGCGCTGGCTGGAGTTTCACGAGGTCGCCGAGCCCGTTCGCTGGCCGAAGCTCGCGGCGCTGCGCGCAAGGCTGGAGGCCGATCCGGCCGTCGCCTATGCCACCGCGCTCGAAAGCGGAGAGACGGCGCCGGGACACGGCCTCTGCCTCGGCCATGTTCCGCTGGCCGAAGTGATCGAACGTTACGGCGCGTGACGCAGCCCGGCGGCGCGGTTGCGAGACCGCGCCGCCGCTGATAGCCTAATGCCATGGACAGGATCGAAACCGAAGCGTCGGGCGGCTGCCAATGCGGCGCGGTGCGCTATCATGTCACCGCGGTGCTCGACAGCTCGCACATCTGCCATTGCCGGATGTGCCAGAAGGCGGCGGGCAATTTCTTCATCGCGCTGATCGGCGTGCCGCGCGATGCGATCACATGGACGCGCGGCGCGCCCGCGACCTTCAACAGTTCGGACAAGGCGGCGCGCGGTTTCTGCCGCGACTGCGGGACGCCGCTGACTTATGATTATGCCGAAAGCAAGCATATCAACCTGACGACCGGCTCGTTCGACGATCCCTCGGCGTTCCCGCCGCAGGCCCAGTTCGGGATCGAAGGCCAGCTGTCGCTGTTCGAGGATCTGCCGATCAAGGCCGAGGGCACGACCGAAGAAGTGATGAGCAACCTTGTCGGCGCGATCAAGGCGAGCAACCACCAGCACCCCGACCACGACACCGACCGCTGGCCCGCCTGACCCTGCTATAAAGGCAGCGCGCTTATCGCCGCGCTGGGCGTGAGGCCAAAGGTTTCGCGAAAGGCGCGCGATAGATGCGCGGTGTCGGCAAAGCCCGCGTCCATCGCCGCGGTGCGAACGAGCGCGCCCTGCTTTATTTGCTGCGCAGCATATTGCGGCGGGGGCGCCGTCGGTGCCGGGCGCCTTGATGTGGTGGAAGCTCACCCCCGAAATCCGCACGCTCGATCTTTAATCCACCGCTTCCAGATCGAGCAGGAACCGCTTCGCCTCGAGCCCGCCAGCAAAGCCGGTCAGCTTGCCGGTCGATCCGACGACGCGGTGGCATGGCGCGATGATCGAGATGGGATTGCGCCCATTGGCGGCGCCGACTGCGCGCGAAGCGCCCGGGTTGCCGAGCTGGCCGGCGATCTCGCCATAGCTGCGCGTCTCGCCGAACGGAATGGCGAGCAGGGCGGACCACACGCGCTTTTGGAAATCGGTCCCGGCGAAGGACAGCGGCACGTCGAAGGTGCGGCGTGTCCCGGCGAAATATTGTGCGAGTTGCCGCTCGGTTTCGAGCAGGACCTGATGATCAGCCTTTTCGGTGAGCGCGCCGAGCCGGACCCGGTCGGGCTTGTCATTTTCCCACAATATGGCGGCGAGTCCCCGGTCGTCGGCGACGAGGGTCAATTCGCCGACCGGCGACCAGATGGTTTTAAAATAATGGGCCACGGGATCTTCCTTTGGATGTCATTCGCTGTCGCACTTTGATGCTGAAATCCATATGGCGGAGGCCGCGCAGCGATGCGTCCCGAATCTTGCGCCCAACGTCGATGGAAAGTTTTTGCATGACCCCCACCGCCACCATCCTTCTCCTCGGTTCGGGCGAACTCGGCCGCGAGTTCGTGATTTCGGCGAAGCGGCTCGGATGCTGCGTCATCGCGTGCGACAGCTATGCGGGCGCGCCCGCGATGCAGGTCGCCGACGGCTATGAGGTGTTTTCGATGCTCGACGGCGACGCACTCCGCGCGACGATCGAAAAGCATCGCCCCGACCATATCGTGCCCGAGGTCGAGGCGATCCGCACCGAAATCCTCGCCGAAGTCGAAGCCGAAGGTTTCCATGTCGTGCCATCAGCGCGCGCGGCGCAGTTGACGATGAACCGCGACGCGATCCGCGACCTTGCCGCGAGCGAACTGGGCCTGAAGACCTCGACTTTCGAATATGCGACGAGCCGCGAGGAGCTGGTCGCGGCGGCGGAGCGCATCGGCTTTCCGCTCGTCGTGAAGCCCGTGATGTCGTCGTCGGGCAAGGGCCAGAGCACGGTCAGGGACGCCAGCGGCATCGACGCCGCGTGGGATTATGCCGCCGCGGGCATGCGCGGCGACCGGCTGCGCGCCATCGCCGAGGCATTCATCGATTTCGATTATGAGATCACCTTGCTCACCGTCCGCCACAAGGATGGCGTCGCCTTCTGCCCGCCGATCGGGCACCGCCAGGAACGCGGCGACTATCGCGAAAGCTGGCAGCCCGCCGCGATGTCCGACGCCGCGCTGGCGGCGGCGCAGGCGATGGCGACGAAGGTCGTAGACGCGCTCGGCGGCCACGGCATCTTCGGGGTCGAATATTTCGTGAAGGGCGACGAGGTCATCTTCTCCGAACTCTCGCCCCGCCCGCACGACACCGGCATGGTCACTTTGATCTCGCAATCGCTGTCCGAATTCGATCTCCACGCTCGCGCGATCCTCGGCCTGCCGATCCCCGTGGTCACGGTGCCCGACGCCAGCGCGAGCGCGGTGCTGCTCGCCGACCGCGATGCGAGCGATTTCGCGATCACCGGCCTTGCCAAGGCGCTGACCCCGCCGAACGCCGAAACCGCCGTCGATGCGCGCATCTTCGGCAAGCCCGTCACGCGGCCGTATCGCCGCATGGGCGTCGCACTGGCGCGCGTCGCGGGCGGGACGATCGAGCAGGCCCGCGACGCGGCGGTCGCGGCGGCGGCGAAACTGCGCATCGACTATCGCTGAACCGCGCCGCCGGTTACGATGGACGGATGACGCCCCCTGCACCACCGCCGTCTCGAAGCTCGGCACGCGCGAGGATGTGATGCATTTCGATATCGCGCCGCAGCCGCGCGAATAGGAACTCCCAAGCTTCCGGCGGGTTGTGAAGACAGGCCGACTTGGCCGTCGCAACCCTGGGAGAAGAACGATGAACAGGCTCATTTGGGCCGCGCCGTTGCTTGCCACCGCGCTGGCCGGCTGCGCGACCGTCGAGGAAGGGGTCGCCGAACAGGTCGGCGATACCTATAACGCCACGCTGGCCGGATCGAACGAGGTCGGACCCGGCGATCCCGACGGCTATGCCCGCGCCGAGATCACGGTCACAGACGAGATCGACCAGATTTGCTACGACATCAACGACATCCGCGGTCTCGACACGATCACCGCAATGCATATCCATCGCGGCCGCGCGGGCACGAACGGCCCGGTCGTGTTCCCGATCACCAAGGCGAACGAAGGTGGCTGGAAAGGGTGCAAGAGCCGGGCCGAATGGACCGAGGATGCGATCGAGCGCGACTGGTCCAACTATTATGTGAACATCCACACCGCCGCCTATCCCGACGGCGCGATCCGCGGGCAGCTGCGCAAATAGCGCGCGCGATTTTGGATTGAACCGGACAAAGCACGGTGGAGCGGCAGCGGGTCTCGCCCTGCCTCCCGCCCCCTGCTACACCGCGCCCCATGTCGGACAAGAATCATCTCTATCTGGTCGATGGCTCCAGCTACATCTTCCGCGCCTATCACCGCCTGCCGCCGCTGACGAACCCCAAGGGGGTGCCCGTCGGCGCGGTTTACGGCTACACGACGATGCTGTGGAAGCTCGCGAAGGATCTGCACGACGCCGACGGGCCGACGCATCTTGCGGTCATCCTCGATCATAGCAGCAAGTCGTTCCGCAACGACATCTACGACCAGTATAAGGCGAACCGGCCCGAACCGCCCGAGGATCTGCGTCCGCAATTCCCGCTGATCCGCGACGCGACGCGCGCCTTTTCGCTGCCATGCGTCGAGATGGAGGGGTTTGAGGCCGACGACCTGATCGCGTCCTATGCCGAGGCCGCCGTGCGCGAAGGCTGGGACGTGACGATTGTGTCGTCGGACAAGGATCTGATGCAGCTGATCCGCGAGCCGGCGGACGGTGCGCCGCAGGTCGATATGCTCGACACGATGAAGAACGTCCGCCTCGGGCTGGAAGCGGTGAACGAGAAGTTCGGCGTCACGCCCGATCTGGTGGGCGACGTGCTCGCCCTGATGGGCGACAGCGTCGACAATGTGCCGGGCGTGCGCGGGGTCGGGCCGAAGACCGCGACCAAGCTGATCCAGGAATATGGCAATCTGACCGCCGCGCTCGACGGCGCCGAGACGATGAAGGCGTCGAAGCTGCGCGACAATCTGATCGAGCACCGCGCAATGGCCGAACTGTCGCGTATCCTCGTCGACCTGAAGCGCGACGTCGCGCTGCCCGACGCGCTCGATACGCTCAAGCTCGGCGCGATCCCGCCGCTGCCGCTCAAGACCTTCCTCGACGAACATGGCTTCCGTTCGCTGTCGGCAAAGCTCGACCTCGGCGCCACTCCCGGCGGACCGCCGACCTTTCCGCGCGCAAACGCCGCACCGGTTGCCGCCCCCGCCGGGCCGTCGACGCCGACGCTGCCCGCAATGCCGCCCATCGACCGCACGCTCTATGAATGCGTCACCACGGTCGAGGCGCTCGACCGCTGGATCGCCGAGGCACGCGCCGCGCATGTCGTCGGCGTCGATACCGAGACCGCGAGCCTCGACAGCGTCACCGGCCGCCTCGTCGGGGTCAGCATGGCGACCGCGCCGGGCCGCGCCTGCTATATCCCGCTCGGCCATGGCGGCACCGACATGTTCGCCGAAAAGCCCGAGCAGATCGCGATGGACGTCGCGATCGGGCGCCTCCACGCGCTGTTCGCCGATGATGCGGTGCTCAAGGTCGGGCATAACCTCAAATATGACATCGGCGTGCTCGCGCAGCATGGCGTTACCATCGCGCCCTATGACGACACGCTGGTGATGAGCTTCGCGCTCGACGCGGGCAAGCATCAGCACGGGCTCGACGAGCTGGCGAAGCTCCACCTCGATCACACCTGCCTGACCTTCAAGGAAATGTGCGGGACGGGCAAATCGCAGATCAGCTTTGCCGAAGTGCAGCTCGACCGCGCGACCGAATATGCCGCCGAGGATGCCGACGTCGCGCTGCGCCTCTGGAAATTGCTCAAGCTGCGCCTGCCGATCGAAGGGGGCACACGCGTCTATGAGATGGTCGACCGCCCGCTCGCCTCGATCGTCGAAGGGATGGAGCGCGCCGGGATCATGGTCGACCGCGAATATCTAGCGCGCCTGTCGGGCGAGTTCGCGGCCGAAATGCTGCGCATCGAGGGCGATATCCACGGCCTCGCCGGCCAGCCCTTTGCGATCGGCAGCCCGAAGCAGCTCGGCGAAATCCTGTTCGACAAGCTCGGCCTCAAGGGCGGGCGTAAGGGCAAGTCGGGCGACTGGTCGACCGACCAGAGCGAGCTCGAACGATTGGAACGCGACGGTGTGCCGATCGCGCGCAAGATATTGGAATGGCGCCAGCTTTCGAAGCTGAAGTCGACCTATACCGACGCGCTGCAGCAGCAGATCAACGCCACCACAGGCCGTGTCCACACGAGCTATAGCCTTGTCGGCGCGCAGACGGGGCGGTTGTCTTCGACTGACCCGAATCTCCAGAACATTCCAATACGGACCGAGACGGGGCGGCAGATTCGCGATGCGTTTATCGCGGCGCCCGGCCATGTTCTGATCGCCGCCGACTATAGCCAGATCGAGCTGCGGCTCGCGGCGCATATGGCCGACGTCCCCGAACTCAAGGAAGCCTTTGCGCGCGGCGACGACATCCACAGCGCGACCGCGATCGAATTGTTCGGCGAGGTCAACCGCGACACGCGCGGCAAGGCGAAGACGGTCAACTTCTCGATCCTCTATGGCATTTCGCGCTGGGGCCTCGCGGGCCGGCTCGAAGTCACGCCCGACGAGGCGCAGGCGCTGATCGCGCGCTATTTCGAGCGCTTCCCGGGAATTTCCGATTACATCACCGACACGCTCGAAAGCGTCCGCGCGAAGGGCTATACCGAGACTTTGTTCGGCCGCAAAACCTGGTTCCCGCGCATCAAGGCGGCGAACCAGAACGAACGCGCGGGCAGCGAACGCGCCGCGATCAACGCCCCGATCCAGGGCACGAGCGCCGACTTGATCAAACGCGCGATGGCGCGGATGCCGAAGGCGCTCGCCGATGCCGGACTCTCCGACGTCAAGATGCTGCTCCAGGTCCACGACGAACTCGTGTTCGAGGCGCCCGAGGACAAGGCCGAAGCCGCGGGCGCGGTGATCCGCGCGGTGATGTCGGGCGCCGCGGAGCCCGCGCTCACGCTCTCGGTCCCGCTCGAGGTCGAGGTCGGCATCGGCAAGAGTTGGGGCGAAGCGCATTGATCGCCGCGTTGCTGTTCGTCGCGGCGCTCGCCGCCGATCCCGTCCCCGCGCCTCCCGATGCCGCCGTCGCCTCGGCGGCCGCGCGCCCATCGCCGATCGCCGACACCGACTTGCGCGAATTTGCCGCGATTGCGGGGCGCAAGGTCGTCGGTCGCGCGGTTGGCGGCCCCTATGCGAACGCCGACAAGGTGCTGTTGATCGCCCGCGACGACAAAGGCTATCCCGCCGTCGCCGCGAGCATGGGCTTTCCGGTGCGCCAGTCGCTTCCCGCGCCGCCCGCGACGACGCTCGCGGTCATCCGCATTCACCAGCGGTATGAAACGACCATCCCCGGCCCGACCCCCGATGATCTTGCCTTCGTCGCCGCGAACAAATTGCCGCTGTTCGTGATCGGCGAATGGGCGCGCCCCGCGCCGATGTGGGAAGTCGCCTGGGTCGACGGCGCGGTACGCTATCGCGCAGTCGGCGACGTCGGCGAAATCGGTCCCTGGCAGGACTGATCGTCGCACACACGCGGCGCATTTACCGCCCTGCCCTTTCGCAAACCCGACTTTGCCTCTATGACGCCGCGATGACATCCGGCCGGCACTTTTGTGACAGTCGGCAACAAAGGGTCCTCATGAGCAAGTTCGAACCCGTCGCCAAGGCGCCGGTCCGCATCCAGCAGAATATCCTCGCGCGCAGCGAACGCCGTCTTCTCAACTGGTTATGCGCGCGCCTTCCCGGCTGGGTCACGCCCGACCAGCTCACCACGCTCGGCTTCGCCGGCGCGGTGCTGGTCGCCGCGGGTTATGTGCTCAGCTGGTTCGACAGCGAATGGCTCGGCCTGTCGCTCGTCGGCTATATCGTCAACTGGTTCGGCGATTCGCTCGACGGCAGCCTGGCGCGCTGGCGCGGCATCGAGCGGCCGAACTATGGCTATTTCGTCGACCATAGCGTCGATGCGCTGGCGACCTTGCTGATGATCAGCGCGATCGGGATGAGCCCCTTCATGCGGCTCGACGTCGCCTTGATGGCGGTGATCGGCTATTTCCTGTTGTCGATCCACACCTTCATCGCCGCCAAGGTCGTCGGCGAGTTTCGCCTGTCCTATATGGCAGGGGGCCCGACCGAGCTGCGGCTGATGCTGATGGCGATGACGATTGCGATGCCGATCATCGGCGGCGGCGACATCCACGGCACCAATTTCTCGCCCTTCGATCTGTTCGCGCTTATCGTCTCGAGCATCCTCGTGACGCTGTTCATCGTCCAGACGTCGGCGACCGCACGGATGCTCCGCCGCCGTGGCGGCTAGCGCCAGCAGGATTTAGCGGCGCTCGCGCGCCTGCGCATAAGTGCCGAGCAACCGCAGCGACTTGGTCTGGAAGTCGAGTTCCTCGAGTGCGCGATCGATCCGTTCGTCGCCCGGCGCGCCGACGATGTCGCAATAAAATTGCGTCGCCGCAAAGCTGTCGCCGGTCTGATAGCTTTCGAGCTTGGTCATGTTGACGCCGTTGGTCGCAAAGCCGCCGAGCGCCTTGTAGAGCGCGGCGGGGATGTTCTTCACCTCGAACATGAAGGTCGTCATCAGCGGTCCGTCGATCGCGGCAATGCCGGTCAGCGGTTCGCGCGCAAGAATGACGAAGCGCGTCGTGTTGTGATCGGCGTCCTCCATCCCCGTGCCGTGGAGCGTCAGGCCATAGAGTTCGGCGGCGTGCGGCGGCGCGAGCGCGGCAAGGCCGACCTCGTCGCTGTCGGCGACCCATGCGGCGGCGCCCGCGGTATCGCTGTGCGCGACCGGCGCGATATTGTTGGCGCGCAGCCAGTGGCGGCACTGGCCGAGCGCCTGCTCATGGCTCATCGCGCGCGTCACCGGCCCAAGGTCGCGGCTCATCAGGCCATAGCGGATCGGCAGGAAATGTTCACCGACGATCGACAGGCCGGATTCGGGGAGCAGGAAGTGGATATCGGCCACGCGGCCGTGCAGGCTGTTTTCGATCGGGATGATCGCGCGGTCGACGCGGCCGTCGCGCACCGCGTCGATCGCATCCTGAAACGCATAGCAGGGCATCGGCAGTGAATTCGGATCATATTCGCGCGCGGCAAGATCGCTGTTCGCGCCCGGCGCACCCTGAAACGCCAGCCCGCGCGCGGGCTCCGCGAGTGCCGCGTTACGCATTTCGTCGACCAGATGCTGTGCCGAAGCCGAATAACTGCCCATGATTGCCTTCCCAAGCTGGAGCCGCGGCGCATAGCCGCCCGGCCGCACCCGCGCAACCGGCGCCCGCATCCTTCGCGTCGTCGCCCGATTTCATCCCCTTGCGCCGTCGTCCCCGCGCCAGTAAGGGAGCGTCCAAATCAAATATGCGCCCGGCAAGCGGGCGTCCGTAAACGGGGCTGCTAGAGCATGGACAATCGCAACAATACTATTGCCGGCTGGGTGCTGTTTGCCGGCATTTGCGCGCTGGGCCTGACCATCGGGTCGAGCATGTTGTTCGCCAGCCACAATCCCGAAAAGCCCGGTTATCCGATCGAAGACGCCGAAGCCGGTGCTGGTGGCGGCGAATCGGCCGTGCCGCTCGCCAACCTGCTCGCCGCCGCCGATCCGGCGAAGGGCGAGGCGGTGTTCGCGAAATGCGCCGCATGCCACACGATCAATTCGGGCGGCGCCAATGGGATCGGCCCGAATCTGTTCGGCGCGCTCGGCAAGCCGCACGGCCATGTTCCGGGCTTCGCTTATTCGGATGCGCTGAAGGGCGTCGCCGGAAATTGGGATTTCGAGGGCATGAACGCGTGGATCACCAGCCCGCGTAAATATGCCCCGGGCACGAAGATGTCGTTCGCCGGGCTCAGCAGCCCCGAAGACCGCGCCAACCTGATTGTTTACCTTAACAGCCAGGGTTCGAACCTGCCGTTGCCGGCCGCCGAAGCGGCCCCCGCG
>NZ_DATFFD010000154.1:0-9071 GCF_035250425.1 Sphingopyxis sp.
GGCGTAGCGCAGCGTGACCTGGCTCTTGGTGTCGGGCTCGAGGAAGGGCGCGGTGCCCGCCTTGCGGTCGGCGGCCATGCGCTCGAGGATCTTGTGGCTGTAATCGAGCGTCGCGGGCATCAGGTCGGGGGTCTCGTCCGACGCATAGCCGAACATGATGCCCTGGTCGCCCGCGCCTTCGTCCTTGTCGCCGCTTTCGTCGACGCCCTGCGCGATATGCGCCGACTGGGCGTGGAGATTATTCTCGAAACGGAAGGTCTTCCAGTGAAAGCCGTCCTGTTCATAGCCGATCTCGCGTACCGTATTGCGCACGGTCGCTTCGATTTCCTCGAGCGCGCCCGGTGCCCACTCGTCATTCTCGAACACGCCCTTGCAGCGGATTTCGCCGGCCAGCACGACGAGCTGGGTGGTGGTCAGCGTCTCGCACGCGATACGCGCTTCGGGGTCCTTCGACAGAAACAGGTCGACGATCGAATCGCTGATCTGGTCGGCCACCTTGTCGGGATGTCCTTCGGACACGCTTTCGGAGGTGAAGAGGAAGCTGTTGCGCATGGAGAGCCTTCTGTGAACGGATATAAAGGAAGCTTTATGTCGGGGCGCTGTTAGCGTCCGCGCCGACGAAAGGCAATGGCCAGCGCGAGCAGCAGCAACGCAAATCCGACCGGCAGGAGATTCCCGTACCGGGCGAATAGCGTCGGGGCGTGGGCAGGCGGGAGCGTCGTATCGATCCGGCCGGCCCGATGCATCGGCAGCGATTCGAGCACGCGCCCGTCGGCATCGATCACGGCGCTGATCCCGGTCGGCGTGGAGCGCACGACGGGCAATCCTTCCTCGATCGCGCGCAGCCGCGCCTGCGCCAGATGCTGCGGCGGGCCCCAACTGCCGAACCAGGCATCGTTGGACGGATTGAAGATGAAATCGGGGCGATGCGCGCGGTCGACGACCTGGCCCGAGAAGATGATTTCATAGCAGATTTGCAGCCCCGCCCGGCCGAAAGCGCCAAGGTCGAGGGTGCGGGCGCCGGGGCCGGGCCAGAAATCGATGTCGCCGGGCGCGAGGCGCGACAGGCCGATCGCCGACAGGATCGGCCGCATCGGCAGATATTCGCCGTAGGGGACGAGGTGCGCCTTGTCGTAGCGCGGGCCGAGGGTGCCGTCGGCATGGACCGTCATCACCGCGTTGCGCGCGCCGACGACGTCGCCGCTCTTGTCGAGTTCGAGCTTGAGCGCACCGAGCAGCATCAGGTCTTGCGCGTTCATCAGCTGGGTAAGCCGCAAGCGCGCCTCGACGGGCGAGCGGTCGTAGTAAGGCGCGGGATAGCCCGCTTCGAGATAATCGGGCACCGCCGCCTCGGGCCACAGGATCAGCCGCGGCGTGTCGTCCTTGGGTGTCGTCAGCCGCGCGAGCTTTTCGAAATTGAGGTCGGCCTTGCTGCCCTCCCACTTGTCCTCCTGCCCGACATTGGGTTGGACGACGGTGATGGGGATTGTGCCTGCTTCTGACTTTCTCTCATAAGGCGAAAGCGAGTTGAAATAAGCGAGAGCCATGAAGATGGCGACGGTCCCACCAAACGCGAGTTGATAGAGAAGCTGCTTGCGTTCCGATATCTCAGGCGGCGCCTCCCCGGTCATGCGGCGCTGAAAGTACGGCAGGACGTAAATCGCCGCGACCAAGACAACGAGCCCGGACAAGCCATAGGTTCCGATCAACTGCGTTGGCTGGGCAAACCCGATCGCGATCGCGCCAAGCGGATTCCACGCAAAGCCGGTGAACACCCAGCTGCGCAACCACTCGGTGAGCGTCCAGAGCCCGGCAAAGGCAAGAATATAGGAGGGCGCAGTCAAGCGCGTCGCCGGTTCGCCCCAACGGCGCACCATCCACGCCCCCCACGCCGCGAGCGCGGGATAGACCGCTAGATACAGCGACAGCAACGACACCGCGATCCACCCGAGCCACGCTGGCATCGCCGCCTGATAGGTGAAGGCGGTCGCGATCCAGTTCAGGCCGACGACGAAATGGCCGACGCCGAACGCCCAGCCGACACCCAGCGCCCGCGAACCCTTGGGACTGCGCGCAACGAGCGCCATCCAGCCGGCGAGCGCCAGCAAGGTCAGCGGCCACAGGTGGAGCGGGGCGAAGCCGGTTGCCGAAACGGCACCGAGCAGGAGGGCGACAAGCTTTGGCCAGCGGTCGGCGAAAGCGGCGATGCGGGAGGATGTCGCGGTCACGCGCGTTGCTTTAGCGCTGCGCCCCCGGCCCTACAATGGCGCTTGCACTTCATCAGGCGGGGATGGCGGCTAACGACGGTGGGTTCAACGGATCGTCGCAACACTTCATTCTTTGAGGAGAAGGAGTGTGGGGATGAAGCAGCGTCAGCGGATTTATTACTCGGCGGCCCAGCGATCCGAGATCTGGGACCGATGGCAGCGCGGGGAGTCGATGAGTTCGATCGGGCGGCGGTTTGATCGGCAGTCGTCGTCGATTTTCGGTGCTGTCGCCGTCGGGCGGCATTCGTCCGCCGGAGCGCAAGCGGCCGGAACGATCCCTCAGCCTGAGCGAGCGCGAGGAGATATCAAGAGGACTTGTCGCCGGCCGCTCGCTCAGAGCGATCGCAGCCCAGCTTGGCCGGGCGCCTTCGACGATCAGTCGGGAGGTCGGGCGGGGTGGCGGTCGCGACCGGTATCGCGGGACCGTTTCGGATCAGGCAGCGTGGGACCGCGCGCTGCGGCCCAAGCGGTGCAAGCTGGCTTGCTATCCCGCCTTGCGCCGAACAGTATCGCGCAAGCTGCGCCGCAGTTGGTCACCCGAGCAGATCGCTGGCTGGCTCAAGCGCGGCTTTCCGGACGGAGAGCAGCACCGCGTGTCGCACGAGACGATCTACAAAAGCCTGTTCATCCAGGCGCGCGGCGTCTTGAAGAAGGAACTGCTCGAGCATCTGCGGGCGAAGCGCACGATCCGCCGCTCGCGCCACGCCAGCCTGAAGCGCGACGGGCTTGGCCAGATCAAGGATGCGATATCGATCAGCGAGCGCCCCGCTTCGGTCGAGGACCGCGCCGTGCCTGGACATTGGGAGGGCGATCTCATCTCGGGCGCGCGAAACAGCCATATCGTGACGCTGGTCGAACGCCAGTCGCGCTACGTGATCCTGGCCAAGGTGGCGAACAAGGAGACCGCCAGCGTCGTCACGGCCCTGATCAAACAGGCGCGCAAACTGCCTCGCGAGCTCTATCAGTCGCTGACCTGGGATCGCGGCAAGGAGCTTGCCGATCACCAGCGCTTCACCTTGGCTACCGAGGTCGAAGTCTATTTTTGCGACCCCCAAAGCCCGTGGCAGCGCGGCACCAACGAAAATACCAATCGCCTGCTGCGCCAGTATCTGCCCAAGGGAACCGATCTCTCCCTGCACAGCCAGGCCAAACTCAGCGCCATCGCTCGCCAGCTCAACGAGCGCCCCAGAAAAACCTTGATGTATCAGACACCCGCTGAAATGTTCGCTCAGCGTGTTGCGGCGACCCGTTGAACCCACCGTCGATTGCTGCGATTCCCGCCCCCATCACCGCTGGCATTTTGGACAATAGAAGGTCGACCGGCCGCTCTGCACGATCCGCGCGATCGTCCCGCCGCATTCGCACGCCTCGCCCTCGCGGCCATAGACGCGCCAGTCCTTGGCGAAATAGCCGAGATCGCCCTCGGGGCTGAGGAAATCGCGCAAGGTCGAGCCGCCCGCCGCGATCGCCGCGATCAGCACCTCCTTGATCGCGGGCACCAGCGCCGCGAGCTTCGCCCTGGACACATCGGCCGCGGGCTTGGTCGGCGCGATACGCGCCATGTTGAGCGCTTCGCACACATAGATATTGCCGAGCCCCGCGACGATCGTCTGGTCGAGCAGCATCGCCTTGATCGGTGCGCGGCGTCCGGCGAGTGCCTTCGCCAGATAAGCGGCGTCGAAAGCGTCGGACAAAGGTTCGGGGCCAAGTGTGACGAAGGCGGGAAACAAGGTTAGCGGGTCGCCGCTCACAAGGTCGACCGACCCGAAGCGCCGCGGATCGTGGAGGAACAGCCGGTGCCCCGCGGTTTCGAGCAGCAGATGGTCGTGCTTGCCCGCCTCGCCGCCCTCGGTCCGCCAGCGCCCCGACATGCCGAGGTGAAAGATCATATGATCGTCGCGGTCGGTCGAGATGACGCCATATTTGGCGCGGCGCGACAGGCCCGACACGGTTGCGCCGGTCAGCCGCTGCGCAAGGTCGGCCGGGAAGGGCCGGCGCAGATCGGGTCGGAAAGTGGTGACCGCCGTCAGCCGCTGGCCTTCGAGGAACGGCGCAAGGCCGCGAACGGTGGTTTCGACTTCGGGCAATTCGGGCATATCGCGCATCGGGCTACGCGCCATTTGCCTGCACGGCAAGGCCCGGCTAAAGGCCGACGCAACACACCATCTCCCCGCAAAGGCGCGCACTCCATGGCCACTCCCGACACCGTCAGCTTCGGCTATGAACAGGTTCCCGCGGGCGCGAAGACCGCGATGGTCGGCGAGGTGTTCAGCCGCGTCGCGCGCAAGTACGACATCATGAACGACGCGATGTCGGGCGGCATGCACCGGCTGTGGAAGGACCGCTTCGTGCGCCGCGTGAAGCCGCGCGAGGGCGAGGCGATCCTCGACATGGCGGGCGGCACCGGCGACATCGCCTTTCGCATGGAGCGGTTCGGCGCGAACATCACCGTCGCCGACATCAATCCCGACATGCTCGGCGTCGGCGTCGAACGCGCCGCCGAGCGTGGGATCGACAGCCTCGTCTGGTCCGAACAGAATGCCGAGAAGCTGACCTTCCCCGACCAGTTCTTCGACGCCTATACGATCGCCTTCGGCATCCGCAACGTCACCGACATTCCCGCGGCGCTGAAGGAAGCGCACCGCGTGCTGCGCTATGGCGGGCGTTTCTTCTGCCTCGAATTTTCGACGAACGAATGGCCGGGCTTCGCGCAGGCCTATGACGCTTATTCGCACCATCTCGTCCCCAAGCTCGGCAAGCTGATCGCCGACGACGAGGACAGCTATCGCTACCTGATCGAATCGATCCGCCGCTTCCCGCCGATGCCCAAATTCGCGCAGATGATCGGTGACGCCGGCTTCACCGCGGTGAAGGTCGAGCCGATCCTCGGCGGGCTCGTCGCCATCCACAGCGGGTGGAAGGCGTGAGAGCGCGACATTCTTCTCCCCTCCCGCATGCGGGAGGGGCCGGGGGTGGGCCAGCAACTTTGCTCCTGCCCACCCCGACGCGACTTGCGAGCAAGCTCGCAAGTCTCGCTGCCCCTCCCGCATGCGGGAGGGGAGCCCGTTGACCCGTCCCGTCGTCCACATATTGCGCCTGCTGAAATGGGGCCGCATCCTCGCGCGCCATGGCGCGCTGCGCGGGATCGAAGCCGCGCCCGAAACGCCGGCGGGGGTAAAGCGCCTGTGCCGGATCGCGCGGCTGGGCACGATCCAGCCGAAGATTCCAGATTATGCCACCGCCTTCCAGGCGATCGGGCCGGCCGCGGTCAAGCTCGGCCAGACACTCGCGACGCGCCCCGACCTCGTCGGTGAGGAGGCGGCGCGCAATTTGCTGAGCCTGCAGGACGCCCTCGCGCCGGTCGGGTTCGACCGCATAAGGCAGGAAATCGAGGCGACGTTCGAGGTCCCGCTCGAAAGCCTCTACAGCGAATTCGATCCCGAGCCCGTCGGATCGGCCTCGATCGCGCAGGTCCACCGCGCGGTCACGACCGAAGGCCGCAAGGTCGCGGTGAAGGTCCGCCGCCCCGGCATCGACAAGCAGTTCGCACGCGACATCGACACCTATGAATGGGCGGCCGCACATCTCGAGGCGCTCGGCGGCGAAGCGACTCGGCTGCGGCCGCGCGAAGTGATCGCCAATTTCCGCCGCTGGACGCTGCGCGAGCTCGACCTCCGCCGCGAGGCCGCCTCGGCGTCCGAACTCGCCGACGCGATGGTCGGGGTGCCGACTTATCAGGTCCCCGCGATCGACTGGGACCGCACCGCCAGCCGCGTGATGACGCTCGAATGGATCGACGGCATCAAGATTTCGCACCGCGAGCAGCTGATCGCCGCGGGGCACGACATGGAGGCCTTGTCGGCGAACCTCGTCAACGCCTTCCTGCGCCAGGCGATCGCCGAAGGTTTTTTCCACGCCGACATGCACCAGGGCAATTTGTTCGTGAAGGCCGACGGGACGATCGCTGCGGTCGATTTCGGCATCATGGGGCGGATCAACCGGCAGGCGCGCTACTGGCTCGCCGAGATCCTCTATGGCCTGACCACGGGCAATTATCGCCGCGTCGCCGAGATTCATTTCGAGGCGCAATATGTGCCCGACTATCACAATGTCGAAGAATTCGCGACGGCGCTGCGCGCGGTCGGCGAGCCGATGCGCGGCAAGCCGGTGAGCGAGCTCAGCGTCGGGCAAATGCTCGATGGACTGTTCGCGATTACCCGCGATTTCGACATGCAGACCCAGCCGCACCTGCTACTGCTCCAGAAGACGATGGTGATGGTCGAAGGCGTCGCGACGATGCTCAATCCCCAGATCAATATGTGGGACGTCTCGGGTCCGTTCGTCAGCGAATGGATCCGCGACGAACTCGGCCCCGAGGCCGCGCTCGCCGATGGCCTGCGCGAACAGGGCAAGACGCTGGCGCTGATCCCCGACATCATCCGCCGCCTCGACGCGCAATTGCCGAAAAAGGGCGCCGCGCCGCCGGCGCCGCCGCTGCCCGACATCGCGCTGATGTGGGATGTGGGCGAGAAAAAGCGCTGGTGGCGTTACGCACTCACCGCGCTCGTCGGCGCCGCGGCGGGCGCCGGCATCCTGAACTGGCTGGGCTGACAGCACCCTTCCGGCGCGTAGTTACCGGACATTTACCTTAAATCGTTAAGCGCAGACCTCGACCAACCCCGGACGTGAAATCCGGACAGAACCGAGGTTTCATGCGCCACGACATCCTGATTGCCGACACGATCCTTCCGGTCGACAGCCTGCCTCTCGAGGTCGCGGTCGTGGTGCCGACGCTCAACGAAGCCGCCAATGTCGAGAAATTGATCGAAAAACTCTCGGTCGTGCTTGCAGGACGCGGGTGGGAAGTCGTCTTCGTCGACGATAATTCGCCCGACGGGACGAGCGCGCTAGTGCGCCGCATCGGCCGCGGATCGCGGCATGTGCGCATCGTCCAGCGCGTCGGCCGCCGCGGCCTGTCGTCGGCGGTGGTCGAGGGTATATTGGCGACCGCCGCGCCCGTTGTCGCGGTGATGGACGGCGACCTCCAGCATAGTGAGGACGCGCTGCCGCGGCTGATCGACGCGATCGCGGGCGGCGCCGATATCGCGGTCGGCACGCGCTATGTCGCGGGGGGCGGGGTCGGCGATTGGGACAAGGATCGCGCGCGGATGAGCCGGCTCGCGACGCGCGCCGGGCAGATCGCGCTCGGCACCGACGTGTCCGATCCGATGAGCGGCTTTTTCGCGGTTCGCCGCGATGCCTTCGAACGCGCGCTGCCGCGCCTCTCGGCTGTCGGGTTCAAGATATTGATCGATATTTTGGCGTCGAGCCCGGCGCCGCTGAAGGTCGCCGAAATCCCCTATCAATTCCGCACCCGCGAGGCCGGCGAAAGCAAGATCGGCGCGCGCGTCATCGCCGAATATGCCGAGCTGATCGCCGACAAGACGATCGGCCGCTTCGTGCCCGTGCGGTTGCTCAAATTCCTGATGGTCGGCGGGCTCGGCGTGTTCGTCCACCTCGCCGTGCTGCGCACGATCCTCGGCACCGGCAGCGCCTTTGTCACCGCGCAGACCAGCGCGGTGATGACGGCGATCGCCTTCAACTTCTTCCTCAACAACAGCTTCACCTACGCCGACCGCAAGCTGAAAGGCTGGCGCCTCGTCGGCGGGCTCGCGAGCTTCTATGCGATTTCGGCGCTCGGCGCGGTCGCCAATATCGGCATCGGCACGTGGATGGCCGGGCATGACGAACGCTGGTGGGTGGCGGGGGTCGCCGGCGTGCTGGTCGGCGCGATCTGGAACTTCGCGATGTCGTCGGCGCTCACATGGCGCAAATGAGGGCGGGCGCGCCGGGCTGGAACCGCTTCGCCGGGGTTTCGCGCCCCGTCGCGGCGGCGGTGCTGGGCCTGCTTGCGCTGTTGATGATCTGGGGCGCGGCTGGCGGTGTCGGCCGCGCCCATCTCGCGGTGGCAAAACCCACATTGGCGCAATTCGACGGCCTCGTCGGCGATCATGCGCTCTATGCGCGTATCGCGGCGCGGGTCGAAGCGGGCGAATCCTATTATGCCGCGGCCGCGGCCGAACACCGCGCCGGCGACTATCCGCTGCGTCCCTTTGTGACGGTCCGTTTGCCGACGCTGGCCTATGTCGTTGCCGCGTTGGGCGAACATAAGGCGATGCTGCTCCTGCTCGTCATCGGCGGCGCGGCCATCCTTGCCTGGTATCGGCGGCTGCGAACCGAGCCCGCGCTTCCGCGCACCGCGGCGGTCGGCGCGCTGTTCGTCGCGGGGAACCTGACGCAGCTCGCCGCGCGCGAGTGGCTGTTCATTCATGAAGTCGCGGCGGGGGTGCTCCTCGCGCTCGCACTCGCGCTATATCGTCCGGCGCGTCCGTGGTGGACCATGGCGATCGTCACCGCCGCGCTCGCGATCCGCGAGACCGTGCTGCCGGTCGCGATGCTGCTGGGGCTGTTCGCGCTGATCGACCGCGACTGGCGCGCGGCGGCGGGCTGGCTCGCGATCGGGCTAGGCTTCGCGGCGGGCCTCGGCGCGCATATCGCGGCGCTGGCGGCGGTCACGACCCCCGCCGACGCCGCGAGCCAGGGATGGAGCGGACAGGGCGGCTGGATCGCCTATCTGTCGTTCGTCCAGGCATCGTCGCTGCTGCGCTTCTTCGCGGGATGGGTCGGGGCGCTGCTCGTGCCGCTGTCGCTGCTCGGCTGGGCGGCGTGGCGCTCGCGGCTCGGGCTTGCCGTGCTGCTGATCCAGCTTGGCTATGCGGCGCTGCTGATGCTCTTTGCGCGGCC
>NZ_DATFFD010000155.1:0-3065 GCF_035250425.1 Sphingopyxis sp.
CGACAGGCCGAGTCCGCCATATTCGCCGTCGGTCTGGGTTCTGAGGTTCGAAAAGCCGCGCGCGTCGAGATAGCCCGAATGCGGGTCGAGGCTGGCGAGCATGCCGTTGATCGCGCCTTCGATCAGCTTCGAATCGTCGACCGGTTCGACATAGTTGGATTTGACCTCGAGATAGACGTCCATGAAGCGCGAGATTTCTTCCTGCGTCTTCGAATCGACGGTCGCCATCGCGCCGGTCGCGAGCGGAACGAGCGCCAGCGTCGAGAGCGCGGCGGCGCCCTGCCACAAGGCGAAGCGGCGCCGTGGGGACGAAGAGGTTCCGGACACGGCGGTCTTGGTCGATTCGGTCATGGGCGTCTTTCAGTCACGCGAGAGCAATCCGGCCTTATAATCCCCGGCACGCCATCCTCCTACGCAAATCTACGGGCGTCAAGCGGTGCATCCCTATACGGAGCAGCAGCCGAATGGGCGATTAACGGTGCCGCTCAGCCGATCATCGCGACAATGTCGACGGGACGGCCGGCGCGGCGGAGCTCGACGGTGATGCGGCTGTCGTCCGACCCCGCGCGGCCGATCGGCGCCCCGGCGTCCACCGTATCGCCGACGCCAACGGAGAGCGCGATCATGCCGGTGAGCAACGACACCCAGCCGCCGCCATGGTCGATGATTGCGATCTTGCCATAGCCGCGATAATCGCCGGCAAAGCCGACGCGGCCAGGGGCCGGGGCGACGACCTGGCCGCCCGGGCGCGCCGCGATCGTCACGCCGCGCGATCGGACGCCGCTTTCGTTGACTTCGCCAAGCCCCGCGACGATGCGCCCGACGACGGGCAGGCGATAGGCGCCCTCCGCCAATTCGGCTTCGGCGGCGGTCGGCGGCGCGGCACTGGCGACGTTGCCCGCAGGATTGCGCGGGCGCGGCAAAGGTCCTGCAAGCTGCGCGAGTTCGGCGCGCACCGCGCCATCGGCTTCGAGCGAGTCCATCAGATCGACGATGTCGCGCGCCTTTTCGCCAAGCCCGAGCGCGCGGTCGGCCTCAAGCTGCGCGCTGCTCATCAGCTCGCGCGAGCGGAGGCGGCCTTCATTTTCGAGCCGTGTGAGCGCATCGCGGCGCTGCGCGAGCTGCGTCTTGCTCGCCGAAAGCGCCTTCAGTGCCACCGCCTGCTGCTGCCGCACCATCTGCAGCGCCCCGAGTTCGCGCCGCGCACCGGCGGTGCGGCGCTCGATCACCGGCATCGCGGCGTCGATCACCGCGCGCGCATGCACCATGTCGGTCAGCGATCCCGGCTGCGCGAGCACACTGACGGGGGGCTGGCGGCTCAATTGCTGAAGCGAGGCTGCGAGTTCGAGCAAGGGTTGTTGTTGCTGCGCCAGCCGCGCGCGCTGACCCGCGAGACGGCGGCTGACGAGCGCGACGCGCGCTTCGCCGGCGCTGATGTCAGCCTCGGCCGACTGGATGCGCGCGGCGAGGGCGGCGCTGCGTTTCTTCAGCCGGTCGGCCTCGCTGTTCGCCGCCACAGCCTGTTTTTCGAGCAACGCGCTGCGCGCCATCGCCGCCGCCGATTGTTGCTTGGCATCGATCAGCTGGTTGCGCTCGCGCGCGGCGATCGCCTGCGGATCGAAGATGTCGCTCTGCGCCAGCGCGAGGGCCGCGCCGCCGAAAACGGCAGTGATCGCCACGGCGGCGAGCGCGCGCCTCACTGACGGCCTTCGCGGTGATAGGGGTGGCCGGCGACGATGCTGGTCGCGCGCCACAATTGTTCGGCGAGCATCGCGCGCGCCATCAAATGCGGCCATGTCGCGCGGCCAAAGGCGATGACCTTATCGGCGCCCTCGCGCTCCTCGGGGGTGAAACCGTCGGCGGCGCCGAGGCAAAAGCGCGCCTCGCGCACCCCGCCGTCGCGCCATTTTTCGAGCAATTTGGCAAATTCGAGCGACGACATCTGGTCGCCGCCCTCGTCGAGCAATATGGTCCGGCTGTTGTCGGCGGCGGCGGGCATGCGGCCGCCCGTATCCGGAAGCTCGGAAATCTTCTGCGCCCAGGTCACGCGCTTCATATAACGCTCGACCAGCTCGGCCTCGGGCCCGCGCCCGATGCGCCCGCGCGCGATGATGTGCAGCAACATATCCGCCGCCTAACCTTCAGGCGGCGGTCACGTCAATTCGCTGCGGCGACCGGCGGCGCGTCGCCGAACGACCACATGCGCTCGAGGTTATAGAAGCTGCGAACCTCGGGACGGAACAGATGGACGATCACGTCGCCCGCATCGAGCAGCACCCAATCGGCATTGGGCAGCCCTTCGACACGAACCTGGCGGCCGGCTTCCTGCTTGATCCGCTGGGCCAGTTTCTCGGCGATGGCCGAGACATGACGCGTCGACCGGCCGCTCGCGATCACCATATGATCGGCGATGCTGCTTTTACCGGCAAGCGGGATGGAGATGGTTTCCTGGGCCTGGTCCTCATCCAGCTGGTGGAGGATCAGAGCGTGGAGCGCGTCCACGTTATCGCCAGAAGGCTTTGGGGCGGATGCGGCGCCATTGGCGGCATCCTGGGTTGCGGAGATCAAATGCGTCCTTTCCTAGTCGGGTCCACAAGCCGCAAACGCGTCAGCGGGTCGCGCAAGGCGCGGCCTTCATAACGTTCGAACCAGCGGGGGTTGGCCTGCCGTATCGCAGTTGCGGATCGCACATCGGGCGAAAATCGCAGGAACACGAGGGCGGGCGGTCTCCAGTCCGTCCAATGCAATTTCTGGTCCACGGGCCGGACGAAGCGCCGAAGCCAACCCATCGCACGTCTTGCATGGGCGCGATCATTATAGCCCGGACGCGCGATAACCGCAATCGGCATGAGTCGGGCGATCCCCCGCCAGTCGCGCCATTGGGGCAACTGGACCAGATTGTCGGCCCCCATGATCCAGATGAACTGCCGATTCGGGTAGCGGCGAACGAGCTTTTTGAGCGTATCGATCGTGTAGCGCGTGCCGAGTTCGGCCTCGATCGCGGTGGCGCGAATCGGCGACCGCCGCGCCATGTGCTGCGCCGAGCCGAGCCGCGCGGGGAGCGA